>NZ_JAFLXB010000003.1:0-513239 GCF_019891455.1 Pseudomonas sp. P867 | reverse complement strand
GTTGAGCTAACCAATACTAATTGCCCGTGAGGCTTGACCATATAACACCCAAGCAATTTGCATGCTCTGAGCTGAAAAGCGAAAGAGACCAGATTGCGGTGTGTGAAGACGCAATGAACCGAAAGTTCGACGCTCACAAAACACCGAAAACTATCACATACCCAATTTGCTGAAGCGAGGCCAACTGGTCGCGACTCAGTACCCGAATTTCTTGACGACCATAGAGCATTGGAACCACCTGATCCCATCCCGAACTCAGCAGTGAAACGATGCATCGCCGATGGTAGTGTGGGGTTTCCCCATGTGAGAGTAGGTCATCGTCAAGATTAAATTCCAGAACCCCTGTTTGCTAACGCAGACAGGGGTTTTGTTTTGGGCGGTCGAAAAGTGTCCACTCTATCCGCGCACGGCTGTCAGGCTGTGTCCGCCCCATGCACCACAGTGCTAAAGTCCACCCCTCGATTTTGCTTTTCCCAAGGAAGCCGTTATGCCGGACGCGACGTCCCTCAGCCCTGGATTCATGGTGGTTCACGGCAACCGCCTGGACGAACTGCGCAGCCTGGTGGTCAGCTGGATGCGCCGTTATCCACTGGCGCCTTTGGAAAACGAAATCGCGTTGGTACAAAGCAACGGCATCGCCCAATGGCTCAAGCTGGCCTTGGCTGAAGATCCGCAAGAAGATGATATGGGCGGCTGCGGCATTGCCGCAGCAATCGACGTGCAACTGCCTGGCAGCTTTATGTGGCAGCTCTACCGCATGGTCCTGGGCCGTGATGAAATTCCACCCAAGTCCCTGCTCGATAAAGCCCCGCTGACCTGGCGTCTTATGCGCCTGTTACCCGAACTGATTGGCCAGCCGCATTTTGAGCCCCTACAGCGCTTCCTGACTCAAGACACCGACCTGCGTAAACGCTACCAACTTGCCGAGCGCCTGGCCGATTTGTTCGACCAATACCAGGTCTACCGCGCTGATTGGCTGGAAGACTGGGCCGCAGGTCGGCACCAACTGCGCAATGGTCGAGGCGAATCCAAGCCCCTCAACCCTGCCAACTGCTGGCAAGCCGAGTTATGGCGTGCGCTGCTGCTGGATGTAGGAGAGGAGGGCATGGCTGAAAGCCGAGCCGGCGTTCACCAGCGCTTCATCGAGCGCATCAACAGCCTTGAGCAAGCGCCCCCCGGCTTGCCTTCCCGGGTGATTGTATTCGGCATTTCATCACTGCCGGCCCAAGCACTGGAAGCCCTCGCTGGCCTGGCCCGTTTCAGCCAGGTCCTGCTCTGTGTACATAACCCTTGCCGCCATCATTGGTCCGACATCGTCGCCGACAAGGATTTACTGCGTAATGAATACAAGCGCCAGGCGCGCAAAGCCGGTATGCCGGTCACTATCGATCCCCAAACCTTGCACCAGCACGCCCATCCGCTACTGGCAGCCTGGGGCAAGCAGGGCCGTGATTACATCAGTTTGTTGGACAGCTACGATGACCCCAACAGCTACCGCGCCGCATTTCGCGATGGGCGCATCGATCTGTTCAGTGACAGCGAACCCACCACGCTGCTCAACCAGCTCCAGGACGATATCCTCGAACTGCGCCCGCTGAATGAAACCCGCGAACTGTGGCCCGCTGTTGATCTGGAGCATGATACGTCCATCCGGTTCCACATCGCCCACAGCGCCCAGCGCGAAGTGGAAATCCTCCACGACCAATTGCTCCAACGCTTCAGCGCCGATCCAACGTTGCGCCCTCGGGACATCATCGTCATGGTTCCCGACGTCGACAGCTACGCGCCGCACATCCGCGCGGTCTTCGGCCAGCTTGAGCGAAATGACCCACGCTTCATCCCCTATACCCTGACAGACCAAGGCCAACGCGGCCGCGATCCTCTACTGATCGCCGTCGAACATCTGCTCAAGCTTCCCGACAGTCGTTTCCCCGTCAGTGAAATCCTCGACCTGCTCGACGTTCCCGCCCTGCGTGAGCGTTTTGCTATCAAAGAGCGCGACCTGCCCACCCTGCATCGCTGGATCGAAGGCGCCGGTATCCGTTGGGGGCTGAACGCCGAACAACGTGTCGGTTTGGGTCTACCCACAGATCTGGAACAAAACAGCTGGCGATTCGGCCTGCGCCGTATGTTGCTGGGCTATGCAGTCGGCACTGGCATGGCCTGTGAAGGTATTGAGCCCTACGACGAAATCGGCGGCCTCGATGCGGCATTGATCGGCCCGCTGGTCGCCCTGCTCGATGCCTTGAATGATGCCCATCAGGCGTTATCACAACCGGCTGCTCCCAGGGTGTGGGGCGAGCGATTGCAACGCTTGATGCAGCTGTTCTTCCTGCCCAGCAGCGAGCACGATGACTACCTCTTGGGCCAGCTTGAGCAACTGAGAGAGACCTGGCTGGAAACCTGCGAATCCGTTGGCTTGCAGGACGAGTTACCGCTTACGGTCGTCCGTGAGGCATGGCTGGCCGGATTGGATCAGGGTCGCTTGTCCCAGCGCTTTCTCGCCGGAGCTGTCAATTTTTGTACCCTGATGCCCATGCGTGCGATCCCGTTCAAGCTGGTCTGCCTGCTCGGCATGAACGACGGCGACTACCCACGAGCACAACCGCCGCTGGACTTCGACCTGATGGGCAGCGACTACCGTCCCGGTGACCGTTCGCGCCGCGAAGACGACCGCTACTTACTGCTCGAAGCGCTGCTCTCGGCCCGCGACCAGCTCTATATCAGTTGGGTTGGCCGCAGCATCCGCGATAACAGCGATCGCCCTGCCTCGGTATTGATCGGCCAGTTGCGCGACCACCTCGCCAGCGGCTGGCAGCACGCCGGCAGCGATAAGCCGCTGATCGACGCAATGACCCAGGAACACCCGCTCCAACCCTTCAGCGCCCGCTACTTCCATGAAGGCGATCCACTGTTCAGCTACGCCCGCGAATGGCAATTGCTGCATGAAGCGCGGGATGTCATGCCCCCAGCGAATGTATTGCTGCAGCATCAACAGGAAGAACCCCTGAGCCTCGGTCAGTTGCAGGACTTCTTGCGCAACCCAGTCAAACATTTCTTCAGCCAGCGTCTGAAAGTATTCTTCGAAGCCGCAGAAGTGCCTCTGGCTGACGAAGAACCCTTCGTCCTCGACGCACTGCAGCGCTATAGCCTCAGCGACAGTCTGCTAAATGCTGCACTGACCCACCCCGATCACCTCGACCAGGCCCTCAACGCCCAAGCCCTGCGTTTGCAGGGCAGTGGCCTGTTGCCGATGGTCGGTTTCGGTGAGTGCCTGCGTAAGGAGTTGATCGAGCCGTTGCCTGACCTGGTGCAGCGCTATCAACAGCTTCTGGCGCTGTGGCCGACCCCACATACCGGCGCTGAACCTATCAGTTTTGAGTATCGAGGCATTCAGTTGGAAGGCTGGATCAGCGGCTTGCATCGCCGCAGCGATGGCGGCCTGTTAAGCGTTACCACCATCCCCAACAGCATTGGCTCGATCAAGACACGCAAGTGGCATCGCTTGATCCGCCCCTGGGTCAACCATGTGGTGGCCTGCGCCTGTGGCCTGCCATTGAGTACCGGCCTGGTAGCAAGTGACGACACCTTGCTGCTCGAGCCGTTGGATAAACCTACTGCCCAGGAAATCCTCGGCAACCTGCTGCTGGCTTGGCACACCGGTATGAGCACACCGCTGCCCGTTGCAGTAAAAACCGCTTTCGCCTGGCTCGGCCAAACTGACCCCGCCAAGGCCCAAGCCGCGGCCAGCAAAGCTTACGAAGGCGATGGCATCACCACTGACGGCGAACGCCGCGAAACGCCTGCTCTCACGCGGCAATTTCCCGACTACGCGGCGTTGGTCGCCAGTGAGGAATTCGAAGGCTGGTGCGAAACCCTGTATCGCCCGCTCATCAACGCACCATGGCGATCGCTTTCCAGCGCGGAGGCCAGCGCATGATCGGCAAACCCTTGGCCCTGGCATTCCCGCTTAAAGGCAGCCAGTTGATTGAAGCCAGTGCCGGCACTGGCAAGACCTTCACCATCTCCGCGTTATACCTGCGCCTGGTGCTCGGCCATGGTGGTGATGAGTCAGGCTTCGGCCGCGAACTGCTGCCGCCGCAAATTCTCGTCGTCACGTTCACCGATGCGGCCACCAAGGAGCTGCGTGAACGCATCCGCATCCGCCTGGCCGAAGCTGCGCGCTTCTTTCGCGACGAAATCGAACAGCCCGATGCGTTGATCGCCGACCTGCGCGAGCAATACGCTCCGCAGCAATGGCCGGCCTGCGCCAACCGCCTGGACATCGCCGCGCAATGGATGGATGAAGCCGCCGTCTCGACTATCCACAGCTGGTGCCAGCGCATGTTGCGTGAACATGCGTTCGACAGTGGCAGCCTGTTCACCCAGACCCTGGAAACTGACCATAGCGACCTGCTGGGCGAAGTGCTGCGCGATTACTGGCGATTGTTCTGCTACCCGATGCACGACGATGCGCTCAACTGGGTGCGCAACAATTGGGGCGGCCCCGCGGCGCTGATGCCAAGGGTGCGTGCGCTGTTCGGCAGCGAGCGGCCCACCGACGAAAGTCGCGAGCCGGCCGAACTGATCAACGCTTGTTTGCAAGAGCGTCGCGCCGCGCTGACGACCCTCAAGGCACCCTGGCAACAATGGGCGGCCGAGCTGCGCGATATCTGCCTGCAAGCCGTCGCCGCCAAAACGGTCGATGGGCGCAAGATGCAAGCGCGCTACTTCGAACCCTGGTTCGAAAAGATCAGTGCCTGGGCCGCCGATGAAACCCTGGAGCAATTGGACATCGGTACCGGCTTCACGCGCCTGACGCCCGAGGGCATGGCCGAAGCCTGGAAGGGCGAACCGCCGCAGCACCCGGGGATCGAGGCGATGGCCGGCCTCAAAGCCAGCCTCGATGCATTGCCAACGCCCGACGCCGCGGTATTGCAACATGCGGCTGGCTGGGTGGGTAAACGCTTCGAAGAAGAGAAACGTCGCCGCGCTGAAATGGGCTTCGACGACATGCTGATCCGCCTCAACGCGGCCCTTCAGGCAGACGGTGGCGAGCGCCTGGCCAGTGTGATCCGTGAGCAATTCCCGGTGGCGCTGATTGATGAATTTCAAGACACCGACCCGGTGCAATACAGCATCTTCGACAGCATCTACCGCATCGACGAAAACCACCTGGACAGTGGCCTGTTCTTGATCGGCGACCCCAAGCAGGCAATCTATGCCTTTCGCGGTGCCGACATCTACACCTACCTGCGCGCCCGGCAGTCCACCACCGGCCGCCATCACACCCTGGGCACCAACTTCCGCTCCAGCCATGCGATGGTCGAAGCGGTGAACCACGTGTTCCAGCGTGCGGAAACCGGCCGTGGTGCGTTCCTGTTCCGCGAGCCCAACGGCGAGAACCCGGTGCCGTTTCACCCGGTGCTGTCCCAGGGCCGCAGCGAGCACCTGCAGGTTGACGGCCAACCGTTGCCGGCCATGAACCTGTGGCACCTGCCTACCGACCAGCCGATTTCCACCGCGGTTTACCGTCAGCACTTGGCTGCGGCCTGCGCCACACAGATCGTCGCGTTGCTCAATGGTGGGCAGCAAGGCACAGCAGGTTTTGTAAAAGAGGGCAGCCTCAAGGGCGTATTGCCGTCAGACATCGCCATCCTCGTACGCGACGGCAAGGAAGCCCAGGCCGTGCGCGCTGAGTTGGCCAGCCGTGGCGTGCGCAGTGTGTACCTGTCGGATAAGGACTCGGTTTTCGCCGCCCAGGAAGCTCACGACCTGCTGGCCTGGCTCAAGGCCTGCGCCGAGCCGGATGTCGAGCGCCCGCTGCGCGCCGCCCTGGCCTGCGTCACCTTGAACCTGTCCCTGGCGGAACTGGAGCGTCTGAACCAGGACGAATTGGCGTGGGAATCGCGCGTGATGCAGTTCCGTGGCTACCGCGCAATCTGGCGCACCCAAGGCGTGCTGCCGATGCTGCGTCGCCTGCTCCACGACTTCAAGCTGCCTCAAACCCTTATCGCCCGCAGTGATGGCGAGCGCGTGCTGACCAACTTGTTGCACCTCAGTGAGTTGCTGCAACAAGCCGCGTCGGAACTCGATGGTGAACAGGCGTTGATCCGCCACTTGGCCGATCACCTGGCACTGTCGGGCCAGGCCGGTGAAGAACAGATCCTGCGTCTGGAAAGCGATGAGCAACTGGTCAAGGTGGTGACCATCCACAAATCCAAGGGCCTGGAATACGACCTGGTGTTCTTGCCCTTCATCTGCTCGGCCAAACCGGTGGATGGCAGTCGCTTGCCGCTGCATTACCACGATGAACACGGCAAGTCCCAAGTGAGCCTGCGGCCAACGGCCGAGCTGATCGCCCAAGCCGATGACGAGCGCCTGGCCGAAGACCTGCGTTTGTTCTACGTGGCCTTGACCCGCGCCAAACACGCGTGCTGGCTGGGCATTGCCGACCTCAAGCGCGGAAATAACAGCAGCTCGGTCTTGCACCTGTCGGCATTGGGGTATTTGCTGGGGGGCGGGACGTCGTTGGGCGAGTCCACCGGCCTGGCGCGCTGGTTGCTGGATTTACAGGAAGGTTGCCTGGCCATCCGTTATGGCCTTGTGCCGGATATCCAGGACATCCTGTTTCACCCGCCGCGCAATGAAGCGACGTTGCTTGCGCCATTGCTGCCCAAACGCAAGGCTGCGGAAAACTGGTGGATTGCCTCCTACAGTGCCTTGCGCATTGGCGACAGCATGAGCGCCGCCAGCCTCGAAGCGCCGGAAAGCCCGCAGGCCCAGAAGCTGTTCGATGACGAACGCCTCGACCCCGATGCACCACGGGAAGTGGTGGCGTCCGGCGGTGATATTCACCGTTTCCCACGCGGGCCTAATCCAGGCACCTTCCTCCACGGCTTGTTGGAGTGGGCCGGTGAAGAGGGTTTCAACGTGACGCCCGAGGCCATTGAAAAGGCCGTGGGCGCACGCTGTAACCGCCGCAATTGGGAAGGCTGGATCGTCACCCTCAGCGGCTGGCTGGGGCATCTGTTGCAAACGCCGTTGCCGCTGTACAACGACCACGTGACCCTCAGCGGTCTTGAGCAGTACCAGATTGAAATGGAGTTCTGGTTCGCCAGTCACACAGTCGATGTGCTCGCCCTCGACAAGCTGGTGTGCCGGCACACCCACGGCGGCGTTTCCCGTGTGGCCGCGGAGCCGGTGCTGCTCAACGGCATGTTCAAGGGATTTATCGACCTGACGTTCGAACACGAGGGGCGCTACTACGTGGCGGACTACAAATCCAACTGGCTCGGCCCCGACGATTCGGCCTACACCCAGCAAGCCATGGAGCAGTCGATCCTTGAGCATCGGTACGACCTGCAATACGTACTTTACCTGCTGGCCCTGCATCGCCAGCTCAAGGCACGCCTGCCCGATTATGACTACGACCAGCACGTCGGCGGCGCCTTGTACCTGTTCCTGCGTGGCACTCAGTCGGTGAGCCAGGGGGCGTATTTCACCCGGCCGCCCCGTGAGCTGATCGAAAGCCTGGACCTGTTGTTCCAGGGCAAGCCAATTGCGCCCAAGGTCGAGCCCGTCTGGGAACAAGGAGTGTTGCTATGAGCCTGTCGCCGTTACCGCTGGAGGAGCTGGCACCGCTGAGTCACGCCACTGACCTGGTGCAGTTGCTTGAGCGTTGGGTCGAGCGTGGCTGGTTGCGGGCCCTGGACAAAGCCTTCGTCGGCTTCCTGCACGAGCTTGATGCCCAGGCCGATCCCTTGGTGCTGCTGGCGGCCGCGTTGACCAGCCATCAACTGGGCCATGGCCACGTCTGCCTGGACCTGTTCGAAACCCTCAAGACGCCGGACTTCGCCCTGTCTTTGCCGCCCGAAGGCGACCTGCACACCGGCGCCATGCTGCTGCCGTCGCAGTTGCTGCACGGCCTGGACGGTGCCCATTGGTGCCATGCCCTGGCGGGCAGCCCACTGGTCGCGCTGGCGGTCGATGGCAGCGACGTGGCCCAGAGCCGGCCATTGGTGTTGTCCGGCAAACGCCTGTACCTGCGCCGCTACTGGACCTACGAGCGACGTATCGATCGCGCCCTGCGCCTGCGCCTCGCGAGCGTGGAGCCCGCAGCTGCCGATTTGCCACAACGCCTCAACCGCCTGTTCGACCAACCGGCGCCGGATGGGGTGATTGATTGGCAAAAACTTGCCTGTGCGCTGGCTACCCGCGGCGCATTCAGTATCGTCACCGGCGGCCCCGGCACCGGCAAGACCACCACCGTAGTGCGCCTGCTTGCGTTGCTGCAGGCGCCCGCCGTGGAGTCCGGCAGCCCGTTGCGCATTCGCCTGGCCGCGCCCACCGGTAAAGCCGCTGCGCGCCTGACCGAATCCATCAGCCAGCAAGTGCTGTCGCTGACAGTGCCCGACAGCGTGCGGGAAAAAATCCCGACGCAGGTCACCACGGTTCACCGCCTGCTGGGCAGTCGTCCCGGTACTCGCCACTTCCGGCATCACCTCGGTAATCCATTGCCGTTGGACGTGCTGGTGGTGGATGAAGCCTCGATGATCGACCTGGAAATGATGGCCAACCTGCTCGACGCCTTGCCATCCCATGCGCGTCTGGTATTGCTGGGCGACAAGGACCAATTGGCGTCGGTGGAAGCGGGTGCGGTACTCGGTGATTTGTGTCGTGATGCCGAAGACGGCTGGTACAGCCCGCACACTCGGCAATGGCTGCAAGCCGTCAGCGGCGAAGACCTCAGTGCCAGCGGCCTGCAAGAAGACCTCGACGGTAGCCATCCCCTGGCCCAGCAGGTGGTGATGCTGCGCTATTCACGTCGTTTCGGCGAAGGCAGCGGCATCGGCCAGCTGGCGCGCTGGGTCAACCAGCAAAATGCCGAACAGGCACGTCAGCTGTTGGCCGCAGGTCGTCATGACGACCTGTTTTGCGTCAGCCTCAAGGGCGAGCATGACTATGCCCTTGAGCGCCTGGTGCTGGACGGCCAGGGCGACGGCGCCCAAGGCTATCGCTACTACCTGAATCTGCTGCAATCGGCACGTCCACCCTTGGATACGCCACGTGATGACGCGGCCTGGACGCATTGGGCGCAACAGTTGCTGCAAGCCTTCGATGCGTTCCAACTGCTCTGCGCGGTGCGCAAAGGCCCTTGGGGCGTTGAAGGGTTGAATCAGCGCATCACCGCGGCCCTGCGCAAAGTACGCCTGATCGAAGGCGACGAGCAGTGGTACGAAGGTCGTCCGGTACTGATGACCCGTAACGATTACGGCCTGGGCCTGATGAACGGCGACATCGGTATCGCGTTGAAATTGCCCGAAAACGAGGGCGGCTCCCACGTGCTGCGGGTGGCCTTCCCACGTAACGATGGCCAGGGCGGCGTACGTTTTGTGCTGCCCAGCCGCTTGAATGATGTTGAAACCGTGTATGCGATGACCGTGCACAAATCCCAGGGCTCGGAGTTCACCCATACGGCGCTGATCCTTCCGGACGCTTTGAACCCGGTGTTGACCAAGGAGTTGATCTATACCGGTGTTACCCGCGCCAAGCGCTGGTTCAGCTTGATCGAGCCCCGCGGTGGGGTGTTTGAGGAGGCGGTACGGCGCAAGGTCAAGCGTTTGAGCGGGTTGATGCTGGAGTTGGACGCCGTGCCTGAAAAACTGACTGATAGGTCATGAAATATTTCTGATTCAGATGTCTGATTTTTCTGAAAAAATAGTAGGCCTCGTGTCAGCCGTGCGGCATGGGGTTTCCCGCCGCTGTGCTATCGTTGCGGCATCACCCTGGAAAATACCTGAGAGAAGTGCTGCATGAACGTGGCTGTCTCGCCCACAGAGCGCAGTTTGAGCTGGAGACGGATGTTGCTGGTGGCGGTTCTGTGCCTGCTCGCACCGCGCGTCTGGGCGCAGACGCCGAGCCTCGCCGAGCAGCGCGCCCAGGCGGTCACCCAGGTCGTCCTGGGCATTCTCAGTTATGCGCGATGGCCGGTGGAGCCTGCGCAATTGCGGCTGTGTGTTGTGGGGCCGACTCAGTACACCGATGACCTGGTCAAAGGCACGACCCAGGCCACCGGTCGTCCAGTGCTGGTACGGCGCCTGCTGGTCGATCATCCGGATATCGTCAATGCCTGCGATGCCGTCTACATCGGCAAAATCACCCCCGACGAACGCAACCGCCTGTTTACCTCATTGATTGGCCACCCTGTACTCAGCATTAGCGAAGGGGGCGACCAGTGCACGGTGGGCAGCCTGTTCTGCCTGCGCGTCAGCGATGAGCAGGTGTCGTTCGAGGTCAACCTGGATTCCGTCGCCCGCAGCGGCGTGCGTATCCATCCCAGTGTGTTGCAGTTGTCTCGCCGTCGAGCGCCTGGCTCATGAGCCGCGATAAAGTGCGGCCGACCCTGCGCTCGGTGATTGCCCGCGGGCATATGATTCTGGCGCTGGTGGCGGTCACCCTGGCCAGTGTGTCCCTGACCCTGCTCGGCGTACTTGCCCTGCGGGTTTACGCCGAGCACAACCTGCACCTGATCGCCCGCTCCATCAACTACACCGTGGAAGCGGCTGTAGTGTTCAACGACAGCGCGGCGGCCACCGAAGCCCTGAGCCTGATCGCCTCCACCGAAGAAGTGGCCCAGGCAGAAGTATTCGATATCAACGGCAAGCTGCTGGCGCGCTGGGTTCGCCCGGAAACCGGCATGTTGTCACGGGTCGAGTTGCAAATAGCGCACGCCCTGCTCGAACAGCCCATCAGCCAGCCGATTCTGCGCCAAGGGCAAACCGTCGGCAGCATCCATCTGGTCGGCCACGGTGGCAGCCTGTTGCGCTTCTTGCTCAGCGGCCTGATCGGGATTCTGATCTGCACCGCCCTCAGCGCCTGGGTGGCCTTGCACTTGTCGCGGCGTCTGTTAAATGGCATCACCGTGCCACTGCAACGCCTGGCCGCCGTCGCTCACGCCGCGCGCAGCGAGCGAGACTTTGACCGCCGCGTACCCTCGGCGCAGATCGCCGAACTCGACAGCCTGGGCAGCGACTTCAACGCCCTGCTCGGCGAGATGGAGGCCTGGCAGAGCCACCTGCAAAGCGAAAACGAAACCCTGGCCCACCAGGCCAGCCATGACAGCCTCACTGGCCTGCCCAACCGCGCGTTCTTCGAAGGCCGGCTTATTCGCGCCTTGCGTAGTGCCGCCAAGGTCAACGAGCGGGTGGCGGTGCTGTTTCTCGACAGCGACCGCTTCAAAGACATCAACGACAGCTTCGGTCACGCTGCTGGCGATGCCGTGTTAGTGGCTGTTGCCGATCGCGTGCGTGCGCAACTGCGCGAGGATGACCTGGTGGCACGCCTGGGCGGCGATGAATTTGCGGTATTGCTGGCGCCGCTGCACAAGGCCGAAGACGCCCATCGCATCGCCGATAAAATCATTGCCAGCATGGACGTGCCGATTTCGCTGCCAGGGGGTACTCAGGTGTTGACCTCCCTCAGTATCGGCATTGCCATTTATCCCGATCATGGCGCCACTCCCGGCACCTTGCTCAACGCCGCCGATGCGGCGATGTACCAGGCCAAACGCCTGTCTTCAGGCGGCCAGCAAACGGCGGAGTCGGAGCATCCCGTCGTCAACGTTCAACACAGGAGTTGATTCCCTTGTTCGCTAACACACGCGTTTTATTTATTTCCTTACTCGTCGCCTTCCTGGCCCTCAGCGGCTGCCAGACGCCCCCGCCCAAGGGGCTCACCCCGGCGCAAGTCGCCGTACTCAAGCAGCAAGGCTTCGAGCTGACCGACGAGGGCTGGGCCTTCGGCCTGTCCGGCAAGGTCCTGTTTGGCAGCGACATCGAAACCCTCAATAAACCCAGCACCGACATCGTCGAACGCATCGGCCAGGCCCTGGTAGGCGCGGGCATCGAGCGCGTACGTGTCGACGGCCACACCGACGCCTCGGGCAAAGAACCCTACAACGTGGCGCTGTCCCTGCGCCGCGCCAAGAGCGTGGGCAAGGTGCTGACCCGCGAGGGTATGAAAGAAGAAAACATCCAACTGCGCGGTTTGGGCAGCAGCGAGCCGGTGGCGCCGAATACGACCACAGCAGGCCGCACCGAGAATCGCCGGGTGTCGATTGTTGTGATCGCAGACTAAGCGGGTTCACCTTCCCCCAGCTGAAATGCATTCAATATGTGGGAGCTGGCTTGCCTGCGATGGCGGTTGATCGGTAGATATAGCTTTTGCTGATACACCGCTATCGCAGGCAAGCTAGCTCCCACATTCAGCCTGCAAACCGCATCTCCCGCGTCTGCCCCATCAACAACCCTTGATTCTGCTCAGTCACCTCCCTGATGTAATCCCACAACAACGTAATCCGTTTCAACTTCCTCAAATCCTCCCGGCAATACATCCAGAACTGCCGCGTAATCGCAATCTGCTCTCCCAGCACCGGCAACAAGCGCGGATCCTGCGCCGCCAGAAAACACGGCAATATCGCCATCGACCGGCCCTGCTGCGCCGCCACGTACTGCGCGATCACGCTGGTACTGCGCAGGCTGGCGCTGGCGCCGGGCACCACGTTGGCCAGGTACAGCAGCTCCGAGCTGAAGGCCAGGTCATCCACGTAGCTGATAAACGGATGCTCGGCCAAATCCGCAGGTTTGCGGATTGGCGGGTGTTGGTCGAGGTAGTCCTGGGTGGCGTACAGCTGCAGTTTGTAGTCGCACAGTTTGCAGCACACATACGGCCCGTGTTCCGGGCGCTCCAGGGCGATGACGATGTCGGCTTCGCGCTTGGACAGGCTGATGAAGTGGGGCAGGGGCAGGATGTCTACCGAGATCGCGGGATAAGTGTCGACGAAATGGCTCAACTGCGGGGTGACGAAGAAGCTACCGAACCCTTCTGTGCAGCCCATGCGCACATGGCCGGACAGCGCCACGCCGGAGCCGGAGACTTGTTCGCAGGCCATGTGCAGGGTGCTTTCGATGGACTCCGCGTAGCCGAGCAAACGCTGGCCCTCGGTGGTGAGCACGAAGCCGTTGGTCCGGGATTTTTCGAACAGCAACGTACCGAGCGACACTTCCAGTGAACTGATGCGCCGCGACACGGTGGTGTAGTCCACCGCCAGGCGCTTGGCGGCCACGCTGGCCTTGCGGGTGCGCGCCACTTCGAGGAAAAACTTCAGGTCATCCCAGTTCAGGGCGCCTAGAGAGGTGATGTTTTTTTGCATATTGGACCGGCTTTTATGTGCGTTCTTATTAGAAGTTTGCACATCTATACTCCAAAAACAGTCCGAACGCCTCATTCTTCAAGGCGATTCAACGCCTTGGTTCTCTGCATAACTACAAGATTCTGGAGACCACATGAACGCATCTGCCGATATTTCCGTGCAACAGGTCAAGTTGCTGATCAACGGCGAGTGGGTCGAATCCAAGACCACCGAGTGGCAAGACATCGTCAACCCGGCCACCCAACAAGTGCTGGCCAAGGTCCCGTTTGCCACTGCCGATGAAGTCAACGCTGCCATCGACGCCGCCCATCGCGCCTTTCAGACCTGGAAGCTGACGCCGATCGGTGCGCGGATGCGCATCATGCTCAAGCTGCAAGCCCTGATCCGTGAACACTCCAAGCGTATCGCCGTGGTCCTCAGCGCCGAGCAGGGCAAGACCATTGCCGATGCCGAGGGCGATATTTTCCGTGGCCTGGAAGTGGTCGAACACGCCTGTTCCATCGGCACCCTGCAAATGGGCGAATTCGCCGAAAACGTGGCCGGTGGCGTGGACACCTACACCCTGCGCCAACCTATCGGTGTGTGCGCCGGCATCACTCCGTTCAACTTCCCGGCGATGATTCCGCTGTGGATGTTCCCGATGGCGATTGCCTGCGGTAATACCTTCGTCCTCAAGCCTTCCGAGCAAGACCCGTTGTCGACCATGCTGCTGGTGGAGCTGGCGCTGGAAGCCGGTGTGCCGGCCGGTGTGCTCAACGTGGTGCATGGCGGTAAGGACGTGGTGGATGCGCTCTGTACTCACAAAGATATCAAGGCCGTGTCCTTCGTCGGTTCCACCGCCGTCGGCACCCATGTCTACGACCTGGCCGGCAAACACGGCAAGCGCGTGCAGTCGATGATGGGCGCCAAGAACCACGCCGTGGTGCTGCCGGATGCCAACCGTGAACACACCCTCAATGCCCTGGTCGGCGCCGGTTTCGGCGCGGCGGGCCAGCGTTGCATGGCCACCTCGGTGGTGGTGCTGGTGGGCGCGTCCAAGCAGTGGCTGCCGGATCTCAAGGCCCTGGCACAAAAGCTCAAGGTCAATGCTGGCAGCGAAGCCGGCACGGATGTCGGCCCGGTGATCTCCAAGCGCGCCAAGGCACGCATTCTTGAACTGATCGAAAGCGGCGTGAAAGAAGGCGCCAAGCTGGAGCTGGATGGCCGCGATATCAAGGTGCCGGGCTTCGAACAAGGTAACTTTGTCGGCCCGACTCTGTTCTCGGGCGTGACCACCGACATGCGCATCTACACCGAGGAAATCTTCGGCCCCGTGCTGGTAGTGCTGGAAGTCGACACCCTCGACCAAGCCATCGCCCTGGTTAACGCCAACCCGTTCGGCAATGGCACGGGCCTGTTCACCCAAAGTGGTGCGGCGGCGCGTAAATTCCAGAGCGAAATCGATGTGGGCCAGGTCGGCATCAACATTCCGATTCCGGTGCCAGTGCCGTTCTTCAGCTTCACCGGCTCGCGCGGTTCCAAGCTCGGCGACCTGGGCCCGTACGGCAAGCAAGTGGTGCAGTTCTACACCCAGACCAAAACCGTCACCAGCCGCTGGTTCGATGACGACACGGTCAACGATGGCGTCAACACCACCATCAACCTGCGCTGAACCTGGGAGACGACCATGAAGATTGCATTTATCGGCCTGGGCAACATGGGCGCGCCCATGGCCCGCAACCTGATCAAGGCTGGGCACGCGCTTAACCTGTTCGACCTGAACCAGGCGGTACTCAAGGAACTCGCCGAACTGGGCGGCACCATCAGCAGCTCACCGCGTGATGCGGCCCAGGGCGCAGAACTGGTGATTACCATGCTGCCGGCCGCTGCTCACGTGCGCAGCGTATGGCTCAATGACGACGGTGTGCTCGCGGGCATCGGCAAAGGCGTCCCAGCGGTGGATTGCAGCACCATCGATCCGCAAACCATCCGTGATGTAGCGGCAGCGGCAGCGAAACAAGGCGTGGCAGTGGCCGATGCACCGGTCTCCGGTGGCACCGGCGGTGCCCAGGCCGGGACGCTGACCTTTATGGTCGGCGCCAACCCGGAATTATTCGCTACCCTGCAACCGGTGCTGGCGCAGATGGGCCGCAACATCGTGCACTGCGGCGATGTCGGCACCGGGCAAATCGCCAAGATCTGTAACAACCTGCTGCTGGGTATCAGCATGGTCGGCGTCAGTGAGGCCATGGCCCTGGGCGATGCGCTCGGCATTGATACGCAAGTGCTGGCCGGCATCATCAACAGCTCCACCGGGCGCTGCTGGAGTTCCGATACCTATAATCCTTGGCCGGGCGTGATCGAAACCGCGCCATCATCGCGTGGCTATACCGGTGGCTTTGGTGCCGACCTGATGCTCAAGGATTTGGGCCTGGCCACGGAAGCCGCACGCCAGGCGCATCAGCCGGTGATCCTCGGCGCAGTGGCCCAGCAGTTGTACCAGTCGATGAGCCAGCGCGGGGAGGGGGGTAAAGACTTCTCGGCCATCATCAATAGCTATCGCAAACCTCAATAAAGGCAAGTTCCGAGAGCCCTCCTTGGGTGGGTTCTCGGAGGTTGGCTTGTCTATGCGTTCGCAGCATTTCAGGCGCCTTGTGCACCTGCCCCCTCGATATATCCCCTAATACCTGTCCCCATCGTGATTACAACTTTTGCTGCCTCGCATTACGCGAGCTTCGCTGCTATATGCGTTTTTATTACTAATCAACTAACTGGTTCGCATGAGCCTGTTTGAGGTGTGTACCACCTTGAAATAAATTATTACAACTTGAAAAGGTTTGATGGTTTTTCTCGGTTTTTGATCATTGATTCATCATGTGGGTCGCATATGTGGAGTGATTAATTATCATGGTGTGATGATGAAAAAATAATTGATGGGCGTCATATATGTGATGGGCATGACCGTTAATTAGGCGTGCTTAATACCTGTTTAGTTTTCCCTTTGATGTCGGCTATTGCCTCGCTAGTATCTGGCTGGCGGGAGTTTTCAGTTGGGTATGCCTCCACAGTTTTCTCCGCAGTGTTTTATTTTTTCCAGGTTGTGCAGGTGCCTTAAAAATGGCTAGCGAAAGGAAGCGGACAGCGAGTATTGCCGAGCGATCAGCTGCTTTGGCCCACACCGGTCAGGGACTCGACAAGGCCAGTCTCATGGCTCTCCATCTCTCCCGATTGCTTGAGTTGTGGGCTTGCGGGCGTACCCACTCATTGCCGGTGGCGGCGCCTTCCAGGCTTACCTGCCTGTCACATCAATTGCCGCCTGTGAGTCGCGAGTCCGAGCCCATCAACGCGCGACTGCGTGAAGAAACGGGCGTGGGGTGATTGCCACTTAGTCCGAACAGTTCACCAATAACGCAAAAACAAATTTAGCGCTCGACGGTAATCACTGTCGTGGGCATTCGCTCGCGCTGAGCTTTGTGTGTCCATAAATTGAAACGGGTGAGAGATGAAAAATATAACAATTGTCGATAAGGCGACGGGGACGGCGACGGAACATGCCTTGGGAACTACCAGCCTCAAAGGCACCAGCATTGTAAAGTTGCCCTTCGGGCCGGAAAGCGTTCAGTCGTTTCAACAGTCCGGGCAGAATCTGGTAGTCACGCTGAAGTCAGGTGAGACCGTTACGGTTCAGAACTTTTTTGTGGTGGGCGCCGACGGTGCGAAAAACCAACTGGTGCTGGAGGGTGAAGACGGTACTTTGTTGCTTGGCAACTATTCCACGCCTTATTCGGGCTTCACCTTTACTGAAATTTCGACCCTCGACGAGCTGGGTGTGGCCGCCATTGCCGCAGACAGTTCCATCCCGAGCTGGGTGCTGTGGGGGCTGGGGCTACTCGCCGTGGGCGGTGCTGCGGCGGCAATGAGCGGCGGCGGCGGAGGCGGTGGTAACGATTCGCCACCCGCCGCTCCAGGAGCCGCGAGCGGTCTGGCCGTCAACAGTGCGGGCACACTCCTCACCGGTAAAGGCCAGAGCGGTACGACGGTAACGGTCAAAGATGCTGCGGGCAATGTGCTCGGCACCAGCACCGTTGGCACAGACGGTAATTTCCAGGTCAGCCTGGGCACACCGCAAACCAATGGTGAAACGCTGCAAGTCACCCTCAAGGATGCCTTGGGCCAAGTCTCGCCGCCTGCAACCGTTGTCGCCGGCGACACCACGGCACCTGCCGCCGCTTCAGCGTTGGAGGTCAGCGTTGACGGCTCGACCGTTAGCGGTAAAGGCGAACCCAATGCCACGGTGACCATAAAGGATGCCGATGGCAATGTAATCGGCACCGGCACGGTGGGGGATGACGGCAGCTTCCAGGTCACCTTGAACACGCCGCAGACTAACGGCGAAACGCTGAGCGTCATTCTCAAAGACGCTGCCGGCAATGAATCCCCTGCCAGCCCTGTGGTGGCGGGTGATACCACCGCACCTTCCGCACCGACCGACCTGGCGTTGAGCACCGACGGCGCAACGCTCAGCGGTAAAGGCGAACCCAATGCCACGGTGACCATAAAGGATACCGATGGCAATGTAATCGGCACTGGGGCAGTGGGAGATGATGGCACCTTCCAAGTGACCTTGAACACGCCTCAGGTTAACGGTGAAACGCTTGCCGTCACCTTGACGGACCCTGCGGGGAATGAGTCTGTCCCGACTAACGTGGTCGCCGTTGATATTGATGATACCGACGCGGACGCAGATGCGGATGCCGACGCTGACGCCGACGCCGATGCTGACGCCGACGCCGACGCCGACGCCGATGCTGATGCTGATGCTGATGCTGATGCTGATGCTGACGCCGACGCCGACGCCGACGCCGATGCTGATGCCGATGCCGATGCCGATGCTGACGCTGACGCTGACGCTGACGCTGATGCTGATGCTGATGCCGATGCCGATGCCGATGCCGATGCCGATGCTGATGCCGACGCCGACGCCGATGCTGATGCTGATGCTGATGCTGATGCTGATGCTGATGCTGATGCTGATGCTGATGCCGACGCTGATGCTGATGCCGATGCCGATGCGGATGCCGATGCGGATGCCGACGCCGATGCTGATGCGGATGCCGATGCGGATGCCGATGCGGATGCCGACGCCGATGCTGACGCTGATGCCGACGCCGACGCCGACGCCGATGCGGATGCCGATGCTGACGCTGATGCGGACGCCGACGCCGACGCGGATGCCGATGCGGATGCGGATGCTGATGCCGACGCCGATGCTGACGCTGATGCCGACGCCGACGCCGACG
The DNA here is from genome assembly GCF_019891455.1 of Pseudomonas sp. P867. Lineage (NCBI taxonomy): Bacteria > Pseudomonadati > Pseudomonadota > Gammaproteobacteria > Pseudomonadales > Pseudomonadaceae > Pseudomonas > Pseudomonas sp. P867. The sequence goes on along the minus strand of NZ_JAFLXB010000003.1, from coordinate 494,747 downwards.
CCGACGCTGATGCCGATGCCGATGCCGATGCCGATGCCGATGCCGATGCTGACGCCGATGCCGATGCCGACGCCGATGCTGATGCTGATGCTGACGCCGATGCTGACGCTGACGCTGACGCTGACGCCGATGCCGACGCCGACGCCGACGCCGATGCCGATGCCGATGCCGACGCCGATGCGGACGCCGACGCCGATGCTGATGCTGATGCTGACGCCGATGCCGATGCCGATGCCGATGCCGATGCTGACGCCGATGCCGATGCTGACGCCGATGCCGATGCCGACCTAGAAGCCTTCGACGACCTCGCCACAAGCGAAGTGACCATCAAACCCGTTACATCCAACACCAACCTGGCTGATATGCGTGTCTTCACCCTGCTGGGTGTTGGCGGGATCATCCTGGGCGATCACACCAAGGCGCAGGAGTTCACGGTTGCCGAAGGTTCCAGCGGCACGCTGAATCTGCAGTTTGCCCAGGCGGATCTGGTTTCGCTGCTGGGAGGCGGTTTCACTGCGGTCCTGGAGGTGAGCGACGGCGCGGGTGGCTGGTTGCCGGTTCAACAGGGCAGTAACGGTTCGGGCTTGCTGGATCTGTTGGGCCTGTTCGGTCAAAGCACCACTGCCGAGATCGAAGGGCTGCAGGCCGGGCAATACCGCTTCACCCTCCAGCTGGACCCAAACCTGGTCAGCATCGGTGCGGGGGCGACGGCGGTATTGAGCGTCACCAACAACAGCCTGACTGATTTCACTGGCGAAGCCGGTCCCGAAGTCTCCGGCAACGTCATCACCGACCCGGGTGTGGGAGGCACTCCGGATGTGCCGGGCAACGGCGGGCCCGTCAAGGTGCAGGTCGAGGTCGGCGGTGAATTCGTCGATGCGGACGCCACTACCGGCACGGTGCTGCAAGGCCAATATGGTCAACTGACTATTTTTGCCAATGGTGACTACAAGTACACCCCGAACGGCGATGTCGCCAACATCGGCAAAGTGGATGCGTTCGAATACCACTTGGTCAATGGTGCGGGTGGTTCTGCCGCCGCCACCTTGTATGTGCGCATCGACAGCCCAAGTGTCGACGTGACCTGGAACGCAACAGACCCATCGGCTCCAGGCACGGTCAGCCCGGTAGCGAACGATGACCTGGGCTCGGCGCAGATAGCGATCGTCAACCTGGTGACAGAAGCCAACGCGCCGGCCTTGAGCTACAACCTGCCGGCGATCGGCACGGGCTCGGGTACGGGCGAAGTCATCGTCGTGGCTGCCGACTCTACGGCTGTATTGAAGGTCGATGTCAGCGCTTCCGGCTTGACCCTGTTGCCGTCCACCACCGTCAATCTGCAAAAACTGATTGCAGGCCAATGGGAAACGCAACAGACCACCACCCAGTCGTCGCATACGTTCACCGGGCTGGACGCCGGTTCGTATCGGGTCACCGCATCCACAGGCTCGGTGCTGTCATTGTCGACCATCACGGTGGCTCAGACCTTGACTACCACCTTCACCACGCAATTTGTGGCCGGTGAAATGACCAACGCCACCGGCGACTTGTTGGCTGGCAGCCTGGCCGGACCGGATGTGCTCGGTTCGCCATTGACGGTGTTGAGCGTGCTGGTAGCCGGGGCCTATGTGGTGCCTGGGCAGACGGGGGCGCAAGTCGTCGGTGAGCACGGCACGTTGACCGTCTTTGCCGATGGCAAATACGTCTACACGCCGAATGCCGGCCTGACGTTGGATGAGATTGGCCAGGTGGATAAATTCACCTACAAACTCACCACGCCGACGGGTCAGGAGGAGACCGCAGACGTGTACATCCGCATCGACTCGCCAGACCGTGACCTGGTCTGGGACGACGCCAACCCGGGCGCGCCTGCCACTGAGGGTGTCGGCTTTGCCGCAGCCCTGGGGGCGGTGGATCAGGCCGCGGATGACGCCGCCAGCGTTGATGCTCAGCACCACGATGCGGTGGTGGTTGATGACACCGACTTCACCCACGTCGATGCGGGCGCGGGTGCAAACGGGTTGCTGTGGGAAGGGGGGGATGCTGCCATCAACCTCACCGACCTGATCGGCAAAGTCAGCGATGTGCAGAGTATCGACCTGAACGATATCAGCGCAGTGGACCTGACGTTGAGCCTGGAAGACCTGGTGTCCATCACCGGGCCTGAGTCGGATCGCTTGATGATTCAGGGCGACGATCAGGACAGCGTGCACCTGACCGGCGACTGGACTGGCGGTGTGACGCAAGTAGAGAACGGTCTGGAGTACGTGGTCTACACCAGTGCGGAAGATCAGGCCCATCAGCTTTGGGTACAAAGCGGCATCAACGTGGTGTAACGCCACTTCCCGATAACCGGGCCGCAATGCCCGGTTTTCCTTACCAACAAGCTTGCAGCGATGGGCCGTGACTGATGCCAGTCACGGTTCGTTGTTGTCCCCCTCCGGTTTGACAACAGTCAGGTGACTTGCAGTGAGGCATAAGAGTTTGGCCAACCAACTGTCTGCCACGGTTCTGGCAGTCTCAATGATCGCGCCAGGGATTGAGCCGGTCATGGCCACGTCGCTTTTCGACGATGAAGAACCCGTCAACATCATCAGCCCCAGCAACCTGGGCACGAATTTACCGGGAGGGCCAGCGGGCGTCAGCGCACCGGTGGCACCCCAGCGCAACATACCGAGCAACCTCGACCTCATGCGCGCCATTCAGTTGGCCGTAGAGTGGCACCCGGCGATTGCCGAGGCGATCGGCCAGCTGTACCAACAAAACGAGAACGTGAACATCGCCCGGTCCGGGTATTACCCGCAAGTCAGCGGTGGCTTCAATTCGGGCTATGACAGCAGCTTGAGTGGCAATGGCCAAAGCCGAGCGTTTTCGTTGTCGGCGTCGCAGATGCTTTATGACTTCGGCAAGGTTTCCAGCTCAGTGGACAGCGCACTGGCGCGGGTCAGCGGCAGCCAGGCGGCGATCTTGTTGTCGATTGACCAAGTGGCCCGCGACACCTCGTTTGCAATGATCGAACTGCAACGCTCGCAACGTTTGGTGACTGTGGCCCGCGAGCAGATCGAGGGGATTTCGGCGATTGCCGAACTGGCCAAAAAACGCAGCGACATGGGCGCCAGCACCCGTTCCGATTTGATCCAGGCCCGTTCGCGGGTCGAGGCGTCAATGGCCACCCAAATGCAGTTCACCGCGCAATTCAACCGCTGGCGCAGCGCCTTGAGCAGTTTGCTGGGGGCCCAGTCGCCGGTGAACGTGGCCAGCGGCTTTCCTGCCAGCCTGGAACAGTCCTGCGTGGGCGTGGTGCCCGATGCCGCCGTCACCCCGACGTTGCTGATCGCCCAGGCCCAGCGGGTCGATGCCTTGGCACTGATTGCACAGGCGCGTGCCGAAGCCTTGCCCACGGTGTCGCTGGACCCGTCCATCACGCACTACCTGGACAACAACGATGAAAGCAACCTTCCCGGCGGCCGCGATCGCACCCGCTACGGCGTGTTTCTCAACGTGAAGATGCCGCTGTACCAGGGCGGCGCAATCACCGCGCGCAAAACCGCGGCGCAGCAGGCGCTGCGCTCGGCCGAGGCGGCCAACGACGCCGCACGGCTTGCGGTTCGCCAGGGTTTGCTCGAAGCCCGCGACCAGATATCAAGCTTGTCGCAACGTCTGTCGACCCTGGATTTTCGTGAGCGCAGCATCTCCGAAACCCGTGACCTTTATCGCCAGCAATACCTTGAGCTGGGCACGCGGCCGTTACTCGACTTGCTCAATGCCGAGCAGGAAATCCACCAGGCGCGCATGGATCGGGAAAACACGGCGGCAGACCTACGTCGCCTGAATATCGATTGCCTCTACAACACGGGCGGGCTTCGCACGGCGTTCCATTTGGACAACAGCACCCTGCAGGGTGTGGAGATTCGGCCATGAATGAAGCCGTGAAACTGGATGACGACTTGAGTGCAGCGCCCCTACAGCACACACCGCCGCCGACCTTTGATTACGAGGTATGGCTGGAGGCAATTCTGGGGGTGGCCCGCCATTACCGCCTGGAGTGTTCAGCGCAAAGCGTGCGCCTGGCAGCCCAATGGACTGACAGCGCGTCGGTGGAAGACGTGGTGCGGCGTATGGCGCGTCAGGCCGGGTTGAATTGCGTGATCGGCGACTTTAGCGCCTCGACCCTGATGCAGCGCCAGTTGCCGATGGTGGTGCAGTTTGCGGATGGGCAGGTCGGTGTGCTGGAGCTCATCGGTGAGGATGACAGCATCGGCATCGCCTACAGCGGTGATGGCGGTTTGCAAAGCCGTCTGGGCCGCCGCGAATTGCTTGAGCAGGCACGCAAGACGGTGATTTTGCGGCCAATGCGCGCGGTGCGCGACACTCGCGTCGATGATTACATCAAGCCGTACCAAAAGAACTGGTTCAGTGCCATCGTGCTGCGCGACCTGCGGCCGTATGGCTACGTGATGCTGGCGTCCCTGGTCACCAGCGTACTCGGCCTCGCCGGGGTGCTCTTTTCGATGCAGGTGTACGACCGCGTTATTCCCGCCGAGTCCATGCCCACCCTGTATGTGCTGTTCGGCGGCGTGATGTTGGCGCTGGTCTTTGATTTCATCATGCGCATCACCCGCGTGCGCATCACTGACATGCTCGGCAAACGCGCCGACCTGCGCGTCTCGGACCTGGTGTTCGGGCACGCCATCCGCCTGCGCAACAGCGCCCGACCCAAGTCCACCGGTTCGTTCATTTCCCAACTCAAGGAATTGGAACAACTGCGTGAACTGATCACCTCAAGCACGGCGACCGCGCTGGCAGACCTGCCGTTTTTCCTGCTGTTTCTGGTGATCTATTGGTTGATCGCCGGTCCGTTGGTCGCTGTGCCCCTGGTGGCCGTGCTGTTTCTGGTGGTGCCGGGCCTGCTGGCGCAGAAAAAACTCGCGGCGTTGGCCACTGAGTCGATGCGCGAAGGCGCGTTGCGCAGCGCGATGCTGGTTGAAACCGTACAAGGCCTCGACGACATCAAGGCCCTGCAAGCCGAGCAGCGTTTTTCGCAGCAATGGAACCATTACAACGCCACTTGTGGCGATGCCAGCCTGCGCCTGCGCCTGCTCACCAATAAGTTGGTGGCATGGAGCAACAACGTCCAGGGCTCGGTGTTTGCCGTGGTCGTCGTATTCGGGGCGCCCATGGTCATGGCCAGCGATATGACCACCGGCAGCCTGGTGGCCGCCTCGATCCTGGCCTCGCGCATGATGGCGCCGATGTCGCAGATCACTCAGGTACTCACGCGCTGGCAGCAGGCCAAGGTGGCATTGCAGAGTTTGAACCGCATCATGGAATTGCCGGTGGACCACGCTGAAGGCAGCAAGCGCGTGCATTTACCGCTGGTGCGCGGTCACTATGTGCTCAAACAGGCGGCCTTCCAGTATTGCGACGAAGCGCCGGTGCCGGCGTTATTGGTGGCGGATCTGCAGATCCAGCCGGGCGAGCGCATCGCCATTCTCGGCCGTAACGGCGCGGGCAAATCGACCTTGCTGCAGGCCCTGGCCGGGATGCTCGACCTCAAGAGCGGCAACATCAGCCTCGACGGGGTTGCCCTGGGCCACCTCGACCCGGCGGACGTGCGCCGGGATGTGGGGTTGATGACGCAAAACTCGCGTCTGTTCCACGGCACCCTGCGTGACAATCTGATCATGGGGGCGCCGCATGCATCGGATGAGGAAATCCTCCAGGCCCTGGCGGTAACCGGCGCCGCCGACTTCATCGGCAAATTCGCCGACGGCATGGACCACCTGATCCTCGAAGGCGGCCTCGGCCTCTCCGGCGGCCAGCGCCAATCGTTGCTGTTGTCACGCTTGATCATTCGCCAACCGCATATTGTCTTGCTCGACGAGCCCACCGCGTCCCTGGATGAAGCCACCGAGCGCCAATTGATTCAGAACCTGGATCGCTGGGCGGCCCATCGCACGCTGATCATCGCCACCCACCGCATGAGTGTATTGAGCCTGGTCAACCGCATCATTGTGGTCGACAACGGCCAGGTCATCGTCGATGACAGCAAGGACAACGCCATTGCACGGCTATCCAGACCCAAGGGGAAAAACCAGTGAAAACCCATGCGCTGAAAACAATCCCCCTGCTTGCCAGTGAAGACGAACACATCGGCCGCCCCCACGCGGGCGTGGATGACAGTACGGTGCTGCGCGCTACACGGGTGGTGGCGTGGGTGGCCGTCATGCTTGTCGCCTTTGGCGCCTGGGCCTACGTGTTTGAAGTGGACGAGGTGTCCACCGGCAGCGGCAAGGTCATTCCCACCTCCCGCGAGCAGATCATTCAGTCCCTGGAAGGCGGGATCGTCACGGAGCTGAATGTGGGGGAGGGCGATATCGTCAAACAGGGGCAGGTCCTGGCCAGGCTTGATCCGACCAAGACCGAATCCAACTTCGATGAAAGCGCTTCCAAGTATCGTGCGTCCCTGGCCAGCGTGGCGCGGTTGCAGGCGGAAGTGAACGGCAAACCGTTGGCATTCCCGGCGGAGCTGTCACGTTACCCGGCGCTGATCAGCGCTGAAACCGATCTGTTCAACACCCGGCGCAAAGGCCTTGAGGAATCCCTGGCCGGTGTACGCTCTTCCCTGGGGCTGGTGCGCAGTGAGCTGGAGATTACCGAAAACCTGGCCAAGGTTGGGGCTGCCAGCAATGTCGAGGTGCTGCGCCTCAAGCGCCAGAAGGCCGAGCTGGAATTGAAACTCAGCCAGGCGCGCTCCGATTACCTGGTGCGCGCCGGTGAGGACCTGGCCAAGGTCAACGCGGATGTGCAGACGCTGTCGTCGGTGATGCGCGGGCGTTCGGATTCGGTAACCCGCCTGACCTTGCGCTCGCCGGTGCGCGGTATCGTCAAGGATATCGAGGTCACGACCATCGGCGGCGTTATCCCTCCCAATGGGCGGCTGATGCAGATTGTGCCGCTGGATGAACAGCTGCTGATCGAGGCGCGAGTCTCGCCCAGGGACATTGCCTTCATCCATCCCGACCAGATGGCCAAGGTCAAGATCACGGCCTATGACTATGCCATTTACGGCGGCATGGACGGTAAGGTAGTGACCATTTCGCCGGACACCATTCAGGACGAAGTCAAACCGGAAGTTTTTTACTATCGGGTGTTTATCCGCACCGATGCCGACACCTTGAAAAACAAGGCCGGCAAGACGTTCTCGATCGTGCCCGGCATGATCGCCTCGGTAGACATCAAGACCGGTCAGAAAACCGTGCTCGACTACCTGATCAAGCCGATGAACCGGGCACGCGAAGCGTTGCGAGAACGCTAGGGAGGCAGGATGGGTAGAACGTTCGGCATCGGTGTGCTGTTGGGCCTGACGATGGCCTGTACGTCCTGGGTGCAGGCGTTCGATGAGGCGACGACCCCACTGCGCTGGAATGCGCCCGCCGACCGCGGCACCTGCACTGAGCCAGGTTCGGCGCTGTGGGTCGAAATTGCCCGAGGCGATGCGTGCATTCGTTACTTCGCTGGCGGCGCCCTGGAGCGTGCGCCCGTGGTGATTGTGATGTTCCACGGTGATCGCACGAGCGAGATGCATCGTGCGCCGCAGGCGATTGCCGGCAACACCCTGGCCGCCAAAGTCAGCCAGGCCACGATGCTGACCAAGCGCGCGGGTGTGCCCCTGGTGATCGTAGCGCGCCCCGGCACCTACGGTTCCAGCGGCAACCACGGGCAACGGCGTCAGGCGCAGGAGTTCATTGCGCTCAATGGGGCGCTGGATCAGTTGCGCGAGCGCTATGGCATTGGGCAGTTCGTGTTGCTCGGGCACAGTGGCGGCGCTACGGTTGCCGCTGCACTGTTGACGCTGGGCCGTACCGACGTGAAATGCGCGGTGATGACCTCCGGTGCTTTCTCGCTGGTGCAGCGGGCGCAGATGATCCGCCAGAGCAAGGGCCTGCCTTCAAGGCCTGGGCGTGACACCAATGGGTTGCTGCACCCTTATGACCCGGCCCGGCACATCGATGGTATCGCCGTCGCACCCGCACGGCAGTTGTATGTGATTGGCAGCCCGGACGATCAAGTCGCACCGTTCGCCCTGCAGGAAGCTTTCTTCCAGGCCCTGAAGCGGGCCGGGCACCAGGCGCATTTGATCAAGGCCCAGGGCGTGCCCACGGCCTTTCACCAGTTGCGCCATGACATCGGGCTGAAGACGGCGGCGCAGTGCGCGGGCTAGACCGGCACCGCCTGTTCGCGTGAGGTCAACCAATCACACAGCTGCGACAACCCCGTCCCGCCGGAGCTCTTGACCATGACCCAGTCGCCAGGCTGAAACCACGGTTGCGGGTCGTTCGCCAGTGCCTGGTTCAGCGCCTTGGCATTCTCGAACCATTGCACTGGCAGCTCGTCACGCAACGACAGGTACAGCACGTGCATCAACGGGCCGCACAGCACCACATGCCGTGGCGCCACCGCCCGCAAAGGCTCGGCCATCTCCAGGTGATAACGTTGGGCGTCGGCCCCGAGTTCGAGCATATCCCCCAGCACCAGCACACGGTGCTGCGGTGGGGCAGGCAGATCGGTCATTGAGCGCAGCGCGGCACTCATCGAGCCAGGGTTGGCGTTGTAGGCATCGTTGATCAGTTGGAAATGGCCGCCTGTGCAGGTAATTGACAGGGTATTGCCGCGGCCTTCGACGGGCATGAACGCGCCCAGGGTTTCCAGCGCCTGCTCGACCGCAAGCCCGCGTGCAGACAGGGCCGCCAGTACTCCCAACGCGTTGATTACCATATGCCTGCCGCGCGCCTTCAGACTGAAATTCAAGGGTTGCCCGGCAAGGAGTGCGTTGACGTTTACTTGATGGACTTCACTGTTCCAATCCAGCAAGCGCAGGTCCGCTTCGGGGTGTTCGCCGAAGCTGATCATGTGCAAGTGGGCCACCTCGGCGGCTTCGGCGAACAGCTCGTAGTAAGGCATGTCGCGACAGAGTACCGCGTGACCGCCCGGGGCCATGGAGGCGAATATTGCGCTTTTTTTGCGCGCCAGGTTTTCCAGGGTTCCGTGATACTCCAAGTGCGCCGGTGCGATGCCGGTGACGACGGCGATCTGCGGGCGAACCAGCGCCGAGTTGATCGGCATACGCCCAACGGCCATTTCCAGCACCCAGAATTCTGCCGGCTCAGTCATGCTCGCCAGGTTCCAGGCAATGCCATGGGGCAGGTTGGCGTTGGCTTCGGTCTGGCCCACGTTGCCCCAGGGTTTCAACGCCTGGGCAAGCATTGCCACCACAGTGGTCTTGCCGAAACTGCCGGTCACGCCAAACACTGTTCCACTGAAGTGCTGCCGGGCGTGACGGCCCATCTGCAACATGGCCTCGCTGGTGTCGGCAACCTGCAATACCGGCAGCCCACTGCTCAGGTAGGGGGTGGGGTCTACACACAGGAAGGCTGACGGTCGACGTTCGGGTTTGGCCTGGGCCCAGCGTTGCGCCGATTGCGCTTCATTGGGGCCGACCCGGCTGGGATGGCGACTGAGGATCCGCTGCGGCTTGAAGAACTGCATGGAGGGCGTCAGCCCCGTTGCGCGCCAGCCGGGCGGCGGTGGGGTTGCCCACGTGCCCTGGGTGACTTGCGCCAGGGTATCTGCGTTCCAGGCTCGATCCACGCCGGTTGCGGCCTGGACCCAACTGACCTGAGGGGCACCATCAAGCAGATAACGGTGGTAAGCGATCAGCCCGGAAAGATAGTGTTCTACATCGTCGATCCGTACCCGGAACGCGTGATGACGAATAAAGAAGGCCCCGGCGATGCGCGCCGGGTTGGCAAAATACATCGCCAGTTCCGGCCAGAAATAGCCATTGAGCAGGTAGCGCGCGCGATGATGCAGCGCGCGGTAGAACGCGTGCAGATCAATCTCTTCAAGCAGGTGGCGCAGTGATGGTTGCTGGGCGATGCGTGTCAGCATCTGCTGCGCTGCCATCATCAACTCCAGCAACGTCGGAAAGGTGGTGATGCGTTGCTGGACGAACCCCAGATAGCCGGCGACGTTGTTCAGGCCAAAGCGAAAATATTTTTCGTCAGGTCGGTAGCGGGTCAGTTCGTTCACGCAGTAGCTGAGCCAATGGTCATGCTCGCGCCAGTGCTCTTTCTCGATGAAATAGTCGAAGGCTTTTTCCACCACGGCCAGCCAGCGCTCGTTGCGGGTCAGCCCATAGAGACGGATCAACCCGAAAGCGGCCTCGCCATCGTAGTAGATAATCCTGAAGGGCTCTTTGACACTCAGGTCATGGGCATGCAAAACGTGCACAAACGCCCCGCTGACAGGATCCTGCATCCAGGCCATGCCGTTGGCGAGGGCTTCAAGAAGCGGTAGGTAACGGCGAGTGCCGGTGACTTCGCTGTACTTGACCAGTGCCAGCAGGCACACCGCATTGCCGCCCAGCTTGATCTCGTTGTCGGTGTCGATGAGAAACGCCGCCACGCTGCCATTGGGCAGCAAGGAGGGCCTGATCAGTACCTCGGCGAGGTGAGTCAGCGAGCGCTCGATCGCTGCCTTGAGCTGTTCATCGCCGGTCAGTGCCCAGGCCTCGATCATCGAGTAAGTGGTGCTTGCGTGGCGTAGCGTGTTGTAGTTTTTGATGGTTCGGTCAAAGCAGGGGAAGTAGCCGTAGATAAATTGCCCGCTGTCTTGCACCTGCGTGCTCAGGTAGCTGGATGCGCTGTTTATACACGCCCGAACATCATCAGGTGCGAGCGCTCCCAGGGCACGCCAGCCGGTTTGCGGCCCGCTGCTGTTAAGGGGGTGGGCGACGCCATCTTCGGCGCAGAACACACCGATGGTGTTGAAGGTGAACACGCGGGTTTCGGGGGCAAGCGCTGCCACGATGGCTGCGGCCTGTGAGCCGCTGAACCGCCGCTTGGCATAGGTGACGAAGTTATTGGTGTTGAAGGTCGCGTGGGCAATGTCGCTGCCGCCGTACAGGATGGCATTGGCATTCAATTCCTGTTCGGTGATTGCCAGCTGCATATCGGCATCGAATGCAAGGCCGTGCCTGAAGTAATTGCGCTTGTGGCGCCTGAGGCGTTCACTGAACTTTTCCCAGGTTATTGGCGTCACGTTGAACGCACGTTCGACGCGGATCCATGAACGATCGGTTTTATCAGTCCCTTGGCGTGCAGCGTGGGAGCAGAGACGTTCGAATTCAAGCTCACCCAATTGCCAGGCAGTTTCGAAGTTGTCAGCGGTAATATGAAAAACCACCGCACGGTAGGTACCATCACTTATTGAAAAAAATAAAGTGCAGGTGTGCGGGGCGTCTGTTGAGACAGTCAGCTCGTTAGCGTGTTTGCTCAAAAGAGTGTAGCAAGCGAGCAGTTGCTGTTTCACAGGCGAAACTCTCCATGCATCATAACTTGCCGACGGTTATTATTAATTGACGCTGGGTACGTCAAGAAATGCAAACTTTCTCGCAGCAGAAGTTATTGTCCGTACGTAGGCTGATGTTCGAATTTATATATCAGGAATACATCGAAGAGTCTTCCTTTGCAGGCTCTCGGACAGGTGAAGCCACGAGGTTTTCGTGCTGTTGGAGGTGATCGCGAATCAGTTTGCGAATGACCTGAGAGATAGTAAGGTCAACGTCGTTGGACAAGGACTCCAGCCGTTGTTTGGTCGGCGCGTCGATGAGGATGGTCAGGCGCGTAGTTTTATCAGGCATTTTTCTAGTCCTTTTACATACAAAAGCGCGGTCTCAACTGCCGCGGGCAGCAAGTGATACGAGAAGTGTTGAAGGCTTAGAGCCGTGCAGTCAATACACCGGGATTCTAATTCAACTCTCCTGGCATTTTCTACAGAAGGTGATTGAAAGTTCAGATAATGTGAGCTTCTGCACCTTTTACCTATATCCCTATTATCATGCGATTGTAATCCAATGAGCCTGAATACTAACAAGGCTGCAATGAAATTATACGAAGCAGGCGCAGCTGTCAAAATTAATACTATCTATAACTAAAGTAGTGTATAGGCGCGCTGATAATGTAGGCAGGCGACTTTTTTTCATTATGCCGGTTTTTTTTGGAGTGTTTCGCCGAAAAATACAACTCGAAAAAACGGCTGTTGTTTGTTTTTACTTTTTGTGGTTTGGGGGGGCAGCGGGGCAGTTGGCACGACGCCGGGGCGTTGAAGCAAAAAAGGGCCAGGGTGACCCTTTTTCAGGTGGCGGGATCAAGCAAAAACGAAGTACTTGCGCACGGTCTCCACTACTTCCCAGGTACCTTTCATGCCTGGCTCCACCACGAAGATATCCCCAGCGCGCAGATGGATCGGCGCCATCCCTTCAGGCGTGATCACGCAGTAGCCTTCCTGGAAATGGCAGTATTCCCACTTCACGTATTCCACGTACCATTTGCCCGGTGTGCAGATCCAGGTGCCCATGATCTTGCTGCCGTCTTCGCTGGTGTAAGCGTTGAGGTTGACGGTGTGCGGGTCGCCTTCAAGCTTTTCCCATTTGCAGGCATCCAGGACCGGCAGTGGGTGGGTGTCGCGCAGTACGGTGATGGGCTTGGACATGATGACTCCGAGGCAGGGAAGGGAAAGCTCAACCCTAAGGCCTTGGGCGCTGCGCCAGTGGTCTGAACTCGACATCGGGATGTCCAGAAGCGCAGGCCATGTGATGAACTGGAAATCACCCCCATCCCTGTGGGAGCCGGGCTTGCCCGCGATAGCGGAGTGTCAGGCAATGAAGAGGCTGGCTGCGCCATCGTCATCGCGGGCAAGCCCGGCTCCCACAAGGGGCATGTCTAAACGAAAGATTTGTGCAGTAACTGACCATTTCCTCGCAGTAAGTGCGAAATATTTCCCATCTCACGCCAGAATTCGCAAGAAAATTCAGAGCTGGCCCTCGTATCATTCACCCCAGTACCCAGTGAGAGCCTTGCAATGAACCCAATAAAAACGTGGTGGGATATCAGCCCGCCCTTGAGCACGGCGACCCCGACCTGGCCGGGCGATACGCCGTTCCAGGAAGAGCGCGTGTGGCAGTTCGGCCCGGAGTGTCCGGTAAATGTGGGCCGCGTAACCCTGTCGCCGCACACCGGTGCCCATGTGGATGCACCGCTGCATTACAGCGCCGATGGCGCGCCGATTGGCGAGGTTTCGCTGGATGTGTACATGGGCCCGTGCCGGGTATTGCATTGCCTGGGCAGCGGCGCGTTGGTGCAGCCGCATCAGTTGCAAGGGCGTGTGGATAACCTGCCGGAGCGCGTGCTCTTGCGTACTTATCCACAAGCGCCACTGACTGAATGGGATTCGAATTTCACTGCCATCGCCCCGCAAACCATTGAGCTGCTCGCCGGCCTGGGTGTGCGCCTGATCGGTATCGATACGCCGTCCCTGGACCCGCAACAATCCAAGACCATGGATTCCCACAACGCCGTGGCGCGCCATGGCATGGCGATCCTCGAAGGCATCGTGCTCGATGAAGTGCCGGAGGGCGACTATGAACTGATCGCGCTGCCGCTACGTTTTGCCCATCTCGATGCCAGCCCGGTCCGCGCCATTCTCCGCCCGCTCAAGGAGCCCACGCGATGAGCCAATGTCCTTTCTCAGCTGATTACCAACCGCCGGAAGAATGGCATAACGCCGAACTGAATTTTTCCGAGTCCATGAGCTATGGCGATTACCTGGACCTGGGCAAAGTCCTCAGCGCCCAGCACCCGCTTTCTCCAGACCACAACGAAATGCTCTTCATCATCCAGCACCAGACCTCGGAGCTGTGGATGAAGCTGATGCTTCACGAACTCAAGGCTGCCCGCGAACATGTGCGCCTGGGTGAGCTGCCACCAGCGTTCAAGATGCTGGCGCGGGTGTCGCGGATCTTCGATCAACTGGTACACGCCTGGGCCGTGCTGGCGACCATGACGCCGTCGGAGTACAAGGCGATTCGCCCGTTCCTGGGGCAGTCGTCGGGGTTTCAGTCGTTCCAGTACCGTGAGATCGAATTCATCCTGGGCAACAAAAGCCCGGCGCTGCTGCGGCCCCATGCTCATCGCCCGGATTTGCTGCAGCAATTGCAGGTGGCAATTGCCACGCCGTCGCTGTATGACGAAGCGGTCAACCTGATGGTCAAGGCCGGACTGGCGATTGACCCGCAGCGCGCCGAACGCGACCCGACGGCGGCCACAGTGCATGACGACTCCGTGGAGGCGGCGTGGCGGGAGGTGTATCGCGACCCGAATCGGTACTGGGACCTGTATCAGTTGGCCGAGAAGTTTATCGACCTGGAAGATTCGTTCCGCCAATGGCGCTTCCGGCATGTCACCACGGTGGAGCGCATCATCGGCTTCCAGCCGGGTACCGGCGGCACAGAGGGCGTGGGGTATTTGCGCAAGATGCTCGACACGGTGCTGTTCCCTGAACTCTGGCGAGTACGTTCCACGCTCTAAACAAAAAAGCCCCGGATCTCCGGGGCTTTTCATTTGGAATGCAGCTAAAAATGTGGGAGGGAGCAAGCCCCCTCCCACAGAGGTTACTGGGTTACTGCAACTTTCCCGTTTCTGATCCGAAACCGATAGGCGATGTAGATAATTCCCACCCACACCGGCATCGCATACACCGACTCGCGAATCCCCGGAATCGCCAGCATCACGCCAATGATCATCACCATGAACGCCAGGCACAGGTAGTTGCTGAACGGGAACCAGAAGGTCTTGAACGACGGTGTCACGCCTTGCTCGCCCATGGCCTTGCGGAACTTGATGTGGGTCAGGCTGATCAGCGCCCAGTTGATCATCAACGAAGCAACCACCAGCGCGAACAGCAACTCCAGCGCACTGTGCGGCGCGACGTAGTTGACCACCACGCACAGCATCGTCACTAACGCCGAAATCGCCAGGGCCCGCAGCGGCACGCCTTGTTTGTTGAGCTTCATCAGCGCCTTGGGCGCGTCACCCTGCTCGGCCAGGCCGAACAACATGCGGCTGTTGCAGTACACGCCGCTGTTGTACACCGACAACGCCGCGGTCAGCACCACGAAGTTGAGGATGTGGGCGGCGGTGTCGTTGCCGATCAACGAGAAGATCTGCACAAACGGGCTGCCGCTGTAGGCATCGCCCGACGCGCCGAGGGTTTGCAGCAATTGATCCCACGGGTACAGCGACAACAGCACGGTCAGCGCGCCGACGTAGAAAATCAGGATGCGGTACACCACCTGATTGATCGCTTTGGGGATGACCTTGCGCGGTTCGCTGGCTTCGGCGGCGGTGATGCCGACCAGTTCCAGGCCACCGAACGAGAACATGATGAAGGCCATGGACATCAGCAGCCCCATGCCGCCGTTGGGGAAGAAACCGCCGTGGCTCCACAGGTTGCTGACCGACGCTTGCGGGCCGCCAGTGCCGCTGAACAGCAGGTAGCAGCCGAGCACGATCATGCCGACAATCGCCACCACCTTGATGATCGCAAACCAGAACTCGGCTTCACCGAAGAACTTCACGTTCAGGGTGTTGATCAGGTTCACCGCAACAAAGAACACCAACGCGCTGACCCAGGTTGGAATCTCCGGCCACCAGAACTGGATGTACTTGCCCACCGCGGTTAACTCGGCCATGCCCACCAGCACGTAGAGCACCCAGTAGTTCCAGCCGGCCAGAAAACCCGCGTAGCCGCCCCAGTATTTGTGCGCAAAGTGGCTGAAGGAGCCGGCCACCGGCTCTTCGACGATCATCTCGCCGAGCTGGCGCATGATCAGGAACGCGATAAAGCCGGCCACCGCATAGCCCAGGATCATCGACGGCCCCGCCGACTTGAGTACCCCGGCCGAGCCGAGGAACAAGCCTGTACCAATCGCGCCTCCCAAGGCGATCAGCTGAATGTGCCGGTTCTTCAGGCCACGCTTGAGGCCCACCGGGTTAACCATGTCATCCGCCATTAACATTCCCTTCTACTTGTTTTTCTCAAGGGTGATTGCACGCCGCATCGGCCCCTCAGAACTGCTGAGGGTCAGATATTACTCTGCGTAAACTTTTCGTAATACAGCTGAACGCCATCAAGTGCCTGATCCACCAGCCATTGTTGAATGGATTCGACCATTGGAGGGGGGCCGCACACGTACATATCCGCCGATCTGTCCCGCAATTCGGCCAGGTCAAAATGTTCGGTGAGGTAGCCGCGCTTGCCGGGCCATTCGGATGAAGCATCGCTGAGTACTTCGGTGTAGCGAAAGCCCGGGATTGTCCTCGCGTAGTCCTGGATACGCGCCGCTTCGCATAAATCCTCGGCACTGCGCACGCCGTAGTAGAGGTGCACCGGTTGCGAGCAGCCGTTGGCCGCCAGTTCATCGAGCATACCCAGCAACGCCGACAACCCGGTACCGCCCGCCACCAGCACCAGCGGCCGGATGACATGCCGGAGGTAGAACGCACCCAATGGCGCCTCCAGCAGTATCGCGTCGCCTACCTGGCAGCGTTCGCGCAGGTAGTTGCTCATCACCCCATCCGGCAGCAGGCGCACCAGGAACTGCAGTTGGTTACCCGGCCGATTGGCGAAGGAGTAGGAGCGCCAACTGTCGGTGCCGGGCACCGCGACACGAGCGTACTGGCCGGGCAGGAAATCCAGTGGCTGGTCCAGTTGCACCTGCAAGATCGCCGTACTGGTGGAGACCTGCTGCACGTCGCTCACCGTACCGCGTACCTGCACTGGCCCGGATGCATTGCACAGGCTTGAATCGAAGTCGAAGTAGAAGGTGGCGTCGGACTGCACCCGAGTCTGGCAACTGAGCATCTTGCGTTGCTGCAGGTCGAGGCTCGAGAGCGCTTCTTCGTCGACATAGTCCTGGGTGTACTCGCCGGATTCGCAACGCCCCTGGCAAGTGCCGCACACGCCTTCGCGGCAATCGAGCGGGATCTTGATACCGTTGCGCAGGGCTGCATCCAACAGGATTTCATTGGCGCCCACCGGGAAGAACAGGGTCTTGCCATCGGCAAAGCTGAAGGCCACTTTGTGATTCATAGGAAAAACTCCCGGTGCCTATAGGTGATAGAAATCCAGCACCGAGTTGATGGTGTCGTTGAGCAGCAAGGCGTGCTTGCGCATGATCAGCCAGCTGTCGCCCGCAGGCTTCAGGTGGTACGTGGCATGCCCGTAGAACTGCTCGGACGTGGCCAGGCGATAGAACAACGTGTGCCAGTTCAAGCGCACCTCCAACGTGCCGTCAGCCTGCTCCGAAATGCGCAGGTTATTGATCAGGTGCAGAGTGCGCGGCATTGGCGTCGCCGAGGCAGCCTTGCCGGTGCGCAGGCGGAACACGCGGTCTTCCAGGCCCGAACGGTTGGCGTAGTAGATCAACGACATCTCACGTTTTGGGTCTTTGGTGTAGACGTGTTCCGAGTCCCATTGCGGCAAATGGAATTCGCTCTGGGGGTCGAACAACTGCACGTAGGCGTCCCAGTCCTGGGCGTCGCACAGTTCGGATTTACGGTAAAAAAACTGCTCGACCCGGTACTGCAATTGCGCATTCATCACTTCACCTCCCGCAGGCTCAGGGCCCGCTGGTCCAAACCCTTGAGCAGAAACTGTTGCCAATTGCGGTGCTGGTTGACGTACAAGCCTTCGTGGGTGAATTCAGTGCCGGTCATGGCCGGTTGAATGCCGATGGCTTCACTGTTAGGCGTGGGTCCGGTCTCCCAGCGGTGGCTGCCCCGTGATATATCGCTCCAGCGTTCCAGGCGGCCCTGGAAACCGCGCTGGGCTTCGCGAAACTCCACCAGGTCGTCCGGCGTGCCCATGCCCGAGACGTTGAAGAAATCTTCGAACTGGCGAATGCGGTTTTCGCGATCCGCGTCGGATTCACCCTTGACCCCCAGGCATTGGCTGATGATCTCGGTCTTGTTCCAGGCCACTGGGCGGATGATGCGCAGCTGCGAACTGATCTGGTCGAGAAAGAACAGGCTAGGGTAGATGTTCAGGTTGCGCAGGCGGTGCATCATCCATTCGGCCTTTTGCTGGCCATGTTCGGCCACCAGGCGCGGCATGATGGTGGCGTAGCCGGAACGTACGCTGGGGTTGGGCATGTCGCTGAACAACACACTGTGGCCGTTATTGAAGGCGAACCAGCCGTCATCGGTATTCGCGTCGCCGGCGCCGAGCTTGCTGTAGTCCAGCGTTGTGCTTGCGCCTGCGCCGTTCTCGGTATTGACCTGCTGGCGATGCTGCACCGTGGCCACGTAGTTGTAGTGCACGGTGCTGACGTGATAACCGTCCAGCCCGTTTTCGTTTTGCAGCTTCCAGTTGCCGTCGTAGGTGTAGGCCGACTTGCCCGGCAGCACTTCCAGCTCACCGGTCGCCGATTGCGCGACCATCATGTCGAAGAACACTTTGGCGTCGCCGAGGAAATCTTCCAGGCTGTTGGTGCCGTTTACGTCGAGGCTGATAAAGACAAAGCCTTTGTAGCTGTCAATGCGCGCCTTTTTCAGGCCGCGGGTGGCTTTGTCGAAACCTTCCGTGTATTCCCCCGGCGCCTTGACCTTGACCAGCCGGCCATCGCTTTTGTAGCACCAGGCGTGGAACGGGCAGGTAAAGGTGGACTGGTTGCCCTTGCCCACCCGGGTGAGGGTGGTGCCGCGGTGCTGGCAGGCATTGATCAGCGCGTTGAGCCGGCCTTCGCCGTCGCGGGTGATGATCATCGGCTGGCGCCCGGCGCGCATCGTCACGAAGTCGTGGTTATTGGCCAGTTCGCTTTCGTGACAGGCATAGATCCAGTTTTTCTCGAAGATCAGTTCCATCTCCAGGTCGAACAACTCGGGTTCGGTGAACATGTCGCGGGCGATGCGGAACACTTCATCTGCCGGGCGAAAGTCCAGGCAGCTTTCGATAAAGGTTTTCCACTGCTCGACGGTTCTTGCACCACTCATGGGAGGCACCTTTTGATAATGGCTAAAACGGGTGAGCCATTAAGCCGCTGCAGAAGGGCGGTGGGCTATCCGCTTAATGGGGGAAGATGGGCCGCAAAGTTGGGCAGCAAATACTCAACACGGTGCGGCGCGGTGACGCAATGGGCTACTGTCATTGCAGGTGACGGTCGCAGAAAACCTGAATTTATCCACATAGTCGACGGTTGCTATCCACGTGGTTGCAACGGCGCCGACGTGGCTTGGAACTTGCTGTCGATGTTCAACGATGCGCCGCCAGAGCGCGCAAACGCCTAACCGCCGTGGGTGCAGCCCGATGAGTAGCCAGACACACGATATTCATATTCAACGCTTTGACCTCGAAGGTGCCCGCAGCTGGATGTCCGGCATCTGCGGGCCCCATCGCCTGGCGACGGCTACCCCCGAGCGCCTGCGATTTCATCACAGCGCCAACGTGTTCAAGTCCCGCGCCACCACCCTGGGTGTGATTGAGTACGGCACCGACGTGACTATCGACATCGAAGACGCCGAGCATTTCAGCAGCTACAGCCTGAGCCTGCCGTTGGTGGGCGAACAGGAGCTGAGCAAGAACGGTGAACGCCTCAGTTCCAACCGCGACCAGGGCGTGATCATTTCACCCAACGAGCACCAGGTGCTGGCGATTTCCGGTGACTGTCGCAAGTTGCAGGTGGTGATCACCCGTACGGCGATGAGCGAGTCGCTGGAAGGTTTGCTGCAACGGCCCATTGATGCGCCGCTGCGCTTTGAATCGGTGATGGATGCCGTGGACGGCGCCCCGGCTTCGTGGTGGCGCATGGCACGATACTTCATCGCCGAACTGGAATGCAGCAGCGAGTTGTACGAGCAGGCCGCATTTACCCGGGACCTGGAAAGCTCGCTGATCAAAGGGCTGATCCTGGCCCAGCCGAATAACTATTCTGAAGAGTTGCGCGAGGTGTTGGGGGTAAAACTGCCGCACTACCTGATTCGTGCGCGCCAGTACATCCACGACAACGCCCGTGAAGCGCTGCACCTGGAAGACCTGGAAGCGGCGGCCGGGGTGTCGCGGTTCAAGCTGTTCGATGCGTTTCGCAAGTACTTCGCCTTGTCGCCCATGGCGTATCTGAAGAAGCATCGGTTGGGGGCGGTGCGACAGGAGATTCTTGAACAGGGCTCGGTGCGTACTATCTCTGAAATTGCGTTGGGTTGGGGCTTTACTCACCTGGGGCGGTTTTCGGCGGAGTACCGCAAGTTGTTTGATGAGTCGCCCAGTCAGACACAGCAGCGCAAGCGCATGCGCATTACTTGAACCTGATGAAGATCAAAATGTGGGAGAGGGCTTGCTCCCGATAGCGGTGTGTCAGGCACTGGAAAAGTTGACTGAACCACAGCTATCGGGAGCAAGCCCCCCCACATTGGATTTTCAGTGCATATGGAATCTCAGATCAACTCTTCCACCAGTTGCAGGCAATGAGTCAGCCCCGGCGACTGGTCATTCACCCGTCGGCTCAGAATGATCGGCGAGGTCGCAGTCGCCTCCACCACCGGCGTATAGCCAATATCCGCCCGATGCAGCACCTGCACCGACGCCGGTACCAGCGTTACACCCATACCGGCGCCTACCAGGCCGATGGCGGTCTGCAACTCGTTGGTCCACTGCGCCACCTTCAGGCTCAAACCGTGGGCGTCGAACAGCGCGATCACATGGTCGGCATAACTGGGGCGCGGGTTGCCTGGGTAGAGCACAAAGGGCTCGGTGGTCAACTGGGCGAGGGTGGCAGGGGCACCCAGCAAGGGGTGACCGCTGGGCAGCACGGCCACCAGGCGATCCTCCACCAATACGCGCTGGACGATGGCCGGGTCGTCGATGCGAATGCGCCCGAAACCCACATCGATGCGCCCGGCCTTGAGCGCTTCGACCTGTTGCAGCGTAGTCATCTCCGACAAGCCCAACTCCAGCTCCAGGGCCTCGTGATTGCGCAGCCTGCGAATCAGTTCCGGCAGCACGCCGTACAAGGTCGAGGGTGCAAAGCCGATGCCCAGCCACGTCTTTTCGCCCAGGCCAATGCGCCGTGTGTTGTCGCAAACCGTGCCCAGCTGTTCGAGCAGCACATTGGCGTGTTCATAGAAAAACCGCCCGGCTTCGGTCAGGCGCAACGGTCGGCTACGCTCCAGCAGCAGCACCCCCAGTTCATCCTCCAGCTGCTGGATTTGCCGGCTCAAGGGCGGCTGGGCGATGTGCAGGCGTTCGGCAGCCCGGGTGAAATTGAGGGTCTCGCCCAGCACCTGGAAATAGCGCAAGTGACGCAGTTCCATATCGACTCCTTTCATACCTTGAGGGTATCGCACAAGACCAATTCTATATTGGAAGCCCGAAAAAATGCGGAACAGAATCGACGCAAATCTATAAAGAACCCAACGGGTATTGCCATGCCGATTTGCACCATCGAGTCGATCGACACCCTCATCGTCGATCTCCCCACCATTCGCCCGCACAAGCTGGCGATGCACACCATGCAAAACCAGACCCTGGTGATTATCCGTCTGCGGTGCACCGACGGCATTGAAGGCATCGGCGAAGCTACCACCATCGGTGGCCTCAGCTATGGCAATGAAAGCCCTGACAGCATCAAGGTCAACATCGACCGCCATTTCGCGCCGCTGCTGATCGGCCAGGATGCGAGCAACATCAACGCGGCCATGTTGCGCCTGGAGCGCAGTATTCGCGGCAACACCTTTGCCAAGTCCGGCATCGAAAGCGCCTTGCTCGACGCCCTCGGCAAACGCCTGGGGCTGCCGGTCAGCGAACTGCTGGGCGGGCGTGTGCGTGACGCGTTGCCGGTGGCCTGGACCCTGGCCAGCGGCAATACCGAACAGGACATCAGCGAGGCCGAGAAAATGCTCGACCTGCGCCGTCACCGCATCTTCAAATTGAAGATCGGCGCCGGTGAAGTCAGCCGCGACCTGGCCCA
The DNA here is from genome assembly GCF_019891455.1 of Pseudomonas sp. P867. Taxonomy (NCBI): domain Bacteria; kingdom Pseudomonadati; phylum Pseudomonadota; class Gammaproteobacteria; order Pseudomonadales; family Pseudomonadaceae; genus Pseudomonas; species Pseudomonas sp. P867. Next base: position 472,885 of record NZ_JAFLXB010000003.1, on the reverse strand, counting down.
TGTGATCGCGATCAAAAAAGCCCTGGGCGAGCGCGCCAGTGTGCGTGTCGACGTCAACCAGGCCTGGGATGAGGCCGTGGCGCTGCGGGCGTGCAAGGTGCTCGGCGACAACGGTATCGACCTTATCGAGCAACCCATCTCACGCAACAACCGTGGCGGTATGGCCCGGCTCAACCTGTCGAGCCCGGTGCCGATCATGGCCGATGAGTCCATCGAGTGTGTCGAAGATGCGTTCAACCTGGCGCGTGAAGGCGCGGCCTCGGTGTTTGCCCTCAAGATCGCCAAGAACGGTGGGCCCCGCGCCGTGCTGCGTACGGCGGCGATCGGCGAGGCGGCAGGCATCGGCCTGTACGGCGGCACCATGCTCGAAGGCGGTATCGGCACCCTGGCGTCGGCCCATGCCTTCCTCACGCTGAACACACTGGCGTGGGGCACCGAGCTGTTCGGCCCGTTGTTACTCACCGAAGACATCCTTGCCGAGCCACCGGTGTACCGCGATTTCCAGCTGCATGTTTCCACCGCACCGGGCCTGGGCCTGGCGCTCGATGAAGAGCGTCTGGCGTTCTTTAGCCGTGACAAATACTAAGAGGCGCCTGCCATGTTGTTCCACGTAAAAATGACTGTGAACCTGCCCCTCGACATGCATCCCGAGCGTGCCGACAGCCTCAAGGCCGAAGAGAAAACCCTGGCGCAACGCCTGCAACAAGAGGGCAAGTGGCGCCACCTGTGGCGCATCGCCGGGCACTACGCCAACTACAGCGTGTTCGATGTCGACAGCGTGCAGGACCTGCATGACCTGCTGATGCAACTGCCATTGTTTCCTTACATGGCTATCGAAGTGAATGCGCTGTGCCGGCACCCGTCGTCCATCCATGCGGACGACCGCTAAGCCGGTTTCAACCTGATAATTACAAGATGAGGAGTGCACCATGTCCATCCGCCTGTCCCAGACTGCCCACGCCCAACGCTTTCTCGAAGAAGCCAGCGGCAACCTCAATGACGCCGGCAACCCGCGCGCCAAGGCGCTGATCTACCGGATCCTGCGCGACACTGTGAACATCATCGAAGACCTGGAAGTGACTCCCGAGGAGTTCTGGAAGGCGGTCAACTACCTCAATGATCTGGGTAAAAACCAGGAAGCCGGCCTGCTCGCCGCTGGCCTGGGCCTGGAGCATTACCTGGACCTGTTGATGGACGCCGCCGATGAGCAGGCGGGCAAGTCCGGCGGTACACCGCGCACCATCGAAGGCCCGCTGTACGTGGCCGGCGCGCCGCTGTCCAAATACGAGGCACGGCTGGATGATGGCAAGGATGACGCGGTGCCGTTGTTCATGCGCGGGCAAGTGCGCGATACCGAGGGCAAGCCATTGGCGGGGGCGATTGTCGATGTGTGGCAGGCCAATACGGGCGGTACTTATTCGTGGTTCGACCCGAACCAGTCTGAATTCAACCTGCGCCGACGTATCGAGACGGATGCCCAGGGCCACTACCGTTTTCGCAGCATCGTACCTTCGGGCTACGGCTGCCCGCCGACCGGGCCGACGCAGCAGTTGCTCGACCAATTGGGGCGCCACGGGCAACGGCCGGCGCATATCCACTTTTTCATCTCGGCGCCCGGGCATCGGCACCTGACCACCCAGATCAACCTCTCGGATGACCCGTACCTGCATGATGACTTTGCCTATGCCACCCGCGATGAACTGATTGCCGAGATCCGCTTCAGCGACGATCCGCAACTGGCGCGGGAATTTGGCGTGGAAGGGCGGTTTGCGCAGATTGATTTTGACTTTGAGTTGCAGGTGGCTGATGCGCCGGTGGAGCAAAAGCGCATGCAACGCACACGGGCTCTCGAGGACTGAGCGCGGGCAGAATGTGGGAGGGGGCTTGCCCCCCGATAGCAGTGTGTCAGTCACTTATTTACTAACTGATCCTCCGCTATCGGGAGCAAGCTCCCTCCCACATTTAGTTCACATTTGATCTGTAGTGATGGGTTACTTGCGCAGGACCAGATCCAGCACCTCATCCCGATCCTTGATCTTCTGCAGCACAATTTCAGAGCGAATATCCATCACCCCCGCCGTGCGGTTCAGGTGGTTCACGATAAAGTCCGAAAAGTGCTTGAGGTTGCGTGCCTGCACCCGCAGCACATAGTTGCTGGCACCGGTGATCACATAGGCGCTCGCCACCTCAGGCCAGCCTTGCACCTTCTTGATAAAGGTCTCATGCCAGTCCTCGATATCCTGGCGCAGCGACAGGTGCACGATGGCTTCGAGTTCGATCCCCAACTGTTCGGCATTCAATACCGCGCGATAGCCGCTGATGATTCCTTCGCTCTCCAACAAACGCAAACGGCGCAGGCAGGCAGAGGGTGACAGCGCGACTTTTTCCGCCAGTTCCTGGTTGCTGATACGGCCATCCTGTTGCAGAAAATGCAGGAGGCGCAGGTCGGTGGCGTCGAGAATCATGCTTGGAAGATATCCGCGTATTTTGAGATTAAATTCGAATTTCCTACAGCTTAAATAGCCGTTTACCCACCACTTTGCACGAAAATTCTCTAAAAGTTCGTTCATTATTTGGTCCATCCTCACTTATAAAAACCAGGACGACCCATGACCACTCGAAGCCATTGCCAAGCCCTCGACACCCAGGACCCTTTGGCACCCCTGCGTGCCCAATTCGCCCTGCCCGAGGGCGTGATCTACCTCGACGGCAACTCCCTCGGCGCGCGCCCGGTGGCAGCGCTGGAGCGGGCACAGCAGGTGATCGCCCAAGAGTGGGGCAATGGCTTGATTCGCAGCTGGAACAGCGCAGGCTGGGCGGATTTGTCCCAGCGCCTGGGTAATCGCCTCGCACCGTTGATCGGTGCGCGTGAGGGCGAAGTGGTGGTCACCGATACCACTTCGATCAACCTGTTCAAGGTGCTGAGCGCGGCGTTGAGTGTGCAGCGTCAACGCTCCCCGGCGCGCAAGGTGATCGTCAGCGAAGCGAATAACTTTCCCACCGATTTGTATATCGCCGAGGGCCTGGCCGAACTGCTGCAACAAGGCTATTCCCTGCGCCTGGTCAACAGCCCGGCCGAACTGCCTCAAGCCATCGACGCAGACGTGGCGGTGGTGATGCTCACCCACGTCAACTACAAGACTGGCTACATGTACGACATGGCGGCGCTGACTGCGCTGAGCCACGAGTGTGGCGCGCTGAGCCTTTGGGACCTGGCGCACTCAGCGGGCGCGGTGCCTGTGGACCTGCACCAGGCCGGCGCTGATTATGCCATTGGCTGCACCTACAAATACCTCAACGGCGGCCCGGGCTCCCAGGCATTTGTTTGGGTCAACCCGGCGTTGGTGGATGTGGTGCGCCAGCCGTTGTCAGGCTGGTTCGGGCATACCCGTCAGTTCGCCATGGAATCGAGCTACGCCCCCAGCGCCGGCATCGCGCGCTACCTGTGCGGTACCCAGCCGATCACTTCGTTGGCCATGGTGGAATGCGGCCTGGACATTTTCGCCCAGACCGACATGGCCAGCCTGCGCCGCAAATCCCTGGCATTGACCGACCTGTTTATCGCGTTGGTCGAAAGCCGCTGCGCCGCCCATGGCCTGGAACTGATCACGCCGCGTGAGCACGCCCGGCGCGGCAGCCATGTGAGCTTCGAACACCCCGAAGGTTACGCGGTGATCCAGGCCCTGATCGCCCGAGGCGTGATCGGCGATTACCGTGAGCCGCGGATCATGCGCTTTGGTTTCACGCCGCTGTACACAAGCTTTACCGAGGTGTGGGACGCGGTGGAAATCCTTGGTGAAATTCTCGACAACCGCACCTGGGACCAGCCGCAATTCAAAGTCCGAAACAGCGTTACTTAATAGCACCACACACCCAATGTGGGAGGGGGCTTGCTCCCGATAGCGGTCTGTCAGTTGACATATCAGTGACTGACACACTGCTATCGGGAGCAAGCCCCCTCCCACAGGATTCACCGCCAGCAGCAACCATCACAATAATAAAGGGGCACTCCAGTGACCACGCCAGACAACGGCTTTGCAGAAATCACCCACCGCGAACTGGGCCTCAGGCGCCAGCTCACTTCCGGCCAGATGAGCATGATCGCTATCGGTGGCGCCATCGGCACCGGGCTGTTCATGGGCAGCGCCTATGCCATTGGCTATGCCGGGCCCAGCGTGCTGGTGAGCTACGCCATTGGCGCGTTGATCACCTTGTTGCTGATGGGCTGCCTGGCGGAGATGACCGTGGCCCATTCCACCTCTGGCTCGTTTGGCGCCTATGCCGAGTTCTACATCAGCCCACTGGCCGGGTTCCTGGTGCGCTATGCCTACTGGGCGGCAATTGTGCTGGCGGTGGGGGCCGAGGTCACGGCGGTGGCGATGTACATGAAGTACTGGTTCGCCAACGTGCCGGAATGGGTGTGGATCGTGTCGTTTTCCAGTGTATTGATTGTGCTCAATGCGATCAGCGTGAAGACCTTCGGCAACTTCGAATACTGGTTCTCGACCATCAAGATCAGCGCCATTGTCGGCTTCATCATCCTGGCGGTGTATGTGGTGTTCGGTTCTGGCAACCCGCAGTACGGCGTGCAGAACTACACGGCCCACGAGGGCTTTTTTCCCCATGGCTTGAGTGGCATGTGGATCGCGGTGATCGTGTCGATCTTCAGTTACTTAAGCGTCGAGATGATCGCCGTGGCCGCCGGTGAAGCCGCCGACCCGGAGCAGGCGGTGAAGAAAGCGTTCCGCGCTACCATCGTACGGCTGGTGGTGTTCTACCTGCTGACCCTGGCGCTGATGCTCGCCATCGTGCCGTGGAACCAGGCCGGCCAGGCCCAGAGCCCGTTCGTCACGGTGATGCAGACCATCGGCATTCCGGGCGCCACCGGGGTGATGAATTTCGTGATTCTGATCGCAGCGCTGTCGGCGATGAACAGCCAGCTCTACATCACCACGCGCATGATGTTCAGCCTGTCGCGCGCAGGTTTTGCACCCAAGTCCATGGGCGCCTTGAGCAAGAACGGCATCCCGCTGAATGCCTTGTTGCTTTCCAGCTCGGGCATTGCCCTGGCGACCCTGCTGAATGTGGTGTACCCGGAAAGCTCATTCACCCTGATGATGGCGATCGCGATGTTTGGCGCGATCTTCACCTGGTTCATGATCTTCCTCACGCACCTGTTCTTTCGCCGCTATCGCAAGCGCCATGGCGGAGCGAAGTTGTCGTTCCAGCTGCGGTTTTTTCCCTACAGTACGCTGCTGGGGTTGGTGCTGATGGGGGCGGTAATGATCACCACCTATTTCACCGAAGCGTTCAAGATGACCTTGGTATTCGGCGTGCCGTTCCTGTTGATTCTGTCGGCGGTGTATTACGGGTTCTTCCGCAAGGGCAGGGCCAAGGCGTCGAACAAAGCCCTGGCGTAACCCGGCAGTTGCTCGAACGAGCGTGCGCATAACAGCAACGAGCGGCAGGCCCACTCCTCTTGCAGGGGGTGGGCCTTGAAACGGCGTTCTGACGGCCAGCGCTCCAAGGCTGCCTGCGGCACGATGCCCAGACCCGCGCCGCCGGCGACCATGCGAATCAACCCATCAAAACCGTCGGCGCGAATGCGTGTCTGCAAGCGAAAGCCTGTGTGCAGTGCCTGTTCTTCGAGATAAACCGCCAGCGCGCTGTTGGCCGCCAGGCCCACGTAGTCGTATTGCAAGCTGTCGATAAAACTCGGGCGGGTCAACGGGTGGTCCAGGGGCATGATCAGCACCAGCGGATCATCGCGAAACGCCAGGGTCTGCAAGCCGTGGGTGTCCACGGCATCGGAAATAATCCCCAGGTCGGCGGTGCCCTGGCGCAAGGCTTGGGTGATGCGCAGGCTGGGCAATTCTTGCAGGTCGATATCGAGGTTGGGGTGCTCGCGCAAAAAGTGTGCGAGCAATTCAGGCAGGTACTCGCTAAGGGCGGTGGTATTGCACAGCAAGCGTACCTGGCCTTTGACGCCATTGGCGTATTCGGCCAGGTCCTGTTGCAGGTGTTCGGCCTGTTGCAACAGCAGGCGAGCATGCCGAGCCAGGGCTTTGCCTGCCGGCGTTGGGGTGACGCCACGGCGGCCACGCTCAAGAAACGCGATGCCCAGTGAAGACTCCATTGCCCGGATGCGTGCGCTGGCGGCCGCCAGGGATAAATGACTACGGGCTGCACCGGCAGTGATATTGCCGCTGTCGAGGATGTGCAGATAGAGGCGCAGGTCGATCAGGTCAAAGTGCATGGCTGCAGGTTTCCGGTGACTGGGCGGGCGTCATCGCAGGCAAGCCAGCTCCCACACTTGGATGTATTCACAGTTCAAAATGTGGGAGCTGGCTTGCCTGCGATGACGGCATCAGCCTCACAAAAAACAAGAGGCTGCCTCAGTATATGGCGAATTTTCAGCCTCTCTCCAGCCCTGCACAATCGGTGCATGAATACCTTCCTAGCGTTCTACCAAAACCTCGGTCCAGCCCTGACAGCGTTGGTCATCACTACCTTCCTGCTGGCCGGTACGGTCAAAGGCATCATCGGCCTTGGCCTGCCCACTGTAGCCATGGGCATGCTCGGCCTGGCTATGTTACCGGCGCAGGCTGCGGCGTTGCTGATCATTCCTTCGACTATCACCAATCTCTGGCAGCTGACGTTTGGCGGTCATTTGAGTGCCTTGCTCAAACGCCTGTGGCCGATGCTGTCGCTTATTTTCTGCGGCACCGGGCTAGGCTCCGTGTGGCTGGGCATGGACGGTGGGCCGTGGGTGGTCCGCGCGTTGGGTGCGGCGTTGCTGGTATATGCGTTGAGCGGCTTGTTCCTGCCGACCTTCAAGGTCGCGCCCCGGACCGAGCGCTGGCTGGGGCCCTTGTGTGGACTGATCACCGGCATCATCACCTCGGCCACCGGTGTTTTCGTGATCCCTGCGGTGCCGTATCTGCAAGCGCTGGGCTTGAGCCGTGATCAGTTGGTGCAGGCGCTGGGGCTGTCGTTCACGGTGTCGACACTGGCGCTGGCCGCCGGGGTGGCCTGGCGCGGAGCCCTGGGCGGTGGTGAAATCGGTGCGTCAGTGTTGGCGCTGGTGCCGGCATTGCTGGGGATGTGGCTGGGCCAAGTGGTTCGCCGACGCATTAGTGCGCTGTGGTTCAAGCGTGGGTTTTTCACGGGCATGGCGTTGTTGGGAGGCCATTTGTTGCTGGCTGGTTAATAATGACTGTGCCTGTGCCCGCCGATAAATGAAGGACCGCCCGTGAAAGCCCGTTCCGATGAGCTACAGATCTTCGTCAGCGTGATTGAATGCGGCTCGATTTCTGCCGCCGCCGAAAAGGTCGGGCAAACGCCGTCTGCGGTCAGCCGCACGCTGTCGCGCCTGGAAGCCAAGCTCGACACCACGCTGATCAACCGCACCACGCGACGCATGGACCTGACTGAAGAGGGCAAGTACTTCTTCGAGCAGGCCAAGGTGATCCTGGCGCAGATGGACGAGCTGGAAGAGCGCCTGTCGTCGCGCCAGAAAAAACCGGCCGGTCGCCTGCGTATCAATGCCGCCGTGCCGTTCATGCTGCACGGGATCGTGCCGTACATCGCCGAGTTTCGCCGCTTGTACCCGGATATCCAGTTGGAGCTCAACAGCGACGACTTGATCATCGACCTGCTCGAACAAAGCACCGACATCGCCATTCGTATCGGCACCCTGGCCGACTCGACCCTTCATGCGCGCTCCCTGGGCAGCACGCCGCTGCATATCCTGGCCAGCCCCGACTACCTCAAGCAATACGGCACGCCGACGACCGTTGCCGAGTTGGCCGATCACACCTTGCTGGGCTTCACCCACACCGAGACCCTCAACCACTGGCCGCTGCGTCATGGTGAAGGTGACCGCTGGCTGATCCAGCCCAGTGTCAGCGCATCCAGTGGCGAAACTGTGCGCCAGTTGGCGCTGCAGGGGCAGGGTATTTGTTGCCTGTCGAATTTCATGACGGTCGACGATATCGATGCCGGCCGCCTGGTGCCCATGCTGGAGGCGTCCAACAGCGGTTATCGCCAGCCGATCCACGCGGTGTTCTATCGCAACTCGCAATTGGCGCTGCGCATTCAGTGCTTCCTGGACTTCATTCAGGCCAAGCTGGCGCGGTATGCGCGCTGATTCGTGACTTGCACGCAAGAGTGAATTGGGCCGTACGGGCTTATTCGACAGCAGTGGGGGCTGGATACTGGGTGCATCACTTACCCAGTCAGGAGCAACCTCCATGAATGTATTCGTTACCGGCGCAGCAGGGTTTATCGGCGGTTCCATCGCCACCGGCCTGGTCAACGCTGGCCATGACGTCACCGGCCTGGTGCGCAGCGCCGAACAAGCCGCGGAAATGACCGCCCTGGGCATTACGCCGGTGATCGGCACCCTCGACGACGCAGCCGTATTGACCGAGCAGGCACAGAAGGCTGATGCGGTGATCAACGCTGCCAGCAGCGACCATCGCGCCGCCGTGGAAACCTTGCTGGCCGCCTTGAAAGGCTCGAACAAGCCGTTCCTGCATACCAGCGGGTCGAGCATTGTCGGTGATGCGTCGGGCGGCAAGGCCAGTGAAGTCATCTACTTCGAAGGCAACCTGCCTGAGCCGACCGTCGACAAAGCCGCGCGGGTGGCGATCGACAACCTGATCCTCGCGGCGGCCAGTGACGGTGTGAATTCGGCGGTGATCTGCAACACCCTGATCTACGGCCACAGCCTGGGCGTGAAGCGTGACAGCGTGCAATTGCCACGCTTGCTCAAGCAGGCACGCAAGAGCGGTGTAGTGCGCCATGTGGGCAGCGGGCAGAACATCTGGTCCAACGTGCACATTGAGGATGTGGTCGCCCTGTATCTGCTGGCACTGACCAAAAACGTCCCGGGTACTTTCTACTTTGTGGAAAGCGGCGAAGCGGCGTTTATCGACATGACTACGGCCATTGCCCAGGCGCTGAACCTGGGCGAACCGCAGGATTGGCCGTTGGCCGAGGCTGAAGCCGAGTGGGGCTATGAAATGGCCAACTACGGGTTGGGCTCCAACAGTCGCGTACGCGGCAAGCACGCTCGCGAACTGCTGGGCTGGGTGCCCAAGCGTACGTCGGTGGTGGAGTGGATTCGCAACGAGATGGTCTGATTCGCTTGAGACCTGGGTGTAGCTATCGGGAGCAAGCCCCCTCCCACATTTGACCGAATTCCAACTTTGGAATGCATTCAAGTGTGGGAGGGGGCTTGCTCCCGATTGGGGCCACTCAGTTCTGGAGGCTAGCCCCACTCGCCGCAATTCCGTACCATTCCTCGCCTCATCCCTCGCAATTCCCCGGTACTCCATGAACCTCACCCGTCTGCGCGCCGACGCCCTGGCCGGCCTCACCACGTCTTTTGCGCTGCTGCCCGAATGCATCGCCTTTGCCCTGGTGGCCCACCTCAACCCGCTGATGGGGCTCTACGGCGCCTTTATCATCTGCACTCTCACCGCCTTGTTCGGCGGCCGCCCGGGCATGGTCTCGGGCGCGGCCGGCTCGATGGCGGTGGTGATCGTCGCGCTGGTGGTGCAACACGGGGTGGAGTATCTGCTTGCGACAGTGCTATTGGGCGGGTTGATCATGATCGCCTTCGGCTTGCTGCGCCTGGGCAAGCTGGTGCGCATGGTGCCGCACTCGGTGATGCTCGGTTTCGTCAACGGCCTGGCGATTATCATTGCGCTGGCGCAACTGGAACATTTCAAGAGCGGCGAACGCTGGCTAAGCGGCACGCCTTTATATGTGATGGCGGGCCTGGTTGTGGTGACCATGGCGATTGTCTACCTGCTGCCACGCCTGACCCGCGCTGTGCCGCCCGCGTTGGTGGCGATCCTTGGCGTTGGTCTGGCGGTGTACCTGCTTGGTCTGCCGACCCGTACGCTGGGCGATATGGCGCATATCGCCGGTGGCTTGCCGACCTTCGCCCTGCCGCAAATCCCCTGGACCTTCGACACTCTCGGCATCATCGCGCCCTACGCGTTCCTGATGGCGATGGTCGGCCTGCTGGAAACCCTGCTGACCCTCAACCTCACCGACGAAATCACCGAAACCCGAGGCTACCCCGACCGCGAAAGCGTGGCGCTGGGCGCAGCGAATATGGTCTCGGGCCTGTTTGGCGGCATGGGCGGTTGCGCGATGATCGGGCAAACCGTGATCAACCTCAGCTCCGGTGGGCGCGGGCGTTTCTCCGGGGTGTTTGCCGGGGTGATGATCCTGTTGTTCATTCTGTTTCTGTCACCGCTGATTGAGCGTATTCCGCTGGCGGCGCTGGTGGGCGTGATGTTTGTAGTGTCGCAGCAGACCTTCGCCTGGGCCTCGTTGCGGGTGATCAACAAGGTGCCGCTCAATGATGTGCTGGTGATCATGGCGGTGACGATCATCACCGTGTTCACGGATCTGGCCACCGCGGTGCTGTGCGGTATCGTCATCGCCGCGTTGAATTTTGCCTGGCAGCAGGCGCGAGAGCTGTACGCCGATGAACATCTGGAGGCCGACGGCAGCAAGCTTTACCGGGTGCATGGCACCTTGTTCTTCGCCTCGACCACGCCGTTCTTGAACCAATTCGACCCGGCCAATGACCCGGCCCAGGTGACGCTGGATTGCCGCCACCTGAGTGTTGTCGACTATTCGGCGATCGCTGCGCTGATGACGTTGCGCGAGCGCTATGCCAAGGCCGGTAAGCATCTGCGGGTGCTGCATTTATCCGAGCGCTGCAAGAAGCTGCTCAAGCGCGCCAGGGTTCACCATGACTGAGTGAGCCCCTGTGGCGAGGGAGCAAGCTCCCTCGCCACAATAGACCGGCTCCAGCAGTCAGGGGCCTACCAGGTCTTCAAGCTCCTGGGCGCGGGTCTGGGTCATGTCCAACACGCAGCCGGAGCCGTTGACCTGATCAATGGTGCCGCCGGTGGCGCTGCCGGCGAAGGCGCAGTTGGCATCGCGGTATTTGATCCACAGGCGCTGCACGTCTTGCAGTTGCTGCTTGTGCGCGCCGTCCTGGGCGGCGAGGGCGGTCTTGTAGGCGCGGTTCAAGCGCTCGTCCTGCACCTTGGCTTGTTTGGCGTTGCAATTGACCATGTCTGCCGTGGTATTGGCGCTGTCCATGCATTTTTTCAACGCGGCATTGTCGGCGGCATACGCTGTGCCACCCAAGCAGAGAAGCAGGGCGCTGGCGGCGAGTGTGGTGCGAATCATGGGCGGTTTCCTGAGCATAAGTGGATGCGCATTCTATGACTCAAGGGCGGCGCTTGAGTTTCCGGTATTCCTGATCTTCATGTAAGAACATCCCCCGGATTTACATGGGCTGGCGCTGGACATATCTCCATGCGACAGCGCTTGTCCGTGGGCGAAAATTACTTTCATGAAAATTGAAAATACTCCTCGGTAATGATTTATGAGTTTCACAACCAATTCGACGTGACCCTTTCCGAGGAGTACCGCATGGCCGCATTACCGGGCTTCGGGCTACTGGCATACGCTGCCATTGCCATCATTGCATTGATCGTGCTGATTGCACGTTACCGACTCAACCCGTTTATCGTCATTACGCTGGTGTCCATCGGCCTCGCGCTGATGGCCGGAATGCCGGCGGACACGATCATGGGGTCGTATGAGGCGGGCGTCGGTAAAACCCTGGGGCATATCGCCCTGGTGGTGGCGCTGGGCACCATGCTCGGCAAGATGATGGCCGAGTCGGGTGGCGCCGAGCAGGTGGCGCGTACGCTGATCAACCGCTTCGGTGAACGCAACGCCCACTGGGCGATGGTGTGCATTGCGTTCCTGGTGGGGCTGCCGCTGTTTTTCGAGGTCGGCTTTGTGCTGCTGGTGCCGATTGCCTTTACCGTGGCGCGGCGCGTGGGCGTATCGATCCTGATGGTCGGCCTGCCGATGGTCGCCGGCTTGTCGGTGGTGCACGCGCTGGTGCCACCGCATCCGGCGGCGATGATGGCGGTGCTGGCCTACAACGCCTCGGTCGGGCAGACGGTGCTGTATGCGATTTTGATCGGTATCCCCACGGCGATCATCGCCGGCCCCGTCTACGCCAAGTTCATCGTGCCGCATATTCACCTGCCGGCCGAGAACCCGCTGGAGCGCCAGTTTATCGAGCGCGAACCGCGTACTCGCCTGCCCAGTTTTGCACTGACCATGGGCACCATCCTGTTGCCGGTGGTACTGATGATGATCGGCGGCTGGGCCAATGTGATTTCCACCCCGGGCAGTGGTGTCAATCAGTTCCTGCTGTTTATCGGCAATTCGGTGATCGCCCTGCTGGTGGCGACCCTGGTGAGTTTCTGGACCCTGGGCCTGGCCCAGGGCTTCAACCGGGAGTCGATTCTCAAGTTCACCAACGAGTGCCTGGCGCCGACCGCCAGTATCACCTTGCTGGTGGGCGCGGGCGGTGGCTTGAATCGCATTCTGGTGGATGCCGGTGTGACCAATGAAATCCTCGGCCTGGCCCACGCGTTCCACTTGTCGCCGCTGGTGATGGGCTGGCTGTTCGCTGCGTTGATGCGCATCGCCACGGGCTCGGCCACCGTTGCCATGACCACTGCATCCGGGGTGGTCGCGCCCGTTGCTTTGGGCCTGGGTTATCCACACCCTGAATTGCTGGTGCTGGCGACCGGCGCGGGCTCGGTGATTTTTTCCCACGTTAACGACGGCGGCTTCTGGCTGATCAAGGAATACTTCAATATGACGGTGATCCAGACCTTCAAGACCTGGACCGTACTGGAGACCCTGATTTCGCTGGTCGCCTTCGGTCTGACCTACGGCTTGTCACTGGTTTTATGAGCCTGACCCTCTAACCGGAGCCTCCATGGACATCCTCTACCAGATCCGCGCCCGCCAGGACTCGTTCAGCGCCGGCGAAGGGCGTATCGCCAAGTTGATGCTTGAGGATGTGGGCTTTGCCGCCTCGGCCAGCCTGGAGGCGTTGTCTCAGCGGGCCGAGGTCAGCACCGCGACCTTGTCGCGTTTTGCCCGCAGCGTCGGCTGCCTTGACTTGCGCGATTTGCGCCTGCAACTGGCCCAGGCCAGTGGCGTGGGCAGTCGCTTCCTGGACCCGGCGGGGTTGCCGGAACAGTCGGCCTTTCATCGGCAAATCCTGGGCGATATCGAAGCGACGTTGCGCCAGCATTTGTCAGGTTTCAACCAGCACAGCTTTGCCGACGCGGTCACTTTGCTGAGCAAGGCGCGGATGATTCACGCGTTCGGCATGGGCGGCCCCTCCAGCCTGTGCAGTGATGAACTGCAAGTGCGCCTGGTGCGTCTGGGCTACCCGATTGCCGCCTGCCATGACCCGGTGATGATGCGCGTCACGGCCGCGACCCTGGGCCCGCAACATGCCTTGATTGTCTGTTCCCTCACCGGCCGTACGCCCGAATTACTGGATGTGGTGAAGCTGGCGCGCAACTACGACGCGCGGATTATTGCCCTCACCCTCGCGGACTCACCCCTGGCCGAACTGGCGGATGTGTTGCTGCCGCTGCAACCGGCGGAGACCAGCTTTATCTACAAACCCACCGCCGCCCGCTACGGCATGTTACTGGCCATCGACCTGCTTGCCACCGAGCTGGCGCTGGCCTTGCCGGACGACAATCAGGAACGCCTGCGCCGGATCAAGCTGGCCCTGGATGATTACCGCGGCGGCCCTGACAGCCTGCCGCTTGGAGACTGATATGAAATACGACACGCTGATTCGCCAGGCGCTGGTCATTGATGGCAGCAACACCGAAGGGTTTGTCGCCGATGTGGGCGTGCGCGGTGGGCGCATCCAGGCGATGGGTGACCTGTCCGCCGACGAGGCCGCGCATGTCATCGATGCGCATGGCCGGGTATTGGCGCCGGGCTTTATCGATGTGCACACCCACGATGACACGGTGGTGATCCGCCAGCCGCAGATGCTGCCCAAGCTCAGCCAGGGCGTGACCACGGTGATTGTCGGCAACTGTGGCATCAGCGCTTCGCCAGTGAGTTTGCGCAGTGACCCGCCAGACCCAATGAACTTGTTGGGCAGCCGTGAGCAGTTCTGTTATCCGCGGTTCAGCGATTATCGCAACGCAGTGCAAGGCGCCCATCCGGCGGTGAACGTTGCGGCATTGATCGGCCACACCGCGCTGCGCAGCAACCATATGGATGACCTGCATCGCACCGCCACACCGTATGAAATCGCGGCCATGCGCGTGCAGTTGCAAGAGAGCCTGGAGGCCGGTGCCCTGGGGTTATCCACAGGCCTGGCCTACGCCAGCGCATTCAACGCCGAGACCGATGAAGTGTTGCAACTCGTTGAGGAACTGACGGCCTATGGTGCGGTGTACACCACGCATTTACGCAGCGAGTTCGAGCCGGTGCTGGAGGCAATGGATGAGGCGTTTCTGATCGGCCGACATGCCAGGGTGCCAGTGATTATTTCCCACCTTAAATGCGCTGGTGCCGGTAACTGGGGGCGTAGTCCGCAGTTGTTGGCGGCCCTGGAAGCTGCGGCAAAAAACCATCCGGTGGGCTGTGATTGCTATCCCTATGCCGCCAGCTCCTCGACCCTGGATCTCAAGCAGGTGACCGACGCGTTTCGCATCACCATCACCTGGTCGACGCCGCACCCCGAAATGGGTGGGCGGGATCTGCAGGCTATCGCTGCCGAGTGGGGCGTTTCGCTAATGGACGCTGCCCGTCGCCTGCAACCGGCGGGAGCGGTGTACTACGGGATGGACGAAGACGATGTGCGGCGCATCCTCGCCCATCCGTTGTCGATGGTGGGCTCCGATGGTTTGCCCGAAGATCCGTTTCCCCACCCGCGCTTGTGGGGGGCGTTCCCGCGGGTGCTGGGGCACTTCAGCCGCGATATCGGCTTGTTCCCGTTGCACACGGCGGTGCACAAGATGACTGGTCTGTCGGCAGCGCGCTTTGGCTTATCCGAGCGTGGCGAAATCCGCGAAGGGTACTGGGCCGACCTGGTGTTGTTCGACCCGTTGCGGGTGCGTGATGTGGCAGATTTCAACACACCGCAACGTGCAGCGGAAGGGATCGACGGTGTGTGGGTTAACGGCGTACTGAGCTACAGCAATGGGCAGGCCAACGGCCAGCGGCCAGGGCGATTCCTGGCGCGCAGTGGGGATTTGCGTGGCGGCTTTTCGTCTTTATAGTGGGCGTTCTCATACACGGAGCGGTCGCCATGCACTTAGGAAAAGTCACCCCCATCCTGCGGATTTTCGACGAGACCAAAGCGTTGGAATTCTACGTCGACTTCCTGGGGTTCAAGGTCGATTGGCAGCATCGGTTCGAGGCGAATTTCCCGTTGTACCTGCAAGTGTCGCTGGGTGAGTGCGTGTTGCATTTGTCCGAGCACCATGGCGATGCTTCGCCGGGCGCGGCGGTGCGGATCCAGGCGCAAAGGGTGGATGCGTACCAGCAGCAATTGCTCGGCAAGGATTACCGCTATGCCAAGCCTGGGGTCGAGGAAACGCCTTGGGGATCGCGGGAAATGAGCATCCGGGATCCGTTCGGGAATCGCTTGGTGTTTGTCGAGGACAGCGAGGGCTAAGTGGCAAATGGCAGGCAATAAAAAACCGCCTTGATAGGGCGGTTTTTTTTGCAAACCCAGTTAGTGGCTGGGGTTGCGGCTTCACAGGAGCACTGGCGTGGTCACAATACTACTGCTGCTTTAGGGCGTTATGCAACATCAGACGAACAAGAGTTTTTCACGGCAGCATTGATCTTTTGTGTTGTTTAACTTTGCAAAAAACAGCAACAGATTTTAAGGCTAGCTGGCCGTTGTTCGTTACACCTTGGAGCAGAGTGCTGAGCTAGTATCGCCCTCGTTCTGTGTTCGTCGTGAAGTAGGTTGGCTGGGTTCGCGCGCAAATTTTGGACCGCCCGCCACGGGCTAGTAATCCGTGCCGGATTCACGCGGGAGGACCATAAGCCCAGCCGCCTCACAGGAGCACTGGTGTGCATCCAAAGGCCCACATGTTCCGGTAAGTGCGCTGGAGGTAAGGCCCAACTCACGGAGGGCCGAGTATGTCTAAGTTTGCACGACGTACATGGAACCTCGTAGTGAACTGCCTGCGTGCGTATCACGTATGGAAGTTCCTGCGGGACAGCTTCGATGACCGTTAAGGTCTGAGAGGTGGAGCCGCCTCGGTCTAGATCGAGGCGGCTTTTTGGTGTCTACACCCGGAAATGACTGACCATCTGCTGCAACTGGCTACCCAATCGAGCCAGTTCCACACTCGACTTGGCCGTCTCATCACTGGCAGTCGCGGTCTGCTCGGACACGTCCCGCACATTCACGATACTGCGGCTGATCTCTTCCGCCACGGCGCTTTGCTGCTCGGCGGCCGCGGCAATCTGCTGGTTCATCGACTGGATATTCGACACCGTACGGGTGATGTTTTCCAGGGATACCCCGGCCTTGCGCGTCAGTTCGACGCTGCTGTCGGTGAGGCTGCGGCTGTTGTTCATCACGCTGGCGACTTGTTGGGTGCCGTTCTGCAAGCCGGCCACCAGGCCTTCGATTTCCTCGGTGGATTTCTGTGTACGCTGGGCCAGGCCGCGTACTTCGTCGGCGACCACGGCAAAGCCACGGCCGGCTTCACCGGCACGCGCGGCTTCAATGGCGGCGTTGAGGGCCAGCAGGTTGGTCTGTTCGGCCACGGCCTTGATCACGTCCATCACGCTGCCGATCTTGTTGCTCTCTTGTTGCAGGTGCGTCATGGCGTCGGTGGAGCGGGCGACTTCGGCCGCCAGGCGTTCGATCTGGGCGATAGCTTCGGCCACCACCTTGTCGCCTTCGCGGGCCTGGCCGTCGGCGTCGGAGGCGGCTTGGGACGCCTGCTCGGCATTGCGCGCAACTTCCTGCACGGTAGCGGTCATTTCATGCATGGCGGTGGCCACCTGATCGGTCTCGATCTTCTGGCTGTTCACACCGGCGCTGGTTTGCTCGGTCACGGCTGATAGCTCCTCAGCGGCGCTGGCGATCTGGGTCACGCCATCGCGGATGCCGCTGATCAACTCGCGCAGGGTCGTGCCCATGCGCTGGATGCCTTGTTGCAATACGCCCAGCTCATCACGACGGGTCACCTGGATGTTGTGGCTCAAGTCGCCTGAAGCGATGCGCTCCACCACCGCCAGGGTGTCCTGGATCGGGCGGGTGATCTGACGGGTGATGACCCAGGCGGCAATCACGCCGACCAGCAGTGCCAACAAGGTGCTGATCAATTGCAGGCTGCGGGCCTGGGTGCTTTCAGCGTCGCGACGTTCCAGTTGGATGTCGTACAGCTTGTCGCTGATCGTCACGATATCGGCGCCCTGGGTGGTCATTTCGGCGCGGGCGGTGACGATGTTGGCGTTGGCTGCCTTGTAGCTCTGCACGGCGCTGCGATAGGCACCGAGGGCGGCTTCCAGTGCGGACAATGCGTTTTGCTGGCCGGTACCGAACGCCGCGCTAAGGCCCTTCAAACCGCCGACGGCTTTTTCCAGTTGCGCAGCAGCGCGGGCTTCGGTTTCTGCGTTGGGGCTATTGGTATAGCCGCGCACTTCGTAGCGAGCTTGCTGGAACTCATTCTTGGCTTGGGTCACGGCCAGAAATTGCGTGAAGCGCTCCGGGCTATCGGGCGCCTGCTGCACACTGATTTGCAGTGCATTGATTTGTGCGTTGGCGACATCGGCTTTGGCGCCCATGACGTCGCGCGCAGCGTTGCCATTGCGGTAGGCCTCGCGCATTTTGTTCAGGGACTGGCGGTAAGCAGTGATGACGGCTTTCTGGTCATTGAGCAGTTTGAGGTTTTCCGGGCTCTTGAAGCTGTCCAGCAATTTCTGTTGTTGAGCTGCGAAGGCATCCAGGCTGGTCTGCACATTCTGCGCCACGGCTTCGTCGCCATTGGCCAGCATGTATTGCAGGCGTACGATCCGCAGCTTGGTCAGCGAGGCGTTGAGCTGGGTGATGTCGCTCATCCAGTTGCTGCGGTCGATCAGGCCGCCCAGGCTGGTCCAGCCGGTGAGCGCCAGGATCGAGGTGAGGACCAGCACCAGGCCAAAGCCCAGGCCGAGTTTGAGATTGACGCTGATGTTACCGAACCAGCTGTTCATCGAAAGCTCCTTGAAGAGTGATGTCTGTCTGCTGGACGGTGTGTTGTTGTTTGAGCCAGCCAAGATGTGTAGGGCTGTATCGGCGGCAAAGGATGATTCTGAAGTACTTTTCTTGCGGGGTGACGAAGGGTCGCCATTACCGTGCAGCAATGGCGATCCGATGCGCTCAGGACTCCGCCGTGTTGGGCACCACGGTAAGCCTGAGGCAGGAGGCGGCGGCGTGGCTCAGGTGCACATTATTGTGGGCAACCCGAGGGTGGCTGGCCTGGCCTGAAGGCTCGCCGCTGTTGGGGTTGACGTCAAAGCGCGGGAAATTGCTGCTGGCGATGTCCAGGCGCAACCGATGGCCGCGCTTGAACAGGTTGCAGGTGGCGAAAGGCTCGATCAGCACTTTCACTCGCTCACCCGGCGTCAGGGCCGTCGGTTGTTCCCATGAGTTGCGATAACGACAGCGGCGGATGCCGTCGGTGATGTTCATCGCAAAGCCCTCGGGATAGTCGGCGCTGGGCGGGTACACGTCCACCAGCTTGGCGGTGAAGTCGGTGTCGGGTGCATCGCTGTCGATCCACAGCTCGATCTGCACGTCACCGGCGACGATCAGGTCGTCGTCGAGCGGCTCGGTCTGGAACACCAGCACGTCATCGCGCTGGGCCAGGGGACGGTTGTCCCCTTGGGTGCCGAAAAAATCGAGGCGCTCCCGTTGATCGAAGGCTCCGCCGACAAACACGGGGGCACCGGAGGTTAGTGCGCCGCCGATGGTCGGGACCGGGTGGGCCGGGTCGGCGCGGTAACTCAAGTGGGCGTCAGCCTCGACAGGTGCCGTGTGGCTCAACTGCCTGTGTGCATTCAGATAGAGGGTCAGTGTTTGGCTGCCGGGCAGCGGCCATTGCGTGGTGTGCAGCCAGCGGCCGCCATGGTGCAGGCGTCCGTTTTCGTCGCGGTTACCGCTGCCGCCCCCCATCAGAAACACCTGTACGCTGGTCGTTGTGGTTCGCGGCGACGGCTTGAGGGATTGCTCGAACCAGGCCAGTCGGCAACTGAGCCAATCCTGATCGACCTGGCCGTCAAAGGCGGCTTGCGGGCCGAATTCCACATCGCCGCTGTGGCTGATATTACGGTCGCCGTGCAGCCACGGGCCCATCACCAGTCGTTGGCTGGCCGTACCTTGGAGTGTGAAGGCGCGGTAATTGGCCAGGGTCGAACTGACGTAGGCGTCGTACCAACTGGACATGAACAGCACCGGGATATCGGGCAGTTGTGCGTAGTGACCTTCGGCATAGAGGCCAGACTTTTGCCAATACTCACCGAAGGTGCCCTGAGCCCATTGCTCCAACACATAGGCTTCGTATTCCGGCACATGGCGCAGGGGCGATTGCCCGGGTTGCCATGGCATACGCGTGAACCACTGATAAATATCTTCCTGTTCCAGCGCTTCACGAACCAACGGGTCGGCCAGGGCAGCAGGGCTTTCCTTGGCCTGGCGAAAGGCCCAGGTGGCCTGCTTGAGTTCGAAGGCGCCGCCCTGGCGAATCCCGCAATGGTAGGCGTTGGCGAAGCCGCCGCTGTCGAGCACCATGCTGCTCAGGCCCGGCGGGTGCAGGCAAGCCATCGCCAGTTGTGTGTGGGCAGCATAAGACAAGCCCATACTGCCGATCTTGCCGTTGCACCAGGGCTGTTGGATGATCCAGGCCAGGGTGTCGAAACCGTCTTCGCCCTCGGCGGTGTATTTGGTGAATGTGCCTTCGGAGGCGTAGCGTCCACGGCAGTCCTGGAAAATTGCGACAAAGCCTTGCTCGGTAAACCGTGCGGCCATTTGCTCACGGGAGATGTGTTGGCCGTCGAGCTGTTTTTCCGAGCGGGAGGGTTTGCTCTTGTCGTAGGGCGTGCGCTCGATCACCACCGGAAACGGCCCATTGCTGTCCTCCGGCACATAGATGTCAGTGGCCAGGTGGATGCCGTCACGCATCCGGATCATTTGGTTGTGCAGAATATGCATGGGGAGAACACTCATCGATTCAGTACCCGCTCGTTACCGCAATGGCCAGCAACACCATCGCCAGCACGGCGTAGATCAGGAACAGCGGCAGGATGTAGCGCGCCCATTGGCCCCAACCGACATTGGCGGTGGCCAACAGCACCAGCAGGCCGCTGGACGTGGGGGTGATCATGTTGGTCAGGCCATTGCCCATCAGAAATGCGAACACCGTGGTCTGCGGGCTGACGCCGGACAACTGACCCAAGGGCCCGAAGATCGGCATGGTTACCGCCGCCTGGCCGGAGGTGGATGGGATCAGCACATCCAGCCCCAGTTGTGCGAAGAACATGCCGTAGGCCGACACGATCGGACCATGGTCGCCCACCAGGTTGGCCAGGCTGTTGACGATGGTGTCCAGGACCTGGCCGGTACTGAGGATGATCTCCACGGCGGTAGCCAGACCGATCAGCACGCCGGCGATCAGCACCTTCTTCATTCCATCGACAAAGGCACTGGCGGCAACGCTGGCGCCGAGCCCGGCGATCACGCTGAAGGCCAGCGTCAGCAGCAGGTAGAACGCCGACAGCTCATGGTATTTCCAGCCCCAGCGGTTGGAGGCGTAGACCAGGAAAGCGATGCCCGTCAGCAGTACGATCAGGTTGATCAGATGGCGCAGGGGCAACGGCGTACTTTCGAAAGTGATCTGCGCCGTGGCATCGTAACCGTGCTTGCGAATACTCCACAGCACGAAGGCAATGCCCACCAGCAGGAAGCTGCAGTAGGCGAGCACACGCATGCTCAGGCCACTGAAGATCGGCAGCCCGACCATCGGCTGGGCCACGGACAGCGCCACTGGATTGGATATCGAGGCCAGGTAGCCGATCTTGACTGAGATCGTGACGATGGCCAGCCCGATCAGGTTCGACAGCCCCAGCCGATTAGCCATGGCAACCATCAACGGCACGATGAGAATAAATTCCTTGGCCAGCCCCATGAAGGTACTGCCGGCGGAAAACACCAGCATCAGGCACGGCACCAGCACATAGATATTGCCCCGTGTCAGACCCAGCATGCGCTCCAGCCCGGCGTCGATCACCCCGGCCTTGTTCAGCACGCCGAACATGCCACCGATGAACAGCACCATGAAAATCAGTGCCGCACGCTTCTCGATGCCCTGGGGAATCGCCATGAAGCCTTCCACCAGGGACACCGGGCGCGCCACGGTGTCGCCGGCTTTGCGTGGTTCCAGTGCGAACAGTTGGCTCAGGGAGTCGTGTTTTTCCAGCACCTGGTAAGAGCCCGGGATCACCAGGCCATTCTGGCGCTGGAACGTGCCCGAGTTCACGGCGTAGGTAAACGCCACTGCGAGCAGGACGATACTCAGCAGGATGATGGCGGGATTGATCTGCTTGCGTTGCGTGGTATTTCCCACCGCTGCTTGGGTGGGGATGCTCTGGGATTCGCTCATGCTAGTGGCCCCGGCTTGCGCCGTTATTGTTATAGGGGTGACACGTGTGGGGCGGACACTAGGGCAAAGTTTTCGCGGCGACAACGTTATGCGTGGGTTGGGTTGGGCTATGCGTTTTGTGCGGACAGACGCTGCTTGAGATGCTCGGCAAACGCGTTCACCAGCTGCGACCTGGGCTCGTTGGCGCGAAACGCCAGGCCGAATGCGTAGGGCAGCGCCGGGCGAAACGGGCGGGTGACGATGGGCAAGTGCCGGAAGTGGCTGGCCAGCAGACCATTGACGATCGACACCCCCAGCCCCTCGGCAACGAAGCTGCACGCAGCCCCGACCGAGTGCACCTCGACCCGCACCTGCGGCGTGAGGTTGGCGGCACGAAACACCTGGTTCAGCTCGGCCCGCAATGCCCGTTGCCGGCCGAGCATCACCAACGGCACATCGCGCAGATGCTGCACTTCGATGCAGGCGTGACGGGTCAGCGGATGGTCGGCGGGCATCACGCAGACGCCTTCGGTTTGCAGCACCGGCTCGACATCGAAGTCAGGTATTTCCGTGGGCAGGCGTACAAAGCCCAGGTCGGCGGAACGGTCCAGCACCGCACGCTCGATCGTGTCGTAAGAACCGGTCAGCAGTTCCACGACAATGTCGTCATGCTCCTTGAGAAACTGCGCCACGATGCGCGGCAACAGCTCCTGGGTCATGCTGGTGGGCACCCCGACCTTGAGCAGGCTCTTGCGTGAGCGGCCCACGCGCATTTCGTCGGCCAGGCGCTGGATTCGTTGCATGCCATCCACCAGTCCGGCGACTTCGGCGAGCAGTTCCTCGGCTTCGGGCGTCGCCATCAGGCGGCCCTTCTTGCGCAGGAACAAGGCAAAACCCAAGTGCTCTTCCAACTGGCTCAGCAGGCGGCTGACCGCCGATTGCGACAGGCCCATGCGCGTTGCTGCGCCGATGGTCGAGCCGGTGGCCATGATCGCTTTGAAGGCTTCGAGTTGCTTGAGGTTCACCGTGTTTTTCCTGTCGGTTGGGAAGGGCGGCCGGTACTTCACGCATAGCCTGATGCGCTTCTCGCATAACGTTGTGGGGCTGTCGACGAGCCGTTAGTGTCCGCTCCAACGCGACATGCCGTCCAGCCTGCCGCGCGGTGCAACTGCCCATAAAAAACACAACACGGCATTGAGGAATGGTTTATGCGTGAGTTTTTCACGAAAGGGGGAATGGTCTCGGCGGGGCTGCTGGCGAGCCTGTCACCGACATTGATGGCCCAGGGTTTCTGGGAGGATTCCCACGGCCGATTGACCTTGCGCAACTTCTACTTCAACGACGGTTACCGCGACGGTGGTGAAGACCGCAAGGAATGGGCTCAGGGTTTTCTGCTTAATCTTCAGTCTGGTTATACCGAGGGCACCGTGGGTTTTGGCCTGGATGCCCTGGGGCTGGCGGGCCTGCGTCTCGACTCCAGCCCGACGCACGCCGGGACGGGCTTGTTACCTGTGCACGACGATGGTCATGCGGCCAGTGAGTTTTCCAGCCTGGGCGTCACGGCCAAGATGCGCTGGGGCGATGCAGTGGTGAAAACCGGCACGTTGCTGCCGAAAATCCCGGTGCTGGTGCACAACGATGGCCGCTTGTTACCGCAGACCTTCCAGGGCACACAAGTGGAATACAGTGGTATTCGTGACCTGTACCTGCACGCTGGGCACCTGGACAAATTCAAGTTGCGTAACTCCACTGACAGTGTGGATATTTATCCCCAGGGCTACAGCGGAAAAAAGGGTAGTGATTTCGATTTTGCCGGCGCTAGCTACGCGTTTACGCCGAAGCTCAGCGGCACCTGGTACTACGGTGAAATGCGCCAATTCTATCGCCAGCAATTCTTTGGCCTGGTGCATAAGCAGCCGTTGGGCAGCGGCACACTGACCAGCGACTTGCGCTACTTCATTAGTAACGAAGCGGGTGAGGCGCGTAACGGCGAGGTCGACAGTGACATGTTCAGCGGTCTGTTCACTTACCGCCTGGGCCCGCAGGCGCTGGGTGTTGGTTATCAGAAAGTCAGCGGCGACACAGCGTTGCCGTATGCCAGCGTGTCGACGGTGTATTCCTTCAGTAACGCCGGTGTTGGCAAGTTCATCCAGGCTGGTGAGCAGACATGGATGCTGCGCTACGACTATGACTTGACGGCGGTACTGCCGGGCTTGAGTTTCATGACCCGCTACTACAAAGGGCAAAACGGCGAGTTCAAAGGGCGCGAGGCGCGTGAGTGGGAGTCCGACACGAATCTGCGCTATGTGGTCCAGGACAGCACGTTCAAAGGACTGGGCGTGGAGTTGCGCAAGGCCACTTACCGCTCGACTTATGCCAGTGATCGGGACAACTACCGGTTGTACCTGACCTACGACCTGGCGCTCTGGTAGCCGGGGAGGGGGCTGATCATGGGCTGCTCTTGTGTGCTAGTCTGCGGGCCCTTTTAGTTCTGGGCAGCGCGGGAAACCCTGTTGTCCTACAGCGGAGCCTCTTCATGTCCGAAGTTAATCTGTCCACCGACGAAACCCGCGTCAGCTACGGTATCGGCCGTCAGTTGGGCGACCAACTGCGCGACAACCCGCCGCCGGGCGTGAGCCTGGACGCAATCCTGGCCGGCCTGACCGACGCATTTGCAGGCCAGCCGAGCCGTGTTGACCAGGAGCAAATGGCTGCCAGCTTCAAAGTGATCCGCGAGATCATGCAAGCCGAAGCCGCTGCCAAGGCTGAAGCCGCCGCGGGTGCCGGCCTGGCTTTCCTGGCTGAAAACGCCAAGCGTGATGGCATCACCACCCTGGCTTCCGGCCTGCAATTTGAAGTGCTGACTGCCGGCACCGGCGCCAAGCCGACCCGTGAAGATCAAGTGCGTACCCACTACCACGGCACCTTGATCGACGGCACTGTGTTCGACAGCTCCTACGAGCGCGGCCAGCCTGCAGAATTCCCGGTTGGCGGCGTGATCGCCGGCTGGACCGAGGCCCTGCAACTGATGAATGCCGGCAGCAAATGGCGTCTGTACGTGCCGAGCGAACTGGCTTACGGCGCTCAAGGCGTTGGCAGCATCCCGCCGCACAGCGTTCTGGTATTCGACGTCGAGCTGCTCGACGTTCTGTAAGACCTGCTGGTTACCTGTTGGGACGAACGCGTTCGCCCCAACAGGCATTTGCCAGTTTCTTCATGGATGGAACTTGCCATTCAAGTCGGTCGCCGGGCGCAATGCTCGGGCATAGCAGAACAGAAACAAATTCCTCACCACTTCTTTCAGTACTCCAGGCTCACTGGAACTCAGGCCATTGACGTCCAGGTCACCCTGGTCCTGTAGTTCGTTCAGCGCTTCTTCCTCAAGCACCGCACAGACTTCGCCGGTTTCCCGATGCAGGATTCGCAGGTAAGGGTGGGGGCGATCCAGCCAGGCATCTATCAAATAAGTCATGGTCGTTCTCCTTGATGAGCTTCAATGAGAATAATTCTTATTCGTAGAATAGCAAGTATCTATTGGCGGTTTCCGGGTTTTTTTGTGTGGATATTGTTTTCGATCAATCAGGAGGGCGAAACGCCATCCCGCGGCGGGCGCGGGATGGATGCAGCAGCTTCAGACCTTGCGCACGAACTCGGACTTGAGTTTCATCGGGCCGATACCGTCGATCTTGCAGTCGATATCGTGGTCTCCGTCGCACAGGCGGATGTTCTTGACCTTGGTGCCGACCTTGACCACCAGTGAGGTGCCCTTGACCTTGAGGTCCTTGATCACGGTGATGGTGTCGCCGTCCTGCAGGACGTTGCCCACAGAGTCTTTCTTCACGGTCTCATCGCCGGCCACTTCGGCCTCGCCATTGGCGGACCACTCATGGGCGCATTCCGGGCAGACCAGTTGGGTGCCGTCTTCGTAGGTGTATTCGGAATTGCATTTCGGGCAGGGTGGCAACGTGCTCACTAAAGCTCCTTGAGATTCAGGGATGACTAAAAGTCGCACATTATATAGGGTTTTGCGGCGGGAGCGGGGAGGTCAGTGGTGAATGCGATCTAAATGTGGGAGCTGGCTTGCCTGCGATAGCGATGGTGAGTTCACTACCGTCATCGCAGGCAAGCCAGCTCCCACATTAATCAACGCGGAATCAGTGAGTACGGGCCACAGCGAACTCACTCAGTTCCACCAATGCATCCCGGTATTCACTGGCCGGCAAGGCTTCCAGGCACTGGATCGCCCGCGCCACGTAGTCACGCGCCAGTTGCGCGGTGTACTCCAGGGAACCGGAGGCTTCGACGGCGGCACGGATGGCCTCCAGGTCTTCGATCCCGCCTTTCTGGATGGCCTTGCGCACCAGGGCGGCCTGTTCCGGCGTGCCTTCGCGCATGGTGTAGATCAGCGGCAAGGTTGGCTTGCCCTCGGCCAGGTCGTCACCGACGTTCTTGCCCAGGGTTTCGGCGTCTCCCTTGTAGTCGAGCAGGTCATCCACCAGTTGGAACGCCACGCCCAGGTGATCGCCAAAGGTACGCAGGGCTTCGGCCTGTTCGGCGGTGGCGCCACACAGCGCGGCAGCGCTGTGGGTGGACGCTTCGAAGAGCATCGCGGTTTTGCCGCGAATCACTTCCATATAGGTTT
Organism: Pseudomonas sp. P867; assembly: GCF_019891455.1. NCBI lineage: Bacteria > Pseudomonadati > Pseudomonadota > Gammaproteobacteria > Pseudomonadales > Pseudomonadaceae > Pseudomonas > Pseudomonas sp. P867. Next base: position 446,707 of record NZ_JAFLXB010000003.1, on the reverse strand, counting down.
CTTCGGTGGTGCTGGCGTCGCGGACCTTGGACAGCTGCAACACTTCGCCTTCGGCGATGATGCGCGTGGCCTGTGAAAGAATCTTCATCACCGGCATCGAGCCCAGTTCGACCATCATTTCGAACGAGCGCGAGTACAGGAAGTCGCCCACCAACACGCTGGGTGCGTTGCCCCACATGGCATTGGCGGTCTCGCGGCCACGCCGCATACCGGACATGTCGACCACGTCGTCATGCAGCAGGGTGGCGGTGTGCAGGAACTCGATGGTCGCGGCCAGCAAGCGCAGGTCATCGCCTTCGCGGCCCAGCGCCTTGCCACACAGCAGTACTAATAAAGGACGCAGGCGTTTACCGCCCGCCGACGTAATATAGTCGCCAATTTTGGAGACCAGCGGCACTTTAGACGTCAGCTGCTGCTTGATGATGCCGTCGACGGCGCTAAAATCGTCCGCGACCGCGCGGTAGAAAGCTTGGGGTTGCATCAGCGACAGTCGCTCCAGAAGGGTTGCGCGGCATGCTAGGACCCTGACCCCCGGGTGTCAAGGCGCGATAGACGGCCCCTTGCAACACCCATTTACCTTGCGTACAATCGCGCACCCTGAACTTCCTGGGCAGCACCTGCCTTACGCAATTGCATTCGGGACGTCCATCCCATGCAGCCATGCCAGCCAATACTTCTTCTTATAAAGCGCTGGGTGAGCAGGATTATCGGAGAAATACCATGTCGTACGCAGTAATTGTTACTGGTGGCAAGCAATACAAAGTCGCCCCAGGTGAATACCTGAAGATCGAGAAACTGGAAGTCGCTACTGGCGAATCCGTTACTTTTGATCGCGTTCTGTTGGTCGCCAATGGCGATGACGTGAACATCGGCGCTCCAGTTGTTGCTGGCGCTACCGTTGTGGCTGAAGTGATCTCCCAAGGTCGTCACGATAAAGTCCGCATCATCAAGTTCCGTCGTCGTAAGCACCACATGAAGCGTATGGGCCACCGCCAGTGGTACACCGAGATCAAAATCACCGGTATTCAGGCTTAATTTCAGCCTAATTCCTCACTAGGAGAATTGACTCATGGCACACAAAAAAGCTGGTGGTAGTACCCGTAACGGTCGCGACTCAGAAGCCAAACGCCTTGGCGTGAAGATGTATGGCGGCCAGAAAATCATTCCGGGCAACATCATCGTGCGTCAGCGCGGCACCCAATTCCACGCCGGTTACGGTGTTGGCATGGGTAAAGATCACACCCTCTTCGCTAAAATCGAAGGCGTGATCAAGTTCGAAGTAAAGGGCGCGTTCAACCGCCGTTACGTGAGCGTTGTCGCAGCTTAATTGCGAGATCGCTGGAAAAGCCCTGTCTTGCGACGGGGCTTTTTCGTTTGTGGAGTGAGTCTCTTGCAAAGCTGTTTGTGATGAGCTCAGGCGCAAGTTTGCGGTCGCTGATTGAGGTCGCTGCGCTCATTTTTGCAAGAGTCTTATGTCTTGGTTTCTTAAGCTCGTCCATGCGGCGAGAGGCGTTTTGTTATGAAGTTCGTTGATGAAGTTTCCATCCGAGTAAAAGCAGGCGACGGCGGTAACGGTTGCATGAGTTTCCGTCGCGAAAAATTCATCGAAAACGGTGGTCCGAACGGCGGTGACGGCGGTGACGGTGGCTCCATCTACATGATGGCCGACGAAAACCTCAACACCCTGGTCGACTACCGTTACACCCGGCACTTCGATGCCGAGCGTGGCTCCAACGGCGGCAGCACCGACTGCACCGGCAAAAAAGGTGAAGACCTGATACTGCGCGTACCGGTCGGCACCACGATCATCGATTCCGCGACACAGGAAGTGATTGGCGACCTGACCAAGGCCGGCCAGAAACTGATGGTTGTGCAGGGCGGCTGGCACGGCCTGGGTAACACCCGATTCAAGTCCAGTACCAACCGTGCGCCGCGCCAGACCACGCCGGGCAAGCCGGGCGAACAGCGTGACCTGAAGCTGGAAATGAAAGTACTCGCCGACGTGGGCCTGTTGGGCCTGCCGAACGCCGGCAAAAGTACCTTCATCCGCTCGGTATCGGCCGCCAAGCCGAAGGTCGCCGACTACCCGTTCACCACCCTGGTGCCAAACCTGGGCGTGGTCAGCGTCGACCGCTGGAAGAGCTTCGTGGTTGCCGACATTCCTGGCCTGATCGAAGGGGCTTCCGACGGTGCTGGTCTGGGCATTCGCTTCCTCAAGCACTTGTCCCGCACCCGTTTGCTGCTGCACCTCGTCGACATGGCGCCGCTGGATGACACCAGCGCTGCGGATGCCGCCGAAGTGATCGTCAGCGAGCTGACCAAGTTCAGCCCGGCCCTGGCCGAGCGTGATCGCTGGCTGGTCCTGAACAAGTGCGACCAGATCCTTGAGGAAGAGCACGAAGAGCGCGTCAAGGAAATCGTCGATCGCCTGGAATGGGAAGGCCCGGTCTATGTGATCTCGGCCATTGCCAAAGAAGGCACCGAACGCCTGACCCGCGACATCATGCGTTACCTGGAAGACCGAGCCGACCGCCTGGCGGCCGACCCGGTATTCAAGGCCGAGCTTGCCGAGCTTGACCAGCAGATCGAAGACGAAGCCCGTGCCCAGTTGCAGGCCCTGGACGACCAGCGTGCCCTGCGCCGCAGCGGCGTGAAGTCGGTCCATGACATCGGCGACGATGATTGGGACGAAGAAGACGTGGATGATGAAGACGGTCCGGAAATCATTTACGTGCGCGATTGATTCGTTGCGATAAACTTGAACGCCGCTCCCTGGAGCGGCGTTTTGGTATCCGGGTATAACGTTATGGGCGGCGCTGGGTCGCGCGGCCCTCACTCTAAGGTTGAAGATGATGCGGAGCAAAGTGACAGGTGCGCAGCGCTGGGTCGTGAAGATCGGCAGTGCGTTGCTGACGGCCGATGGCAAGGGGCTGGATCGCGCAGCCATGAGCGTCTGGGTCGAGCAGATGGTGGCCTTGCATGAGGCCGGTGTCGAGTTGGTGCTGGTGTCGTCCGGGGCGGTTGCCGCCGGGATGAGCCGCCTCGGCTGGACCGCGCGACCCAGCGCGATGCACGAACTGCAAGCCGCCGCGGCCATCGGCCAGATGGGCCTGGTGCAAGCCTGGGAGTCCAGCTTTGCCGAGCACGGCCGCCACACGGCGCAGATCCTGCTGACCCACGACGACCTGTCCGACCGCAAGCGCTACCTCAATGCCCGCAGCACCTTGCGCGCCTTGGTGGAGCTCAAGGTCATCCCGGTCATCAATGAAAACGACACCGTGGTCACAGACGAAATCCGTTTCGGCGACAACGACACCCTGGCTGCGCTGGTGGCCAACCTGGTGGAAGCCGACCTGTTGGTGATCCTCACCGACCGCGACGGCATGTTCGACGCTGACCCGCGCAACAACCCCGATGCCCAGTTGATCTACGAAGCCCGCGCCGATGACCCGGCACTGGATGCGGTCGCCGGCAGTGTCGGCGGTGCCCTGGGCCGTGGCGGTATGCAGACCAAACTGCGCGCCGCTCGCCTGGCTGCGCGTTCCGGTGCCCATACCATCATCGTTGGTGGGCGCCTGGAGCGTGTGCTGGATCGCCTCAAGGCCGGTGAGCGCATCGGTACGCTGCTATCACCGGAACGCGGCATGCTGGCAGCGCGCAAGCAGTGGTTGGCCGGGCATCTGCAAACCCGTGGCACCCTGGTGCTGGATGAGGGCGCGGTGTCGGCGTTGTCCCAAGGCAACAAGAGCTTGCTGCCGGTGGGCGTCAAGCTGGTGCAGGGCAGCTTCCGCCGTGGCGAAATGGTGGTGTGCGTCGCGCCGGACGGTCGTGAGATTGCCCGTGGCCTGGCCAACTACAGCGCCCTTGAAGCACAGAAGATAATTGGACAATCGTCTGACGCGATTGTCGGACTCTTGGGTTACATGGCGGAACCGGAACTGGTGCACCGCGATAACCTCATCCTGGTTTAAACGAAAGGAATACCCGATGCGTGTAATGAAGGGATTACTCGGCCTGTTATTGCTCATGCCACTGCTGGCCTCGGCGGAAGAAATCGCCCAGGTCTCGACGGTGTTCAAGTTTGTCGGCCCTAACGACCGGATTGTGGTCGAGGCGTTTGACGACCCCAAGGTTGACGGCGTGACCTGCTACCTGTCGCGTGCCAAGACCGGCGGCGTCAAAGGCGGCCTGGGCCTGGCCGAAGACCGCGCTGAGGCCTCGATTGCCTGCCGCCAGGTTGGCCCGATCCATTTCAAGGGCGAACTCAAGGACGGGGACGAAGTCTTCAAGGAACGCACCTCCCTGGTGTTCAAGACCATGCAGGTGGTGCGTTTCCTCGACAAGAAGCGCAATACCCTGGTGTATCTGGTCTACAGCGACCGCCTGATCGAAGGCAGCCCGCAGAACGCGGTGACGGCGATTCCGATTCTGCCCTGGCCGACCGCTCAGTAACCTGCAGGCGAGTTTTGTCACCGGCGTCTATGATTGAAGACTCGCCGGTTGTAAGCTCCGAGAGCTGCAATGCAAAGAATATGGGATATCTGGAGTTCGTCATGAGTGCTTTCCACGATCTGAAACTCAAAGCCCTGGACGGACAAGAGCTACCGCTGGCGCCCTTCAAGGGCCAGGTTGTGCTGGTGGTCAATGTGGCGTCCAAATGTGGTTTGACCCCGCAATACGCGGCGTTGGAAAACCTCTACCAGCAATACAGGGACCAGGGATTCACGGTGCTCGGCTTGCCGTGCAATCAGTTTGCAGGCCAGGAACCGGGGACCGAACAAGAGATCCGCGAGTTCTGCAGCCTGAACTACGGGGTGAGTTTTCCCCTGGGCAGCAAGCTCGAGGTCAACGGCCCGGATCGTCATCAGCTGTACCGCTTGCTGGCAGGTGAGGGCGCCGAGTTTCCAGGGGACATCACCTGGAACTTCGAGAAATTCCTGTTGGGTAAAGATGGCCGGGTACTCGCGCGCTTCTCGCCGCGTACGTCCCCGGACGACCCGACTATCATGCAGGCCATCGAAAAAGCCCTGAGCTGAAACACACCCACTGTAGGAGCGAGCTTGCTCGCGAAGATCGCCAACGATAACGCGTTGATCCTGACTTAACGCGTGTTCCCGGATTCTTCGCGAACAAGCTCGCTCCTACAGGTATTCGGCTACTTCTACCCCTTTAATCACCCAGATCAATAGTGCTACTAAGCGCTGCACACTCACCATATTATCCGCGTCATAAATCCCGTCCTGGTGGAGTGCTCCATGCCTGTCCAAGCCTTGTTCAAACCCTTCCAACTCGGTGGACTGCAACTGTCGACCCGCGTGGTCATGGCGCCCATGACCCGTTCGTTCTCTCCGGGTGGTGTACCCAACTCCAAGGTCATCGAGTACTACCGTCGTCGTGCGGCGGCCGGTGTGGGCCTGATCATCACTGAAGGCACCGTGGTCGATCACCGGGCGTCCAACGGCTACCCCAACGTCCCGCACTTCTACGGTGAGGCCGCGCTGGCCGGCTGGAAGAAAGTGGTCGACGCGGTACACGCCGAAGGCGGCAAGATTGTCCCGCAGTTGTGGCATGTGGGTAGCGTGCGCCGTATTGGCACCGAGCCTGATGCCAGCGTGCCTGCTTATGGCCCGATGGAAAAGCTCAAGGACGGCAACGTGGTTGTGCACGGTATGACGCAACAGGACATCAGGGACGTGATCAACGCCTTCGCCCAAGCTGCCAGTGACGCCCAGGCGATCGGCATGGACGGTGTAGAAATCCATGGCGCCCACGGTTACCTGGTGGATCAATTCTTCTGGGAGGGCAGCAACCAGCGCACCGACGAATACGGTGGCAGCCTGGCCAACCGTTCGCGCTTTGCCATTGAGCTGATCGAGGCCACCCGTGCTGCTGTAGGGCCGAATTTTCCGATCATCCTGCGTTTCTCGCAGTGGAAGCAGCAGGACTACACCGCACGCCTGGTGCAAACCCCTGAGGCGCTGGGTGAGTTCCTCAAGCCATTGGCTGAGGCCGGCGTAGATATTTTCCACTGCTCCACTCGCCGTTTCTGGGAGCCGGAGTTTGAAGGCTCCGACCTCAACCTGGCTGGCTGGACGCGTCAGCTCACGGGTAAGCCGACTATCACCGTGGGCAGTGTTGGCCTGGATGGCGAGTTCCTGCAATTTATGGTCAACACCGACAAGGTCGCGCAACCTGCCAGCCTCGAAAAGCTGCTGGAGCGCCTGAATAACGATGAGTTCGACCTGGTGGCCGTAGGGCGTGCGCTGCTGGTGGATCCTGATTGGGCCGTGAAGGTGCGCGAAGGGCGTGAAGGGGACATCTTGCCCTTCAGTCGCGACGCGTTGACCACTCTGGTGTAAAAGGCTGGACTCCCTGTGAGCGTCACAGGGAGTTTCTTCTCTTTAGCGATTAATACTCTGGTCGCTTATTCAACTCTTTACTGTGATCAGTCTTGAGCGTGTCTTTATGGCCAGGCTGGCCGTAGATTGGCGGTTCAGCACGGGCTTGATCCAGCCATTGTTGCTGCTGGGTCCATTGCGCGGTTGGCATGTTGACACCATTGCGTACACCCATTCCATAAATTGACATGTTCCGTATCTCCTGGGGTTGGCTGATCAATAGGGGCGTACTGGCTGCGTCAGGGTTTGGTCGTATGGATGTGTGGGTTGCTGTGGACGATGCGAGCCGTAGTCGGGGCGTGTGGGCTGATGTGGACGATGCCAGCCGTAATCGGGTTGTGAGGGTTGCTGCGGACGATGCCAGCCATAATCGGGTTGTGTGGGGTGCTGCGGACGATGCCAGCCATAATCGGGTTGTGAGGGTTGCTGCGGACGATGCCAGCCATAGTCGGGTTGTGTGGGTTGCTGCGGACGATGCCAGCCGTAATCGGGTTGTGAGGGTTGCTGCGGACGATGCCAGCCATAGTCGGGACGTGGGGGTTGCTGCGGGCGGTACCAGCCATTGTCGGGCCCCGTAGGCCTCTGGCTGAAGGTATCGGTAGTCGGGTACCGTGGAACCATGGATTCGTTTATCAGTGTCGACATAGTTATCTCTTAAGTTTCCATCATGAATGCCTGCCTCTTGGGTGCGATCTGTAAAAGACACCCCTGATAAGACAGGTGTCATGTGGGTGGTGATAAATCCTGCAGCGTTCCAGAAATATCCTGTGTGGGGGCGCTTATTCAGGCGCTCTGGCGCGAAAAAGCCTAACGCCTGGGCCATTACTCGGGGGCTCGTCTGTCAGGCAGGTGAAGTGACTTACAGTCATTGCTGAGTCTTCAGCCTGCGTGCGGCTGTGTTGGGACGATAAAATGTTCCCCACACACACCTCGTAACTGCTGCTCGAACTGTTCGACAATCGCTGGCCAGCCCTGGCGGCTCGCGTGTTGACGCGCGTTGAGGCGCATACGGCGTAGACTCTCTGCGTCCTCCAGCAGCCAATTGGCGGCATCGCAAAACGCATTTTCGTCACCCGGCATCGCCAGCACCCCGTTGTAGCCGTGACGAATATGCTGTGTGGCGGCAGCCTGGTCGTAGGCCACCACCCCCAACCCTGACGCCATGGCCTCCAGTACCACATTGCCAAAGGTTTCGGTCAGGCTGGGGAACAGGAACACATCGCCGGACGCGTAATGACGAGCCAGTTCTTCACCGCGCAAGGCACCGCAGAAAATTGCTTCGGGAAGGTCCTTTTCCAGCATTGCTCGTTGTGGTCCATCACCGACGATGATCAGTTTCATCTGACGCAAGGGGTATCTGTTCTGCAAGGTCTCGAAACAGCGCTTGAGCAGGCCCAGGTTCTTTTCCTGGGCCAGCCGCCCTACATGCAGCACTGCGATTTGCTCATTATTCAAGGCCCAGCTTTCCCGCAGAGCGCTGTCGCGTTTGGCGGGGTGGAACAATTGGCTGTCGACGCCTCTGGCCAACATCCCCAGGCGCTCAAAATGCCGACGCTCCAGTTCCAGGCGCTGACTGGCGCTTGGTACCAGGGTCAGGCTCGATCGGTTGTGAAACCAGCGCAGGTAATGGGTGACCATGCGACTGAGCAGGCTCAAGCCGTACTGGTTCGAATACTGCTGGAAGTTGGTATGAAAGCCGCTGACAACACTGATTCCCAAACGCCGCGCCGCACGCAGAGCGGATAAACCCAACGGCCCTTCGGTGGCGATATACAACACGTCCGGGCGCTGGCGGCTCCAGCGTCTGAGCAGTTTGCGCATCGACGATTGGCCCCATTGCAGCCCTGGGTAACCGGGTAATGGCCAGCCGCGGCACAGCAGCAGTTGATCGTCACTCGGTCGGCTCTGATCAGCGCCCTGGCGTGGACGCACCAGTTCGACCTGATGACCACGCGAGCGCAAACCCTCGCACAGGCGGCCAAGGGTATTGGCCACGCCGTTGATTTCCGGCGGGAAGGTTTCGGTAATGAGGGTGATGTGAAGCGAGGCTGTCGTCATGACCCACAGTGTCACCGCGGGCCATGTCGCCATTGTGTCTGAGTGATGATGGATTTATGACGGGGTCACGGCCTGCTGCGTCATCGCCTCGGCACCTTGCTCACGCACCCAGAACAACGTCGCCCCGGCGACTGCCGCCGGCATCATCAGCAGGTTGACCACCGGCACCAGCAGCACCAGATAGACAACACCGCCGAAGCTCATGCTCTGCCAGCGCTTCTGGCGCAGCCAGGCGAGCATCTCGTTCCAGCCCAGTTTGTGGTTGTCGGCCGGGTAGTCGATGTACTGGATTGCCATCATCCATACGCCAAAGAGCAACCACAGCGGCGCAGCGATCAGGTTGACCACTGGAATGAACGACAGGATAAACAGTCCGATAGCTCGTGGCAGGAAGTAGCCCAGCTTGCGCATTTCCCGGGCCAGGGTACGCGGCACCATGGCGATCAACTCACCCCAACTGAACGCCGGAAAGTCATCGGTGCCGCGCACCACCACTTCAACCTTCTCCGAGAGAAAGCCGTTGAACGGCGCTGCGATGATATTGGCGAGCATGGTGAAGGTGAAAAACACCATCAGCACCACCAACACCACAAACAATGGCCACAACAGGTAATTCAGAAAACTCAGCCAACTGGGCAGCGTCGGCATCAGATGGTCGACCCACAGGCTGAACTGATGGCCGGCGAAATAGATCAAGCCGACGAACAGCACCAGGTTGATCGCCAGCGGCAGCAGCACAAACAAGCGCAAGCCGGGGCTCAACACCAGTTTGAGGCCTTCACGCAGGTATTGCGGACCGGAAAGAGCGGGGGCGGGCATGGTGAACTCCGAGCAGGATGACGAACGCGCCGACCTTACCGGCTTTGTATCGTGGGCGAAAGCGGCGACATCATCAGTAACATTAGGGGGAGCAATGGCGTCGATTAATCGGGCCGACTGCATAGAGACCACCTATGAGCTGGATTGTTATTCCGTATTTCCTTAATCTTGCCCCCCTCGATACGCTGCACCCATTATTTTCAGGGCCTGCGAGTTCAAGCCTTCCCCAAGTGCTTCGTGGTCCCTTTTTTATTCCAGCCGCCTTGTAGTCCGGGCGGTCGATAGGAGCGAGTCATGTCTGATACCCGCCATTCGCGAGTGATTATTCTCGGTTCCGGCCCTGCCGGTTACAGCGCTGCCGTCTATGCTGCCCGGGCCAACCTCAAGCCGCTGCTGATCACCGGCATGCAGGCGGGCGGTCAGTTGACCACCACCACCGAAGTCGACAACTGGCCGGGCGATGTCCACGGACTGACCGGCCCGGTGCTGATGGAGCGTATGAAAGAGCACGCCGAGCGCTTTGAAACCGAGATCGTGTTTGATCACATCAACAAGGTCGACTTCTCCAAGAAGCCTTACAGCCTGACCGGCGACAGTGGCGTCTACACTTGTGACGCCCTGATCATCGCCACCGGTGCCAGTGCTCGTTACCTGGGCCTGCCATCGGAAGAAGCGTTCATGGGCAAGGGGGTTTCGGCCTGCGCTACCTGCGACGGTTTCTTCTACCGCAACAAGCCGGTCGCTGTGGTCGGTGGTGGTAACACCGCTGTGGAGGAGGCGCTGTACCTGGCCAACATCGCCAGCACTGTGACCCTGGTTCACCGTCGCGAGACCTTCCGCGCCGAGAAGATCCTGATCGACAAGCTGCATGCCCGTGTGGCAGAAGGCAAGATCATCCTGAAGCTCAACGCCACCCTGGATGAAGTCCTGGGCGACAACATGGGCGTGACCGGTGCGCGCCTGAAGAACAACGATGGCAGCTTCGACGAATTGAAAGTCGACGGTGTATTCATCGCCATCGGCCACACCCCGAACACCTCGCTGTTCGAAGGCGTGCTGGAAGCCAAAGATGGCTACCTGGTGGTGCAGGGCGGCCGCGAAGGCAATGCTACCGCGACCAACATCGAAGGCATTTTCGCTGCCGGCGACGTGGCTGACCACGTCTACCGCCAGGCCATCACCTCGGCCGGCGCCGGTTGCATGGCGGCCCTGGATGCCGAGCGCTACCTCGATGGTTTGAAGGACGCTTCGTTCTAAACAACGCTGCAAAAAAATGTGGGAGGGGGCTTGCTCCCGATAGCGGTGTGTCAGCCAACTAATACTTGGCTGAAACCTGCTATCGGGAGCAAGCCCCCTCCCACATTTGGATATGTATTTGACTCAGGATTTGCGAGCCAGGGGCTGCGCGGCAAATTTTACCCCATCCAACCCATGGGCAATCAACGCCCGAATATTGCCATGGTCACTGCCCTCAGGCGTCGCCACCACCGACCGGTAATGCTCGCCAAACGCCAGCAACGCTTCCTGATCGCTCAAGCCTTCCAGCAACGCCAAACCCAGGGTCTTGCACGAACCTTCGTTTTGTCCGGCTGCGTTTTCCACATCGCCATTGGTGAACGCTTGTGGCTGGTAGTCGTAACCGTCGGCGATAAAGGCCAGGGTGTCGGCAAAGACGTGTTCGCCACTGTTGAGGCTGGCGCGCAGGGTGTTCAGATCAGTCATGGGGTTTTCCTTTGGCGAACGCGGCCTGTTGGTCGGCGTTGGCTTCTTGCTGGTATTGGGCTTTCCACTCGGCGTACGGCATGCCGTACACCACTTCACGGGCGTCATCGAGGCTGACCTCGATCTGGCGCTCATCGGCCTCGGCCTTGTACCACTTGGACAGGCAGTTGCGGCAAAAGCCGGCCAGGTTCATCAGGTCGATATTCTGCACATCCTTGCGGCTGTCCAGATGGGCCACCAATCGGCGAAAGGCGGCGGCTTCAAGTTCGAGGCGTTGTTGGTCGTTCATAGGGCTCACTTAGTATCAGCGGCTGGCGGCTAGAGTGATCGAAACCGACTCGGCAAAGCGCAGCGCGTGGGGCTTGTCGACTTCCACCTCGGCGTACAACACCGATTCGTTGCTCATCACCAGGTCCAGCAATTCCTGGGTCAGGCGCTCCAGCAGGGCGAAGCGGTTGCCTTCCACATGGGCGATGATCGCCTTGGTGATGGTGCGGTAGTTCAAGGCGTGGTCGATATCGTTGTCGCGCACGGCGTCCTGGGCGGCATACAGGATGGTCAGGTTGATCAGCACATCCTGCTTGTTGAGGATTTCGTCCTCGTTGATGCCAATAAAAGTGCGCAGGCACAGGTCTTTGACCCGGATGCGCGCCATGCCTGGTTGAAGTTGTGGCATTGCTACTTGCTCCGTCCAATCAATTGCAGGAACTCCATGCGCGTGGTGTTCGATTCGCGGAAGGCGCCGAGCATCACTGAGGTGTTCATGGTTGAATTCTGTTTCTCCACGCCGCGCATCATCATGCACATGTGCTTGGCTTCGATCACCACCGCCACGCCGGCAGCCTGGGTCACGTCCTGGATGGCGTCGGCGATTTGCCGCGTAAGGTTTTCCTGGATCTGCAGGCGCCGGGCAAACATGTCGACGATGCGCGCCAGTTTAGACAGGCCCAGCACCTTGCCGGTCGGAATATAGGCCACGTGCGCCTTGCCGATAAAGGGCAGCAGGTGATGCTCGCACAACGAGTACAACTCGATGTCCTTGAGGATCACCATCTCGTCATTGTCGGAGGCGAACAGCGCGCCGTTGACGATTTCTTCCAGGTTCTGCGCGTAGCCATGACACAGGTACTGCATGGCCTTGGCGGCACGCTTGGGCGTGTCGAGCAGGCCCTCGCGCTCTGGGTCTTCGCCCAGGCCCTTGAGGATTTCGCGGTAGTGGTGGGGCAGGGAAAGGGTCATACAACATCCTCGCAAACGGCTTACTTGATATGCCGCCCGCCGTTGACGGTCAGGGTGGTACCGGTGACATAGGGGTTGTCCAGCAGGTAACGCACGCTCTGGTAGATCACCTCAGGCCCGGGCTCGATGCCCAGGGCCGACTTGGCCAGGACCTTGGCGCGATAGGCCGCGTCGTCGCCTTCGTTGAACATCACCATGGCCGGCGCGATACCGTTGACCTTGATCAGCGGCGCGAACTGCGCGGCAAACGATAGCGTGAGGCTGTCGAGGCCGGCCTTGGTGGCGCAATAGGCGATGTGCTGACGGCTGCCCTTGCGCACCACGTCATCGCTGATGTGCACGATATCGGCAGGTGTCGAGCGTTGCAGCAAGGGTGAACAATGCAGGTTGATCAGGTACGGCGCAAGCATGTGTACGCTGAACATATCGATAAACGCGCGGCTTTCGTCGCCCGGTGTTTCTGCGACCCAGGCCGAAGTATTGTGGATGATCGCACGCAGGCTTTGGGTATGGGTTTGCAGCTGCGCGATGAAGGCAAGAATCCCGGCTTCGCTGGAAAAGTCGGCAAATACGCCGATGGCCCCTCGTTCACGTAGCGCCTGCACACCTGGGCGTTCGCTGCGGTAACTGAAAATCACCGAGTAGCCATCATCCAACAGGCGCTCAGCACAATGCAGGCCGACGCGCTGGCCGGCACCGGTGATCAGGATCGGTGCGTGGGTTGCAATCATGGGAGGCTCAAGTCGCTGGCAGACGCAAACTATACCAGCGACCCGGCCCCTGTGCTCATACGGCGGCTTCGGTGACTTTGCGCGGTGGCGAGGGGTGCAGCCAGTTCGCCAACAGATGCGTCGAGAGCGGAATAAAGAGGTAAACCATCAGCGGCGTCAGGGCGGCGGTGCTGACCAGTACACGGCTGAACAGGTCCAACTCGCCAAGCAGCGGGCCGAGACCGAAGTTGAACAACAATGACACCGGGAAGAACGCCAGCCAAATCGCGACCGCCTGTTTCCAGCGCGGCGGGCGTGCCCCTACGGCACCAAACCAGCCATCGATACCGCTGACACGACGCTCGCAAGGGTTGGCAAACAGCTCGCTTCCGCGACTCAGCCAGGCGCTGCGCGAGGCGGAAAATTCCCAGGCGTGCAGGGTTTTCTCATCGGCGAAGCGGAAGATGATCTGGAACTCATCATCATGGGGTGGCGGGGCGAGTACGCCGGAACCCAGGTAACCCGGGAAGTCAGTGGCCAATTGCTCGCCTTCGCGCAGCCAAGCCATCAATTCTTCGTAGCGACCTTTGGCGACGCGGCGCGCAACCATCAACGTGACGGGTGAGGTAGACATGGTGTATCTCCAGGTATCGAGTGCGCTGGGCCGGGTAAGCGGCGCACGAACGAGGCTGCGGGGTGCTGCAGCGACGTAAAAAACAGGCAAGGATTATTCCTGTTTTGCCGAAATACGCCAGAAACTTCGGATGGATCGCCGTAGATCTTGAATCATGGGCATCAATGGGCGTTAAATAAGATACAAATCCATATGGATATTGCTGACAGCTGATGCCCCAAATCATTGCTCCGTCTCTTGAAGCATCACCTGATAGTCACGCTGACCCCGAAGTGCTGTTTCCAATTCGTGAAGTGGCAAGACTTACAGGCGTTAACCCGGTGACTTTACGTGCCTGGGAGCGTCGCTATGGCTTGATTCAGCCCGTTCGCACCGAAAGTGGGCATCGGCTGTACTCAAGCACCGATATCGACACGGTTCATCGCATTCTTGACTGGATCGAACGCGGCGTAGCGGTGAGCAAAGTGGGCAAGATCCTGGCGCGTGATCAACGGCCCGGCGAGCTGGCCACGGCGTCACGCAGCGATATCGAACTGGAATGGCAGCAGTGGCAGGCGCAACTGCGGGTGGCCATCAGCGCTTTTGATGATCGTGAACTGGGGCAGTTGTACGGACAAATCTTCAGCGCTTATTCAACCACCGTCGTATTTCAGGACATCATGATGCCCCTCTGGCAGCAACTGCTGCGTCACCAGGGGCGTTTTGGCCAAGCCAGCGAATGGCTGTTTTTCGACAACTTCCTGCGTTCGCGCACCGCTCAACGGCTGCAATTGGCGTGTGCTTCACCGGCACCGAGGGTGTTGCTGGCCGCCATTGCCGGCGAGTGTCGTGAGCTGGAACTATTGGTCGCGGGTTTATTGATATCCAGCGACAAGCTCGCGGTAAAAGTCCTGGGTGTTGGCCAACCGCTCGATGAGTTGACGCTGGTCTGCGAGAGAACTCGGCCACAAGCCCTGGTGCTGTTTTCCAACCATTCTCCCGGTGCAGAACTGCCTTCGCGGCTCAGTCGCCTGGCATTGACGCTCAATTGCCCGTTGCTGTTGGCTGGCGATGCCTCGGACCTCGCCGAGCACAGCCTGGCAGGCTCATCGATAGGTTGCCTGGGCAATGACGGACGTTTGATGCAGCGCCGCTTGCAGCAGTTTCTCAGTGGTCACCTGGATACCTGAACTCAGGCGTGCACGTGGGGATGAACCAGGCGGTGCTGGTGCAGAATGAACTGGCGCAGGCGCTCGGTCTCATCTGCATCACTCTGGCTCAGGCGGTAAGCGAACAGGCCTCGGGCAGTTTCCCGCTCCAGCGTGCCGCGAAGCGCGATACGTTCGTAGCCGGAAGGGCTGAACCACAGGGAAAAGGTCTTGGGCGGTTTCGCCCGGCCGCGCACTTCTACCAGTACACCCTTGAATGATACTTCGTGCACCCACAATGCACTGGGGTAGCCCTTGACGTTTTCCAACGCCACGGGCGCTTCAAGGGCCAGGCGCCACGGGCGGATCATCGGCCCGTCTTCGAAAATGCTCGGCACGCCCAGGCGCAGATGCACCGCATGAAACTCATCTTCCACCAAGCGCAGGGGGAAGGTGAGCTGCTGGTTGTCGAACTGGGCCTGGATGGTGACTTGGTCGTGAGCGGCCAGCCGCGTGAGCAAATCACGAATCTGCGCGCCGCCATTAACCGTCAGGCTCGACCACGCATCCCGCAGATTGAGCTGCGGGTTGTGCTGCATGTCCTGGATAAAGTCCAGTTCGTCCTGCGTCAAAAGCGTGTCGCGGTGCATTGATCTAGCTCAAGGCTGAGGCATTAAAAAGCCATTATCGCTCTAAAGACTGGGTTTTTTACAGTTTGTTAATTCCACTCGTCGCCTTGAGCGCCGCGAGCTCGTTTTTAAGCTCGGCCAACTGCGTTTCCAACTGGGCGACGCGTTGCTGCGCCTTGACTTGAGTGGTGACGTCTTTTTGCACACCGACGAAATACGTTTGCCTGTCCGCCTCGTTGTACACCGTCGAAAGTGACAGCTCATTCCAGAAGTGAGTGCCGTCCTTGCGGTAGTTACGCAGGATCTCGCGACATGCGCCGCCGTTGTCGAGGGCTTCACGAATGGCCATCAGTGCCGGCTGGTCACGGTCACCGGACTGGAGGAAGCGGCAGTCCTGATAAAGGATCTCGTCCAGGGTGTAGCCGGTCAGGCGTTCGAACGCAGGGTTGACGTAGATCAGCGGTTTGTCCTTGCCCTCACGCTCGGCAACGACGATCCCATCGTTTGAGGCATTGACGACCATTTGCAGCAGCTTGGCGTTAATCATTGAGCGGTCCATGGCTTGTGTTTGACGGTGCAAGTTTAAGGCAAGTCTTGATTCTTGCACGCTGCGCGCTGAATTATCGGCACAGACTGCTAATATCCCAGGCTTTGACTCAACTACAGGATCAGATTGATGAAAGTCGCCATCCTTTCCGGCTCGGTCTACGGTACGGCTGAAGAAGTCGCTCGCCATGCGGAAAAAATCCTCAAGGACGCCGGTTTTGAAGCCTGGCACAACCCTCGCGCCAGCCTGGGCGAGGTGCAGGCGTTTGCTCCCGATGCGTTCCTTGCGGTGACCTCGACCACCGGCATGGGCGAGTTGCCCGATAATCTGCAACTGCTGTACTCAAGCATTCGCGACCAACTCCCCGCCGCCTGGCGCGGGCTGCCGGGCGCGGTCATCGGCCTGGGTGACGCCAGCTATGGCGATACGTTCTGCGGTGGCGGCGAGCAAATGCGCGAACTGTTCGGCGAGTTGGGCGTGCGTGAAGTGCTGCCGATGCTGCGCCTGGACGCCAGCGAAAGCGTGACCCCGGAAGCCGACGCCGAGCCTTGGCTGGCTGAACTGGTCGTCGCGCTGCGCGGTTGAGCGAAGGGGCGGCCGTTGTACTATTCTCTTGGCTGACTCGCTCAGTCATCAAGCTGGCTGCGAAGGCAACTCCTTGTGCCACGGCGTCTGACTAGACTGGCTCTCACTTAGACACAATAACAAGTGCGCCAAGGAGGACGTTGCCGTGAGCCTAGCCCCTGCATCATCGCCAGAAAACATCAAAGCCCAGGTCAGTGCTGCCGAATGGCAAACCCGCGTTGACCTGGCGGCCTGTTATCGCCTGGTGGCGATGCATGGTTGGGATGATCTGATCTTCACGCATATTTCGGCCAAGGTGCCGGGCACGGAAGATTTCCTGATCAACCCTTATGGGCTGATGTTCCACGAAATCACGGCCTCAAGCCTGGTCAAGGTTGACCAGGCCGGCAACAAGCAAATGGACAGCCCCTACGAGATCAACCCCGCGGGCTATACCATCCACAGCGCCATCCACGAAGTGCGTCATGACGTGACCTGCGTGTTGCATACCCACACCGCTGCCGGTGTGGCGGTTTGCGCACAAAAGCAAGGCGTATTGCCCATCAGTCAGCAGTCGCTGTTTGTGCTGTCCAGCCTCGGCTATCACGCCTACGAAGGCGTAGCGCTGAACCATGAGGAAAAAGCCCGTTTGCAGGCGGACCTTGGGCAAAACAATTTCCTCATGCTGCATAACCACGGCTTGCTGACCTGTGCTGGCACCATCGCCGATACCTTCCTGATGATGTTCACCTTCCAGCGCGCCTGCGAGATCCAGGTGCTGGCGCAAAACGGCGCAGCGCAGCTGATTGCCATCGAGCCGCAAATCCTGGCTGGCGCCAAGGCGATGGTGGCGGCTGTCACAAAAAGCGCCCAAGGTATGGGAGGTGCGCTGGCCTGGCCGGCGCTGCTGCGCAAATTGGACCACCAGAACCCCGGGTATAAAAGCTGATGCCACTCGCCGAGATACCGCTCAGAGCCTGGCGCAAACGCGGCCAGGACTTCGTCTTTCGTGGCCGTACCCTGCGTTACTGGGTGGCCGGGCAGGGCACGCCTCTGCTGCTTATTCATGGCTTCCCCACCGCCAGTTGGGATTGGCATTACCTGTGGCAGCCCCTGGCCCAGCGCAATCTGGTGATTGCCTGCGACATGCTCGGTTTTGGTGACTCGGCCAAGCCCCTGAACCACGACTATTGCCTGTTGGAGCAAGCCGACTTGCAACAGGCGTTGCTTGAACACCTGGGAGTGGAGCAGCCGGTGCATGTGTTGGCCCATGACTATGGCGACAGTGTCGCCCAGGAGTTACTTGCCCGGCATTACGAAGGCCGCTTCCAGATGGCCAGTTGCGTATTTCTCAACGGCGGGCTGTTCCCGGAAACCCACCGTCCCACCCTGGTGCAAAAGTTATTGCTCAGCCCGTTGGGCTGGATGATCGGCCGGGCTTATGGGCGCAATGCCCTGGCCAGCAGTTTCAGCCAGATATTCGGCCCGCGAACGCGGCCCAGTGAAAGCGCTCTGGATGATTTCTGGAGTCTGATCAGTTGCAACGACGGGCCGCGTATCCTGCACAAACTGATCGCCTACATTCCCCAGCGTCGACGCCTGCGTGATCGCTGGGTGGCCGCCATGCAGCACGGCAGCGTGCCGATGCGGGTGATCGACGGCGAGGTGGACCCGATTTCCGGCGGCCATATGGTCGAGCGCTTTGAGCAACTGGTGCCCCACGCCGACACGGTATTGCTGGCCGATATCGGCCATTACCCGCAGATCGAGGCGCCGGTGCAGGTGCTCAGGCATTACCAGGCCTTTCGTGATCGCATCGGCCAGCCTTCGCCGCAAGCGGTCTATTCCTGAGCCTGGCTTCTCCAGCGGGTATCATCCTGCTGCCTTATCGAGCACCATTCAGCCTCGGCCGTCTTTATTGTGACCAAAGGCGCTGTGCGTGACACTCTGCCTATTCCCATTGTCGCCAGCGGAGTTCGGTATGAGTGAATCAGTGCAGTTCCAGGATAAGGTCGTGATCGTCACCGGTGCCGGCGGTGGCCTGGGCCGTGCTCATGCACTGCTGTTCGCCAGGCACGGAGCCAAAGTGCTGGTCAATGACCTGGGTGGCTCCACCCAGGGCGAGGGCGCCAACGCCTCGGCGGCCGACCGGGTGGTAGCAGAGATTCGCGCGGCAGGCGGCATTGCCGAGGCCAACCATGATTCGGTCACCGACGGTGACAAGATCGTACAGAACGCTCTGGATGTCTTCGGCCGGATCGACGTGGTAGTCAACAACGCCGGGATCCTGCGCGACAAGACTTTCCACAAGATGGACGACAGCGACTGGGATCTGGTTTACCGGGTGCATGTCGAAGGCGCCTACAAGGTTACGCGTGCCGCCTGGCCCCATCTGCGCGAGCAAGGTTATGGCCGGGTGATCTTCACCGCCTCCACGTCAGGCATCTACGGCAACTTCGGCCAGTCCAATTACGGCATGGCCAAGCTGGGCCTGTATGGGTTGACCCGCACCCTGGCGCTGGAAGGGCGCAAGAACAATATCCTGGTCAACGCCATCGCCCCTACCGGCGGTACGCGCATGACCGAAGGGCTGATCCCGCCCCAGGTATTCGAGCGGCTCAAGCCGGAACTGGTCAGCCCGTTGGTGGTGTATTTGGGCAGTGAAGCCTGCCAGGAAACTTCAGGGTTGTTCGAAGTGGGTGGCGGCTGGATCGGCAAGACCCGTTGGGAGCGCAGCCTGGGGGTGGGGTTTGATCCCGAAGCGGGCTTCTCGCCGGACGAAGTGGCGGCGCATTGGCAGCAGATCTGTGATTTCGAAGGGGCTGCACATCCCAAGGACAACATTGAGGCATTGAAGGAGATGATGGCCAACTTGCAGAAGTTCAGCCTCTGATCATTGCCGGAACATCACTGAATCTCGCGGGGCGTCGATGACGCCCCTTTTTATTTCAGGCATAAAAAAGGCCGCTGCATAAGCAGCGGCCGAAGTAAGACGTTGGATCAAGGAGCGACAAATCAACGTCAGTGAACACCGGTAACAGACTGAATACGGGATCAATCCGTTGTAAATCTGCTGTTCTCCCCCAGCAGGGAGCGGGCCATTTGCCCTGAAAGCGAGGTAAGAATAGTCGCTTGTAACAAAATGAGTAATAGCAGTTCAGGACAAGGACTGTTACCAATTACGCAACAGTTGTGCGGCGTTCATCGACTCTTCTGATAACGCCCTATCCACCCCATTCATGCGCAATCTTCACGCCACAGGCGGTGGCCAAGGCGACGACGCTGGGCTTGATGGCCTAGGCGCGTAATGCCTGGCGGTATTCGCCCGGGGTGGCCCCCAAGGCCTGGCGAAAGCGCTGGTTGAAATGGCTGGCGCTGGAAAAACCGCACCTCAAAGCCACTTCACCCAGGGGCAGCGTGCTGCTGCGCAGCAGGGTCTTCGCCCGCGCCAGACGGCGTGCCAGCAGGTATTGATGGGGCGGCACGCCGAAACTCTGACGGAACATCCGGGCGAAATGGTATTCCGACAGCGCGCACATCGATGCCAACTGGCCGAGGCTGATGGGGTCTTCGACATGGTGGTCGATGTACTCCACCAGACGCCGCCGTTGGTGCGCCGCCAGCCCGCCTTTGAGGCGCAGGCCCTCGCGTACGCCGACCTGGTTGAGCAGGGTGTGGCTGAGCAACTCATGGGCCAGGCTGCTGGTCAGCAAGCGCTCTGCGGGTTCGAGCCAGTTGAGGCTAATCAGCTGGTGAAAGCGCCGGGCCTGGCGGGCGTCTTCAAGGAAGGTCGTCTCACGCAACTGCAATTCCCGCGGCTCGCGGTCCAGCAGGGTGACGCAGCCGAGGGCAAATTGCTCCGGGCTGAAATACACGTGGGCCAGGCGAATCTCGCCATTGATCACCCACGCCGACTGGTGCTCGGCCGGCAGAATGCACAATTTGTCGGGGCCGCCCTTGGTACCCGGCCGGTCGCGACGAAAGGTGCCAGTGCCGCCGCCGATATAGCAGGACAAGGTGTGATGGCTGGGCGCCTGATAGTCCTGGGCATCGTGGTGGTTGCTCCACACGGCCGCAGACAAACCGTCACCGAGCTCGGCGCAGGCTTCCAGGCGTGCGTGGGGCGAGCGGTTGAGGGATTGAAAGACGTGCAGCGATTCCAGCTCTGGCATGGTGTGTTCTCCGACGCCTTGCATCCTACTCCCGGCGGCGAGCGCTGTGAGCCCGTCACCCGACAAAAGCGCAAGAATGTGCAAGAACCTCAGGGCGATTAACCGCAACACTGTGGCTCAATCGTCGGAGCCTGCTATGAACCTCTTCTTGTACTTACTCACGGTGCTGATTTGGGGTACCACCTGGATCGCGCTCAAATGGCAACTGGGCGTGGTGGCGATTCCCGTGTCGATTGTCTATCGCTTCGGCCTGGCGGCGCTGGTGCTGTTCGCGCTGTTGCTGCTCAGCCGCAAATTGCAGGTGATGAACCGCCGCGGGCACCTGATTTGCCTGGCCCAAGGGCTGTGCCTTTTCTGCGTCAACTTCATGTGCTTTCTCACCGCCAGCCAGTGGATCCCCAGTGGCCTGGTCGCCGTGGTGTTTTCCACGGCGACCTTGTGGAATGCCCTGAATGCCCGGGTGTTTTTCGGCCAGCGGGTTGCACGTAACGTATTGACGGGCGGCGCGCTGGGGCTGCTGGGCCTGGGCTTTCTGTTCTGGCCGGAACTGGCCGGGCATACCGCCAGCCCGCAGACCTTACTCGGGCTGGGCCTGGCGCTGCTGGGAACGCTGTGTTTTTCGGCGGGCAATATGCTGTCGAGCCTGCAACAGAAGGCCGGGCTCAAACCGTTGACCACCAATGCCTGGGGCATGGCCTATGGGGCAGCCATGTTGGCGACCTATTGCGCAGTGCGTGGCATTCCCTTCGAGATGGACTGGAGCGCACGGTATATCGGTGCGCTGTGGTACCTGGTGATCCCGGGCTCGGTGATTGGGTTTACCGCCTACCTCACCCTGGTCGGCCGCATGGGGCCGGAAAAAGCGGCATATTGCACCGTGCTGTTTCCGGTGGTGGCGTTGAATGTGTCTGCATTCGCCGAGGGCTACCAGTGGACGGCGCCGGCGTTGGTGGGGCTGGTGCTGGTGATGTTGGGGAATGTATTGGTGTTTCGTAAACCCAAACCGGTAAACCCGGTTTTCCAAGCGAAACACATTTAACCGAGTTGCCTGGTCTATTTCAGGCCCAGGCGCTTGGCCATGCGCCCAAGGTTGGCGCGGTCCAGGCCCAGTTCGCGGGCGGCGCCGGCCCAGTTGTGCTGATGACGTTCCAGACAGGCGCTGATGATCTGGCGCTGATAGTGCTCGGTGGCCTGGCGCAGGTCGCCAGTGGCGATGGGCGCGGCTTGCACTGGTACATCAATCACCGCTGCACTGATGTCAGGCAAGTCCAGGTCCTGGGCGCTCAGGCTGAGAATCTTCGGGCGTTCGCGACAGTTGCCCAAGGCTTTGAGCGCGCTACGTCCGATCAGGTGTTCCAGTTCGCGCACATTGCCCGGCCAGTTGTAAGCCAGCAGCGCCGCCTGGGCGTCACTGGTCAGGCGCAAGCTACCCAGGCCCATGCGCGACCGGTTCTGTTCGAGGAAAAAGCCTGCCAATAGCAGCACATCCCGTCCGCGCTCACGCAGCGCCGGCACTTGCAGCGGGTACACGCTCAGGCGATGGTAGAAATCGGCGCGGTAGCGGCCATTGCGCACCTCTTCGGCAAGGTCGCGGTTGGTGGCGGCAATCAGGCGCACGTCCACCTGGTGTTCCTTGTCCGAGCCCAGGCGCTGCAACTGGCCGCTTTGCAGTACGCGCAGCAGCTTGGCCTGCACGCTCAATGACAGTTCACCCACTTCGTCCAGGAACAACGTGCCGCCGTTGGCCAGTTCGAATTTGCCCCGTCGCTCATTCAACGCGCCGGTGAAAGCACCGCGCACATGGCCGAACAGCTCGCTCTCTACCAGGGTTTCCGGTAGCGCGGCGCAATTGAGGCTGATCATCGGCTTGTCGGCACGCGATGACGCGGCATGGATCGCCTGGGCCACCAGTTCCTTGCCGACCCCGGTTTCGCCGGTGATCAGCACGGTCAGGTCGCTGCCGCCCACCAGCTTGATTTCCTCGACCAGCCGTTTGTGCGCTTTGCTCTGGCCGATCATTTCCTTGTGCTGCTGACCGCTGGCCTGGCGATAGATTTCGGCGCGCTGGTGCTCGTCCTCGGCCCGTAGCGCCAGGCGCTCAATGCGTTCAGCCACATTGACCGTGGCCGCGGCCAGGCTGGCGAAGGCTTGCAGCGCGTCCAGTTCGACCCGTTCAAAGCGTTCGTTGTCGAGGGCGTCAAGGGTCAGCAGGCCCCAGGGCTGGTCGTCGATAAACAGCGGGCAGCCCATGCAGTCGTGGACTTCAAGGTGGCCGTGCAAACCGGCGACCAAGCCGTCATAGGGGTCGGGCAATTGGCTGTCGCTGTCGAAGCGGGTAGGGCCGGGGCTGCTGAGCAATATTTCAAAGCGCGGGTGTTCGCTGATCTTGAAACGGCGGCCCAGGGTATCGGCGCTCAAGCCATCCACCGCCAGCGGCACCAGCCATTCGCCATCCAGGCGCAGCAGCGCGGCGGCATCACACGGCAGCAGGGCGCGCATGGCTTGCAGCAGGCGGCGGTAGCGCTCGCCTTCGGGCAATTCGCGGGACAGGTCGGCGACCAGCGGCAGCAGGGCGGTGAGCAGCGATTTTGCAGTCATAATGACTCCTTGTAGTCGATATGACTATAAAGCGTAAGAAGTCATATTGACTACAAAATATCTAAGCTGTTGAAAATTAGGAATTTATTAGTTGGCACGAATACTGACTACCTAAAGGTAATGAGTAAAAAGACCCAGGAGTCTGCCATGCTAAGTGCCCAAGACCGTGCCATCGTCAAATCCACTGTGCCCCTGCTGGAAAGCGGCGGCGAAGCACTGATTACCCACTTCTACCGCATGATGCTGTCCGAGTATCCCGAAGTCCGCCCGCTGTTCAACCAGGCCCACCAGGCCAGCGGCGACCAGCCCCGGGCCTTGGCCAATGGCGTGCTGATGTATGCGCGGCATATCGACCAGTTGGACCAGTTGGGTGACCTGGTGGCCAAGATCATCAACAAGCACGTGGCCTTGCAGATCCTGCCGGAGCATTACCCGATTGTGGGTGCCTGCTTGCTGCGGGCTATTTCCGAAGTGCTGGGCAGCGAGATTGCCACCCCTGAGGTGATGAGTGCCTGGGGCGCGGCCTACGGCCAGTTGGCGGACATTTTGATCGGTGCCGAAGCGGCCATCTACGACGAAAAAGCCCAGGCGCCCGGCGGCTGGCGGGGGGCGCGACCATTCCTGTTGGTCAAGCGCGTGGAGGAGAGTGACGAGATCATCTCCTTCTATTTTGCCCCAGTGGACAATGGCCCGATCCTGGCTGCCGAGCCCGGCCAGTACATCGGCCTGAAGTTGGTCCTCGACGGCGAAGAGGTGCGTCGCAACTATTCCCTGTCGGCCCTCACCGATACCGGCATGTACCGCATCAGCGTCAAGCGCGAAGCCGGCGGGCGAGTGTCCAACTACCTGCATGACCAGATGCACGTTGGCGCAACGGTTGACCTGTTTCCACCGTCGGGCGAGTTCACCCTGGCTGCCAGCGATAAGCCGCTGGTGCTGATCAGCGGCGGGGTGGGCATTACGCCAACCCTGCCGATGCTCGAAGCAGCCCTGGCGAGCGAGCGGCCGGTGCACTTTATTCACTGTGCGCGTAATGGCGGGGTGCATGCGTTCCGTGACTGGGTGGACACCCTGGCGGCCAAGCACCCGCAGCTCAAGCGCTTCTACTGCTACGCCGAGGATGACGGTATCAGCCCGGCGGCGGACAAGGTCGGGATGCTCAATCAGGAGCAATTGGCGGCCTGGTTGCCCGAAGACCGTGATATCGATGCGTACTTCCTGGGGCCCAAGGGCTTCATGGCGGCGATCAAGCGTCACCTCAAGGCCCTGGGTGTGCCGGATAAGCAGGCTCGCTATGAGTTCTTCGGCCCGGCGGCGGCGCTTGAATAGATTTTAGCCCATTGACCGTATCGGCATCATCGCGGGCAAGCCCGGCTCCCACATTGGAATGCGTTCTCTGTGGGAGCCGGGCTTGCCCGCGGTGGCGTCCGCATAATCACTACATTTACCATGATTAATCCGCTGTTAACCCCTCTCTGTTTTAACCACTGCCTGTGTGTAAACTTGTTGCCATCAGGCACAACCATAATCAGAGAAAGGGAAAGACGGGGATGATTGACGACATGCGTTTGGGCAGGGAGCGGCGCTTTCTGGTGTTGCTGGGCATTATCTGCCTGGCGCTGATTGGCGGCGCGCTGTACATGCAAGTGGTGCTGGGCGAAGCGCCGTGCCCGCTGTGTATCCTGCAACGCTATGCCTTGCTGCTGATTGCGGTCTTCGCGTTTATCGGTGCCGCCATGCGCACCAAAGGCGCGGTGACCTTCTTTGAAGGGTTGGTGGTGCTCAGCGCCTTGGGCGGCGTGGCCGCCGCCGGCCACCATGTGTACACCCAGTTCTTTCCTCAGGTCAGCTGCGGCATCGATGTGTTGCAACCGATCGTCGATGATCTGCCCCTGGCCAAAGTGTTTCCCCTGGGGTTCCAGGTCGATGGTTTCTGCAGCACCCCTTACCCGCCGATCCTCGGCCTGTCCCTGGCCCAATGGGCGCTGGTGGCGTTCGTGCTGACAGTGGTCCTGGTACCCCTGTGTATCTACCGCAACCGTCATCCCAAAGCCTGACCCCTCGCAGCGACAAAACGCTCCGGCCTTCTTGAGTAGGCCGGAGCGTTTTGGTTTGTAGGGATTTGTGAAAGCGCTGTGACGAGGGGCAACTTAAGGTGCGCGCAGCGTGCGACATGTTGTCACACGGACGCTGTCGCAGGACGTTTCTGACCCGCCGAATCGACCCTTAAATTTGCACCCGGCGCACAAATTGTGCTGTCAGTTCGTGGGCCTGGCCGTGCCGTGACGGGCGCGAGTCTGGAGAGCTTGATGGATCTGCGAATCCCTTGGTTTATGGGCACTTGCATCCATTGGTCATGCCCTTACAGGCTGTAAGGGAAGTGGCAATCTGCCCAATAACACGGCAATTTTTGTGGTTTTTGTTGAGAATCGAACGCGATAAGATCGCGAATCTTTGCAACTTTGGTGAAGGATTGTTGCTGGAATCGATAAAAATTATTTCTTTATAAGACATGGTTTATACATCGCTAGCTAACTACAATCGCCCGCACTGAATGTCCGGTGCTGTTCAATATTTGAGCATTGGAGCGGTCGAGGAGCAGATGGAAGGCTCTGTGCGACCCCAGGTTCCGGCAGCCTTTCAACTATCCGCACCAAATGGAATTGGTCTGTAACAAGGCCTTTAGCCACGAAATCGAATAAGAACTCACTGCAGGTCCGTGAAACGTACAGTTATGACGTGTCGGGCAGGCTCTTATTCAATCGAAGAGAAATGCCAACCCTTGGCAGGGTGAAGTGTTGGCGATCAAAACCCAACTGCATTGCGCAAGCTGCTTTAGAGGTCGTGAGATGAGTAAAAACAGGTACCCCCGATTACTAGGCTTTTTGCCGCTGCTTGGCATGTTTTTAATGCTGGGAGGCTGCAAGTGGACCTTGCTCGACCCAAAAGGACAGGTCGGTCTGGATGAACGAAACCTGATCATCACCGCTACCCTGCTGATGTTGCTGGTTGTGGTTCCTGTGATCGTGATGACCTTCGCCTTCGCCTGGAAATACCGCGCGTCCAACACCAGCGCCACCTACGCGCCGAAGTGGTCGCACTCCACCAAGATCGAAATCGCGGTGTGGCTGGTCCCGATCCTCATCATTATCGCCCTGGGTTACATCACCTATAAGTCGACCCACGCTCTGGACCCGTACCGTCCACTGGAATCCGACGTGAAGCCTGTGAACATCCAAGTGGTCGCGCTGGATTGGAAGTGGCTGTTCATCTACCCGGACCTGGGTATCGCCACCGTCAACGAGATCCGCTTCCCGGAGCACACCCCGCTTAACTTCCGGATCACCTCCGACGCCGTGATGAACTCGTTCTTCATCCCTGCACTGGGTGGCCAGATTTACGCGATGGCAGGCATGCAGACCCGCCTGCACCTGATCGCCAACCAGAAAGCTGAAATGGAAGGCATCTCCGCCAACTACAGCGGCGCTGGCTTCACCGGCATGAAATTCAAAGCGATCTCGACAAGCCAGGAAGATTTCGACGCCTGGGTAGCTGCAGTCAAGGCCGCACCTAAACAGCTTGATCAAGCTGAATACGACGCCCTGACCAAACCAAGCCAGAACAACCCTGTCGCCTTGTACTCCGCGTATGAGCCGGACCTGTTTCAGAAAATCGTCGACAAGTACGAAGGTATGAAGCCAGGCAAGCCGGTCAAGCACGAGAAGAAAGAAGTGGCCGCGGTTGAAGGTTCTGATACAGGCGCGCATTCAACTGCTGGGGCAGAGGAGTAAACGATGTTTGGTAAATTAAGTTGGGACGCGGTCCCATTCCACGAGCCGATCGTGATGGTGACCATCGCCATGATCGCGCTGGGTGGTCTGGCACTGGTTGCGGGTATTACGTACTTCAAGAAGTGGTCCTACCTGTGGACCGAGTGGCTGACCTCGGTCGACCACAAGAAAATCGGCGTCATGTACGTCATCGTTGCCATGGTCATGCTGTTGCGTGGTTTTGCCGACGCCATCATGATGCGTACCCAGTTGGCCATGGCCACCGAGGGTTCGCCTGGCTACCTGCCACCTGAACACTATGACCAGATCTTCACCGCCCACGGTGTGATCATGATCATCTTCATGGCGATGCCATTCTTCACCGGCTTGATGAACCTTGCCTTGCCGCTGCAGATTGGTGCGCGTGACGTTGCCTACCCGTTCCTGAACTCCCTGAGCTTCTGGCTGCTGGTTTCCGGCGTGGTGCTGATCAACGTTTCCCTGGGCGTCGGCGAATTTGCCAAGACCGGTTGGGTTGCGTATCCGCCATTGTCGGGCTTGCAATACAGTCCGGGCGTGGGTGTGGACTACTACATCTGGGCCCTGCAGTTATCAGGACTCGGGACGACATTGACGGGGGTCAACTTCCTGGCCACCGTCCTGAAAATGCGCGCCCCTGGCATGAAACTGATGGACATGCCGATCTTCACCTGGACCTGCACCTGGGCAAACGTGCTGATCGTGGCTTCGTTCCCGATCCTTGCCGCTACCATGGCGCTGCTGTCGCTTGACCGTTACCTGGATTTCCACATTTTCACCAATGAACTTGGTGGCAATCCAATGATGTACGTGAACCTGTTCTGGGCATGGGGTCACCCTGAGGTGTACATCCTGATCCTGCCAGCGTTCGGTATCTTCTCCGAAGTGATCTCGACCTTTACCGGCAAGCGCCTGTTCGGTCACCACTCGATGGTCTACGCATCGGGCGCGATCTCCGTACTGGGCTTCATGGTGTGGCTGCACCACTTCTTCACCATGGGCTCGGGGGCCAGCGTCAACGCCTTCTTCGGCCTGGCGACGATGCTGATTTCCATCCCGACGGGGGTGAAGCTATTCAACTGGCTGTTCACCATCTACCACGGTCGTCTGCGCATGACCAGCCAGGTCCTGTGGACCCTGGGCTTCATGGTGACCTTCGCCATTGGCGGCATGACCGGCGTACTGCTGGCCATCCCGGGTGCTGACTTCGTGTTGCACAACAGCCTGTTCGTGATCGCGCACTTCCACAACGTGATCATCGGTGGTGCGGTATTCGGCTACATCGCTGGTTTCAGCTTCTACTTCCCGAAAGCGTTCGGCTTCAAGCTGCACGAAGGCTGGGGCAAGGCTGCATTCTGGTTCTGGATCTCGGGCTTCTTCGTCGCGTTCATGCCGCTCTATGCACTGGGCTTCATGGGCATGACCCGTCGTCTGAACGCCACCACCAACCCTGAGTGGGTACCGTACCTGTACGTTGCCATGTTCGGTGCGGTGATGATCGCTGTGGGCATCGCCTGCCAGTTGATCCAGCTGTACGTCAGTGTGCGTGATCGCAAGAAGAACATGTGCGAGTCCGGCGACCCATGGAACGGCCACACCCTGGAATGGTCGACCTCGTCGCCACCACCGTTCTACAACTTCGCTGTGATCCCGACTGCGAACACCATTGATGCCTTCACCGAAGCCAAGGAAGACGGTACTGCGTACCAGAAGCCCAAGCACTACGAGCCGATCCACATGCCAAACAACACCGCCACTGGCGTGGTGATGGGTGCGCTGTTGACCGTGTTCGGTTTCGCGATGATCTGGCACATCTGGTGGCTGGCAATCGCGAGCCTGGTGGGCACTATCGGTTACTTCATCATTCACGCTGCCCGTGATGATCAAGGCTACATGGTGCCGGTCGAAACGATCGAACGCATCGAAGCCGAGCAGCACGCTCGCCTGGTAGCCGAGAAGAAGATTCCGGCCAACCGTGTAGAAACCTCGTTGGAACAGGCTTAAACCATGTCGAACTTAGTGACCAATGCTGGACACGCCCATGTCGATGACCATGGGCACGATGACCATCACCACGACTCGGGGCCAATAACCGTCTACGGTTTCTGGCTCTACCTGATGACCGACTGCATCTTGTTTGCGTCGATCTTCGCGGTGTACGCGGTACTGGTAAACAACGTAGCGGGTGGCCCGTCGGGCCACGACATCTTCGAACTGCCTTACGTGCTCGGCGAAACCGCCTTGCTGTTGTTCAGTTCGATCACCTACGGCTTCGCCATGTTGGCCTTCTACAAAGGCAACAAGAAGGGCGTGCTGACCTGGCTGGGCCTGACCTTCCTGTTCGGCCTGGGCTTTATCGGCATGGAGATCAACGAGTTCCACCTGCTGATCTCCGAAGGCTACGGTCCTAGCCGTTCCGGTTTCCTGTCGGCGTTCTTCACGCTGGTCGGCACCCACGGTCTGCACGTAACCGCAGGTTTGCTGTGGATGGCGGTGATGATCTATCAGGTCAACAAGCACGGCCTGACCAACACCAACAAGACCCGCCTGAGCTGCCTGAGCCTGTTCTGGCACTTCCTGGACGTGGTCTGGATCTGCGTATTCACCGTCGTTTACTTGATGGGGACTCTGTAATGGCTAATGCACACTCCCATGACAGCCACGATTCGAGCCACGGCAGCGTAAAGTCTTACGCCATCGGCTTCATCCTGTCGGTCATCCTGACCCTGATCCCGTTCGGCCTGGTGATGTACCCAACCTTGCCGAAGTCGATCACCTTGATGATCGTCCTGGCGTTCGCGGTGATTCAGGTCCTGGTGCACCTGGTGTACTTCCTGCACCTGGATCGCTCCAAAGAGCAGCGCGAGAATGTGATCGCGTTTGTGTTCGCAGGCCTGGTGATCGTTCTGCTGGTTGGTCTGTCGCTGTGGATCATGTTCAGCATCCACACCTACATGATGGCGAAGTGAGGTAAGACCCGATGTCGCTTAAGCACTTTATCCAAATCACCAAACCGGGGATCATTTTCGGTAACGTGCTTTCTGTGGCGGGCGGTTTCTTCCTGGCCTCCAAGGGACATGTCGATCTGGCCATCTTCCTGGCTGCGATGATCGGTACGTCCCTGGTGGTTGCTTCCGGATGCGTGTTCAACAACTGCATCGACCGTGACATCGACATCAAGATGGAACGCACCAAGAATCGAGTGCTGGTCCAGGGGCTTATTTCCCTGAAGCTGGCGCTGATCTTCGCGACCATCCTGGGTGTTGCGGGCGTAGTGTTGTTGTACAAGGTGGCCAACCCGTTGGCGGCGCTGTTTGCCGTGATCGGTTTTGTCATCTATGTCGGCCTCTACAGCCTGTACCTCAAGCGCAAGTCGGTTCACGGCACGCTGGTGGGCAGCCTGTCGGGGGCGATGCCGCCGGTGATTGGTTATGTGGCTGTAACCAATAGCTTCGACATGGCCGCGCTGGTGCTGCTGGTGATGTTCAGCCTGTGGCAGATGCCGCATTCCTACGCCATCGCGATTTTCCGCTTCAATGACTACCTGGCTGCGTCGATTCCGGTATTGCCGGTCAAGCGTGGTATCCAGGTGGCCAAGAAACACATCCTGCTCTACATCCTGGCCTTCCTCGTGGCGACCTTGATGTTGACCTTCAGTGGCTACGCCGGCATGAGCTACCTCGCCGTAGCCGCCGCCATGGGCATGTACTGGTTGTACATGGCCTGGACCGGTTACAAGGCGGTGGACGACACCGTCTGGGCGCGCAAGCTCTTCGTGTTCTCGATCTTCACCATCACCGCGCTCAGCGTGATGATGTCCCTGGATTTCCAGGTACCGAAAGAGCTGTTGCTGACCTACGCGCACTGAGTGGTCTTGCAGTAAAAAAGCCCCGCCTTCGAAAGACGCGCGGGGTTTTTTATTGAGCGCTGCGCTAAACCGGATACGCTGCGTTATCGTTGACGTTTTTCGTGAGCAAGGGCTAGCCGCCCGCCTCGCTCCTACACCCCAATTCTACAAATGCAGGAAGCAATGCAATGAGTAAAAAAGCCGTGATGGTCTTCAGTGGCGGGCAGGACTCGACCACCTGCCTGATCCAGGCATTGAAGCAGTATGACGAAGTGCACTGCATCACCTTCGATTATGGTCAGCGCCATGTGGCGGAAATCGAAGTGGCCCGCAAGTTGGCCAAGCAATTGGGCGCCACCGTGCACAAAGTGATGGATGTGTCGCTGCTCAATGAGCTGGCGATCAGCAGCCTCACCCGTGACAACATTCCGGTACCGACCGTTAACAGCTCAGGCGAAAGCCTGCCGAGCACTTTCGTGCCGGGCCGCAATATCCTGTTCTTGACCCTGGCTGCGATCTACGCCTACCAGGTCAAGGCCGAGGCCGTGATTACCGGTGTGTGCGAAACCGACTTCTCGGGCTACCCCGATTGCCGTGACGAGTTCGTCAAGGCATTGAACCAGGCCCTCAAGCTGGGCATGGAATACGACGTGAGCCTCGACACCCCGTTGATGTGGCTGAACAAGGCCGAAACCTGGGCCCTGGCCGATTACCACAACCAACTGGAACTGGTGCGCGAGCAGACGCTGACCTGCTACAACGGCGTCATTGGCTCCGGCTGCGGCAACTGCGATGCGTGCAACCTGCGTGCCCGGGGCTTGAATGACTACCTGCAAAACAAGGCGGATGTCATGCAGAGCCTGAAGCACAAGTTGCAACTGAAGTAACCGCATCCAAGGCCCGCCAGGCTCTACCTGATGTATGAAGTCCAAATGTGGGAGGGGGCTTGCTCCCGATAGCGGTGTCGAGGCAAATACATTCTTAGCTGACCCACCACCATCGGGAGCAAGCCCCCTCCCACATAGGTTTCATGTGTTGGCAGTGGTCAGGTAGCGCTTGAACAACGAGCGCGCCCCATAGGCAGGCAGGATGTTGAAGAACGCAAAACCGACTTTGATCGCAATCTGCACATAGATCATGCTCAGGATATCGCTGGTCTGCATGGCGCCGTAGAAGGCAATAAAGCAGAACAGAAAACTGTCGATGATCACCGCAAAGAAGGTGCTGAAGAAAATCCGCAGGTACAGGTACCTGGAGTTGGTCAGTTCTTTGATCTTGCACAGCAGGTAGGAGTTTATATTCTCCGAGACCAGGAACGACACCGAAGAGGCCACCAGCACCGACGACACTTGCAGGATCACGTCGTTATACGGCCCATCGAGTTTCCAGCCCGGCAGCCCCGGCAGGAACGTTGAGCCATACAACAGGATGATGATCATCGCATTGCTGGCAAACGCAAACATAATGGCTCGCCGGGCCAGGCGCAGGCCGAAGTTCTCGTTCAGCAGATCCACAATCAAGAAGGTCAGCGGGTACAAAAAAGTGCCCGGCGTCACAATGATGCCCATGGATTCCAGGTAGATCGGTTTGGTCGCGGCGATGCTGGTGAAGATGTAAAACGTGAACAGCAACAGGTTCAGGATGATGTAGATCATCCACGAGTTTTCATTGCGGTCGTTAATGTCGTAGGCGGTGAGTGCTCCTGCTTGTGAATAGAACTTCTTGTAGAGGTTCTTGATTTCCAGCTTGTTGAAGTTGTCCATCATTTCGCTGTTGAGCACCTCACTGAGCTTGATTTTGACGACCTTGCCCGTGGCGATCACCATGATCACTGCCAGGCGCTTGTCATTTTCAAAGCCCAGCAACTTGTATTTGCTGTTTTCCACGGCGCCTTCAAAGGTTGTCATTGAAGCGCTCCTCAAGAATATCGCCGATGACGCACAAGCGGTCTGAGTTGCCGCAGGGTTCAAGGGTGATGAACAGCTTCTTGGTGGCGCGGTCGTACACCAGCTTTTCTTTATCGTCGCTCGATGCGCCTTTCTGCACGATCAGCAAGTCCCCCGGCTCATTGATGCCGGGAATCGCATGCTCCAGGCGAACGCCGATCAAGTTGCAGGAGTTGCCGAAGTAGTAAGTCAGTGGGTAAAGCGTGGCCAGTTCGCCGATGCGCTTGCCCAGGTTCTGCATCAGCAGGCTTTCCTTGAGCACAGGCACTGCCGCCGGGTTCTTGTTGCCCAGGGGGGAAACATTGCTTTCGATGACTTCCTTGGCTTCAAAGTTGACGGTCTCGATTTCTTCGTACGAAACGCCGAAGAAATCAGAGATCTTGCGAATGGTCGACTGTTGCACTTTGACGACCTTGCCTTCCAGGATGTTGTAGATGGTCGTCCTGGTCACGCCGGCGGCATTGCTTAACGAAAGCTGGGTTTCGCCACGACTTTTGATCAAGTACTTGATATTGCTCTTCAAGTGCTCGGTTTTTTCTCGTCTGTGTATCAAGTGCTCACCACTTCCATTTAGTCATCAGTCCATACCCGGCAGAACGTCTAGTTCCAGGCCCGCGGCAGCGCAGTGTTGCATGGGCTCGCGTTGACAATAAAGTACTGAGTGCAGGGATACGTCCCGACGCTAAATCAGGCAACTGCTTTCTCGTCATACCGTTATATCCGACCTGTGCGAATCCCTCGCACTTCGACAAGGAGTAGTCACCATGGTCAGCTTCAGCCGTAGGTCCCTTCTCGCGCTTGGGGCGGCGTTACCTGTACTTGGCCAGCTGGATTGGGCGGTTGCCAGCCCGGTGCCGGCTCAATCCGACAAGGTACGGCTCAACTACAACGAAAGCCCCTACGGCCCTTCAGACGCCGCCCGTGAGGCGATGCAGCGAGCGATTGCAGCGTCTGGGCGCTATCCCTACCCGGACATGTACGCCTTGGCCGCGCAGTTTGCCCACCAGCAGGGGGTTGCCGAAGAAAACGTCGCGGTGTTTGCCGGCTCGATGGCGGCCCTGCGTTTTGCGGTGCTGGCGTTTACCAGCCAAACCCGTGGCCTGGTCATGGCGACACCGTCCTATGAACTTGTGCGTCAGGCGGCCGAGTCGATCAAGGCACCGGTGCATGAAGTGAACCTCGACGCCGGTCATGCCCATGATGTACCGGCCATGCTCGCGGCAGACCCACAGGCCGGCATGTTGTACCTGTGCAACCCCAACAACCCCACCGGCACCCTGACCCCTACCGAGGCCATCCGCCAAGCCTTGGCGAACAAACCCCAAGGGAGCGTGCTGGTGGTGGACGAGGCGTATATCGACTTCTGCGATGCACCCAGCTGTGTGAGTTGGGTCAACGACCACGACGATCTGTTGGTGCTGCGTACGTTCTCGAAAATCTACGGCATGGCCGGAGCGCGTCTGGGGCTGGCAATCGGTCATCCGGCGCTGCTGGAGCGGCTGGCGGTGTTCGGCGGTGACAACGTCCCGGCCGCTGCCAGCCTATTGGGCGCACGTGCCAGCCTGGAGGACACCACGTTGGTGGGCCAACGCAAAGCGCTCAATGCCAGGTTGCGTGATGAGACAGTCGCCTGGCTCAAAGGCCGGGGCTTTAGCTGCACGGCTTCCCAGAGCAATTGCTTCATGATCGATGTAAAGCAACCAGCTGAGCAGGTGGTTGAGCGGCTGGCCGCACAGAATGTGCTGGTGGGGCGCGTATGGCAGAACTGGCCGCAATGGGTGCGGGTGACAGTGGGCAACCAGCAGGAGATGGAACGCTTTCGCGAGGTGTTTGCCGCGCAGATCGCGCCTGTTGGCTGAAACATTACCTGCAGCCAGCCATGACTGTGGCGAGGGAGCAAGCTCCCTCGCCACAGTGTGCTATCTCTTGAAAGTGATGTTTAGTCCAGCGGTGTTGCCGCGTTACTGCTGGGCAATGCTGTAGCCGGCAAACGCTGTCTGCTGCTGCAGCGCAGTAATCACACTTTTGCGGCTCAACGGCTGTTCATTACCGGCGTTATCCACAAAGCTTTCCACTTCCAGTTCGGCCTCGTCGCCTTCACCTACGAAGTTGAACCCCAGGAACTCGAATGCTTCGCGGTCCACGCTGAGCCTGGAGCGCGGTGTGCGCAGCGGCAGGGTGACGCTGATGCCATCCTTGCTGATCACGAACACCTCGGCTTCTTTCTTGGCACGTGCTGCCTTGCCCTTGCCGGCACTTGGGTTGCTGATGGCCTGGTGCGACTGGTTCAGCACCTTGAGGGCCAGGCCATAGACCAGTTCCTGAAACTGGGGATCGTCCTTGAAGCTGGACAGGATGCGGCTGATCGAGAACTTGCTGCTCAGGTCTTCGAGGGCGGCGTTATCGGCGGCTTCGGCGTCCTTCAATTGTTTGAGCTGGCCCATCAGGTCGTAGGCTTTGTCATCGTCGAAGGCGTCATGGGCCTGGCGGATGGCGATGCGCAGCTCGCGGATCTGGTCGCTTTCTTTGGAGGTATGAAACGCGTCCAGCACCATCTCGCTGATGATCTTGGCCGCTGGCACATGCTGTGAAAGATTGATGGCGTTTTCGTATTCGGCTTTGGCATGCAAGGCGGTTACGGATTCTTCGGCGGATTCTGCGGTGTAGGAATCAGGCATTAAAATTTCACTGCGTAGTAAACGGGGAGACAAAAACGTCGGGCATTTTCGGCGGGGTGGGGGATCAGGTCAAGACAGGTTCGGGCAGGTGACGTTATTGGTCCAGTTGCGCGAAGCACGCCTGGAGAATATCCAGGCCCTCCTCCAGCACCCAAGGCTCGATGGTCAACGGTGCCAGCAAGCGCACAATGTGCCGCGACTTGCCGCTGGGCATCAACAGCAAGCCGGCGTCTCGCGCCAGGCCCAGCAACTGAGTGAGTTGCCTGGAGGCCGGAGTGCCATCGACATTCACCAGTTCAATACCACGCATGGCGCCGACGCCGGTGAGGCGGCCCAGGTAGGGCGACAGTTGTTGTGAGCGCCAGCTTTCATGGCGGCTGACAATGGCCGCCTCCTGCTGTGCCCCCCAAGCTTGCAGATGTTCATCGGTCATCGCCTCAAGGGTAGCCAGTGCCGCCGCGCAGGCGATGGGGTTGCCGGAGTAGGTGCCGCCGAGGCCGCCCTTGGGCAGGTTGTCCATCAGCGCCTTGCGCCCCACCACAGCACCCAACGGCACGCCGCCAGCGATGCTTTTGCCGAGCAGCAACAGATCCGGTTCGATGCCCAGGCGCGAAAAGGCAAAGCGCTGCCCCGTGCGACCAAAGCCGGACTGGATCTCATCGACAATCAGCAGAATGTTGTGCTCGTCGCAAAAGCACCGCAGGGCTTGGGCAAACTCGATATCGAGAGCGAGGAAACCGGCTTCGCCCTGCACCGGCTCGATGATGAAACAGGCCACATCGTTTACGTCGATTTCCACGCTGAACAGACGGTCCATCGCCTTCAGCGCTTCGGCGCAGGTCACGCCGTTATCGACACTGGGGTACGGCAGGTGATACACCGGGCCAGGCAGTACGCCGACCTTCTGCTTGTAAGGCACCACCTTGCCATTGAGGTTGAGGGTCGCCAGGGTTCGGCCGTGGAAGGCTCCATCAAAGGCGATCACCGCCGTTCGCCCGGTGGCGCCGCGGACGATCTTCAACGCATTTTCCGCCGCTTCCGCGCCACTGTTGGTGAGCATGCCACTGACCGGGTAGTGCACCGGGATAAACGCCGTCAGGCGTTGCATCAACTCGATGTAGGGCGTATGCGGTGCGGCGTTGAATGCGTAGTGGGTAAGCCTGGTTGCTTGCTCGCGAATCGCCGCCACTACGCCCGGATGGCAATGGCCCAGGTTGAGCACGCCGATACCGCCGACAAAATCGATGTAGCGTTTGCCCGCGGTGTCCCACACCTCAGCGTTTTTACCGTGGCTGAGGCTGATGGGATGGACGATGGAAATCGATTGGCTGATGCTGGCGTGGCTCATGAATCGCGTACTCGACAAGGCTGGGCGTGTTTTATCTAAGCCGCGCACCGGGCCTTGCCGCAAACGAAATAAAGTCGCCGGGTCATTCCAAATCGGAAGGAGCGCTTGTCTGCATTAATCCGACACCCCATCTTTGCCAGCCGCCTTGGACCGATATAGCGCTCGGTCAGCCCTTGCCACCAGCGCGGCGGGAGACTCACCCATGCGCCGCTCTACAATCCCCAGGCTCAGGGTGACGTTGAGGTCGTTGACGATAGGCGACTGTTTGATTGCACGGCGAATCCTTTCGGCCAATTCCTTCGCCGTGTCCAGGTTGCTTGCAGGCAGCACCACCATGAACTCATCGCCGCCCCAGCGAGCCAGCAGGTCAGTTGTGCGTACGCAGCTTTCCAGACGTTCCGCCACCCCTATCAGCGTCTGATCACCGACGCCGTGACCGTATCGGTCATTGACCGGCTTGAAGTCATCGATGTCCATCGCCACCAGCGCCAGGGGCACACGAAAGCGTTCGGCGCGGTCGCATTCTTCCAGCAGGCATTTTTCCAGGCGATAACGGTTGGCGATGCGTGTCAGCGCGTCGCGCTCGGCCAGGGAGCGGTTTTCGTCCAGCTGTATCTGCAATTGTTGATTGACCCGCGATAGCTCAAGGGTACGTTCTGCCACCAGTGCTTCAAGGGATTGGTTGCGCTTTTGCAAGCGTTCAATGGAGCATTTACGCGTATGAATGTCGCGGTGCGCGCCCACCATGCGCGCCACTGAGCCGTCGGGGTTGCGTGCAATGATGTAGCCACGATCCTCGATCCACAGGTAAGTGCCGTCTTCTTTCCGGCAGCGGTATTCGGCGCGGTAAAGGGGCGAACGTTGACTGATGTAGTCATCAAACAACGCCATCACGCGCGGGTAATCCTCGCTATGGATCACGCTTTCCCAGGTGAACACGTTGTTTTCCAGCGAGTCTCGGGAGTAACCGAGCATTTCGTACCAGCCGGGGTTGCGGTAGACGTAGCCAGTCGTGGCGTTCCAGTCCCAGATCCCGTCACTGACCAGTTCCATGATGGCGTGCAGCAGGTCGGCGTTGAGTTCGGAAAAGTCATTGCGTAGTGGCTCGTTGCCGGGTGTATCGTCCATCAGCGCGCTCCCTGCAAGGGCTGGCTTCTAGGGGGCGTTCTCAATTAGTTTCCCCGTCGCGCCGGGTCTGCTGTTGTGCAGGGCAAGGCGCGAGAAGCGTGGTTTGGTCATTCCAAATAAGCTTCGAGCAACGCAGCCCTGCACAACAGCAGGCCCGGCCCTTCGGGTTGTGCCTTAAAGCGGGCCAGCCTGCGTTGCAGGCCTTGGAAAGGGAACAACCATTCCCTGCGGCCTGCGCCTTGCCTGGCCCGCTTTAAGGCGACAACGCGGCGGGGAAACTAATTGAGAACGCCCCCTAGGGGCCAGTTATTATTGGTGACGCCGATACTCCGTGGCTGGCGCTACTCTACCTCGCTGCTTGCACGGTTTGAATAGGGCGGATGTGCTGCTTTCGGATAGTGGCGTTTGGCTATGGTTCGGGCGCCAGCATCTTTGTTCGAGGCTTTCCATCCGCGTTGTGTTGGTAAATCTCATCCGGCTGGCCCTGTTCATTGAAAAACACCTGGCCAATTCCCGCGCTATTCCACAGCCGCTCACCCGCCTCGGCATGGTCCGGAATATACGGGACTACCTGCATGGTACGGCGGCGGGTAAACCAGTTGAGCGGCGAGCGTGGGGAATACAGCCAGCGGTTGAGACGGTCGAACCATTCCAGCAGGCGCGGCGGGAACTCATTCTTGATGCCGCTGCTGGTGATTTGCCAGATCCTCGGGCCGCCGTTGCGGTGACGGATCAGCACCTGGTAGACGAACGAGTAATGCACATCGCCGGAGAGGATCACGTAGTTACCGGGCGTGCGCGAGTGGCGGAAGATGTTCAGGATCACTTGGGCGGCGCCGCGATGAGCCATCCAGTTTTCGGCGTCCACCAGCAGTGGGAAGCCGCACCAACTGAAGACCTTTTGCACCGTTTCGATCAGCTTGACGCCAAAGATCGGCGCAGGCGAGACGATAATGGCCGACGGATGGTCGAGCAGCTCCTGTTGCAGTTCGCTCAAGGCTTCCCAGTCCAGCAGGCCGGAAGGTTGCTTGAGGGTAAATTCGCTGCGCCAGCGCCGAGTACGGGTATCGAGTACCACCAGGGCAGGGGTGGTGGGCAAAACGTAATGCCATTGCTGGAATTTCAGCAGCGCCTCCAGCAGATCATCCTGGGCAGCAGCGTCCAGATGATTGCCCTGCGCCTGGCCAGTCAGTGCCTGGGTCTGGGTCAGCAGTTCGCCGAACACCTGGGGTTGGTTGCCCCAGCCCTGGCATAACAGGTACGCCAGCAAGGCATTGCCGATGATGCGTTTGGAGAAGGGATGGCCGTAGGCGGTTTGCTCCCACTGAGCGCTGAGGTTCCAATCGTCGGTGATGTCGTGATCATCGAAGATCATCAGCGTCGACAAGTGGGCGAACACCCGGGCTACCCCCGGCAAGCCGGTGCGCAATTGATCGATCTGCACTTGTTCGCGGGCATAACGCAGTTGTTCTTGCGCGCTCAGTTGCGGCGGTCGTGGTGTGATCAGCGTCCACGGGGTGGGCGACCAGACCAGCAGGTACATCGCGATGACTTCGGCGAAGGTCACCAGGTGATTGTCAGCGGTGCTGCTGGTGAAGATCGGCTTCTTCACGCCGCCGAAAAAGCGTTCGCGCAGGGTCTCGTTACTGTCCAGCGCCGGAAGCAGGTCGGCGCGGTGGTAATAGCTGGCGCGATGCCCATAGAGGCTGACGCTGTCGTCTACCACGGCGCCCTCCAGGAACTCGTCGAACAGGCCCAGGTGCGCGATCAGCGCATGGATGGCCCGCAGCATGGGCCCGGCGACATCGTCGGCGTAGACCTGGTCGCCGCTCATCATCAGCAAGGCGGGGCGTTCGAGCGGGGTGCGGGCCTGCGCCAACAGGCGGTCGACGCACAACAAACCTTCATCTGCACGGTGATGGGGTTTACGGCAGGAGCCATGTACCAAGTGGTTGATGCGGCTATGCAGCACGAAGCTCGGCGTTGTGGCGTCGGCATACAGCAAGTGCGGCGCCCATTGTGCGATGCCGATGCCGTCGACGATCAGGTCGTAACCGATGACCTCGTCCTGGGGCAGAGCGTCGCTCAGCGCTACGTCGATCAAGTGGATAACGGCATGGCGCCCGACGGGCACGACTTGGCAGTGCGTTGCATCGAGCGGGATATTCAGCGTCTCGCCCTGGGGTAATTGCAGCCTCAAGCACAGTGGCAGGGCGCGACTGCCCACCAACCAGATAACCAGGCGCTGCGGTTCAAGGCGCCTTAGCAGGGGACCTGCGATGACGGCAGGCAGGATGTCGGGTTGATGCATGAAAAATGCAGCTCATACCAAGTGGGACTGGAGAGGATAACGCAGAGGATGTCAGTGTTTTGTTAACGCAAGTGCAGCGCGGTGCGCTGCACTGCACTGCACTTGTTGCCGGTGACCCGTAACGGTTTAAGTCAGTTTGCCTCCTCCGAGAGAGGTCATACCCGAACCTTTGGGTTTTGGTTGCGTGTCCTGCCCCTGTGGGGGGCCGTCAAGCGGCGAAGAAGTTGGTGCGGGATTGGCTGGAGGCTGGTTATCTTTTAAGCCTTGCTGGATGTTATAGCTGAAGCTGTGAAACGAATTGCCGATGAACATGGTAAAACCCCTTACTCAATTGGAGGACTGTTGTCGCATCAATACTCCCTTTGAGTGCGCACTGATTGAGTGAGGCTGGCCGGGTTTTTCGTTCCCGGCCATAGGTAACCATATGTTTGGCTAGTAGGAATTTGGTGTGTCTCAAGCAGGCTTAGGCACCGTAAACCTGAATTCACTGCCGCGCCCCAATTCACTGTCGGCTTCGATCCGACCACCATGGGCCTGGACAATCCCCTGGGTGATATACAGCCCCAGCCCGCTGCCGGTGGGATTGTTCTCGGACTGGGTCCAATAGCGGTCGAACACATGGGGCAAATGATCCGGCGCAATGCCTTCACCGGAATCGCGTACCGAAAACACGATCTCTTCGCCGTTGCTCATGGCGCTGATACCGATGTTGCCCTGGCGGGGAGTGAATTTGATGGCGTTGCCGATCAGGTTCGACAGCACTTGGAACAAGCGCTCCGGGTCGGCGCTGATCTGCAGGCCAGGCTCGGCGTTGAACGACAGGTCGATACCTTTTTCCGAGGCCAGTGGCGACAGCAGCGAATATGCCTCTTCAAATATCTGGCTGACGTCCAGCGCAACCGGCTTGACCACATAGCGTCCGGCTTCGATTTTCGAGGTGTCGAGCAAGTCCTCCAGCAGCACATTCATGCGCCCGGCGGCCTGTTGCATGGTGTCGATGGCCGAGGAAATCCGCCGTGAGGTGTGTGGGCCGTCGGAGCTGAAGGCTTTCTGCATCATGCCGCAGAGCATGGAAATAACTGTCATCGGGTTGCGCAGGTCGTGGGAAACCACTGCGACCAGCTCGTCACGGGCACGCACCGCTTGTTGTTCGCGCAGCACCTGGCGGGCCAAGTCATTTTCCAGGGCCGAGCGGCGCAGGTCATTGGCGGCAAACAGGTCGCCGTGGCTCCACTTGGTGGAAATGCCGGCCATTTCCACTTTCCAGATTTCAAACGACGTGCGTGGGCGAAGGCGTAGGCCAGTGTCAGAAGTTTCCAGATTTAGCGGCTTGCTCGGGTCACCGCTCCAATTGATGTTCTCTTTGACTTCCGGGCGAAACCACAACACACCGTTATCCACAGGCTTGGGCAGGCTCATGGCGAGCACACCACTGGCCACCGCCTGATACTCGGCGGCCGGTGGGTACACCGAAGCCAGGTTGTGGTTGGAAAATACCGGCTGGCCCAGCGTTTGCAGCCACTTGTGCAGCGCCCGGATTTGCGCTGGTTCCGGGCAGTTGCCGTAACGGTGCAACTGCTTGTCTTCGATGATCGCCACACCGCCCGACAAGGTCAGGTCCATCAGTTTTTTACCGTGGTGGGCCAGGCTGTCGAACACATTGTCGTCGCTGGCTTTCATCGCCCGATCAAGCAACGCCAGGGTTTCGACTTTCTCCTCTCGCTGGCGGCTTAACTCCAAGGCTTCCATGGCACTGATCTGCAACGACAGCACCTGACCGATGGTCTGGCAGGTCATACGCAGATCGTTCGGCACCAGCAGCGGCTCGCGGTTGCCGCAGCTGATCAGGCCCCAGAGTTTGTCGCCCTTCATCAGCGAAATACTCATGGACGACAACACGCCCATGTTCTGCATGTATTGGCAGTGAATCGGCGACACGCTGCGCAGGGTAGCGAAGCTCAGGTCCAGCGGTTGGCCGGTGTCCGGGCGCAATTTTGGCAATAGCGGTACGGGTTCGTAGGACGCATTCGGGATGATCCGAAGCCAGTTGGTGCGATACAGCTCACGGGCTTGTTCGGGGATGTCGGACGCGGGGAAGAACAGGCCGTTGAATAATTCCATGGCCGGCGCCGAGGCTTCAGCGATTACCTGACCATGGCCTTCGTCTTCGAAGCGATAGATCAGCACTCGGTCATAACCGGTCATGGCCTGGATTTCATCCACGCTGATGGCGTACAGCGCTTGCAGTGTCTTGGCCGATTGCAGGCGTTGCAGCATTTTGCTCAGGTTGCTGGTGAGACCATTGCGTACCTGGGGTTTGAAATCCGCGAGCAAGGGTTCGAATTCCAACACCAGCACGTTCTGATGACGATGCAGCAAACCTTCGAACTGAGCACCGTTGAGCGTGACATGCAGGGGTGGGGCGTCGATAAAGGTATTGTGCTCGGCCATCGACTGCACCACCTGAGCGTGTTCACTGCCAATCAACGTGTGCAACGGTTGATTCAACAAGGCCTCGGGCGTGTGGCCGAACAAGGTGCCGACGTTGGCACTGACCTGAATGATGTTCAGCTCAGGCTCCGACAGCGTCAGCAACACGCCATGAGGCTGGATTGCCCCGGGGAAGCGGATGGGCTCGTCGGCACAGTTGGCAAGCAGCTCTTCAAAATCTTCGGGTTTCATAGCAGTACCTCCTGGCGTTCGAGCCATTGCTCAAAGCCGCTGAAAGTGGACCGGGCAGCCATCACTGCGCGCGCTCGAGCGCTCGCATCCAGTGGCTGATGAGCCAGGTAGTCGAGAAAGTCTTTCCAGCGCCGGCCGGTCTCGGCACCGTAGACATCGAGAAACGCACCGCCGTTGTCGGCTTCGATCGCCAGGCGTGACGCCATCTCCCGGCGTAATACCTGGCCGCCGAGCGTTGCACCTTCCAGTACATACAGGGCGCCGAGGCAAGCGGCAGGAGTGTCCAGCGCGGGGAGTTGGGTGCAGCGGGGAAGGGCATCTAGGGTGGGACTATCCAGGCCCAGAGCGCGCAGATCGTTAACCAGCGTCGGCGTTTTCACACGTGACGCAATATCAATTCCATCCGGAATCAGGCCACCGTCGTACAGCGCCGCCTCCATGGGTTGATAAAAACCGTAGTACGCCTGCAGCAATCGCCGATACCACTGGGCATCCAGGCGTTCGGAAAAAAACGGCAAACGCTTTTCCAACGCGACATGCAACAGGCCGGTACCCGTGCGCAACGTTTCCAGCAAGGATGGCGCACCAACGTCATGGGCCTGTGAGTGCATTCAATGAGCTCGAACTGTGGGCCTGTCGGCCAGGAATGACGCATGAAAATGGGCGACAATTCTACACAACTCGTTGTCGTCAGCTGAGCGCAAGAAGCGAAAAGGCTGACCAGTGGATCAGAAAAGTCGCTCCCTGTATTCCAAATGACCCCACGGCACGCCACGAGTTCGGTCCGGATGATATCGCGACGCTATCAATGCATGGGCGGTCCCTGCTGGGTCAACGCCGTTTGCACGCACTCAAGCAAGTGATCGGTGCTCCATGGTTTAGGCAGAAACCGCACCGAGCTGCCCAATTGAGTGGCGATCTTCGTATTGCCGGAAGTCAGCACCACCTGCACCTCAGGCCAGCGATGAGCCACTACGCGGCTCAAGTCGTAGCCATTGAGCAGGCCGGGCATTTGAATATCACTGACAATCAAGTCCACAGGGTCGTCGCCCCGCTCCAGATAAATCATCCCTTCATCCGCCGAAGGGAATGAAGTCACCACCGCACCGAAATCCTCCAGCACATCCACCATTAACGCCCGAATGATCTCGTCGTCTTCCAATACTAAAATCGATGGCTGAGCCATGATCCTTACTCCACCATCAGGGGTTCAGTAAGGTGGAGTGGGGGTTGGGTATATAGGTTCGATTGGATGTTTTTTAAACGATGGGTGGTCATTCGGCTGGTTCCAGCATGTGGTCTTGCCCCACGCCGTCAGCACGATAATCCGTTAAGGTAAGCGCCACTGCGACGTCCAAGGAATGCCATGTTTAAGCGTAATCCCCTCGTGCCAGAACTCATCGTTACCCACCTCGGTGCCAGCCTGGCATTCTGGGTTGACCA
The DNA here is from genome assembly GCF_019891455.1 of Pseudomonas sp. P867. NCBI lineage: Bacteria > Pseudomonadati > Pseudomonadota > Gammaproteobacteria > Pseudomonadales > Pseudomonadaceae > Pseudomonas > Pseudomonas sp. P867. Next base: position 402,298 of record NZ_JAFLXB010000003.1, on the reverse strand, counting down.
GTTGGGTTTCGGCATCGCCTATCAGCGCGCTGAAGAAGGCTTTGCCTACCTCGACCTGCACGGTGCGCAAATCATGCTGGAACAATACGAGCCGCACGCCGGGCAGTGGTTGACCGCGCCCTTGCAGCAGCCTTTCGGGCGTGGCGTCAACTTGCAAATCGACGTGCCTGCCGTAGCGCCTATCTTGCGGCGCCTGTCGGAGATCGGCCGCCCGTTGTTCCGTAACGTCGAGGATGCCTGGTACCGCGCGGGCGACGTAGAGGCCGGGCAGCGCCAGTTCATCGTGCAAGACCCGGACGGTTATCTGGTGCGCCTGGTGGAACGGCTGGGGGAGCGGCCGTTCAAGCAGGCATAATTGACGGCAATAACCCATAGGGAGACCCTGATGAAGTACGTGTTATTGACTCTCGCCCTCACCGTTGTCGCTGCACCCGCGTTTGCAGCTGGCGACGCCGAAGCGGGCGGCAAACTCTTCACCAAGACCTGCGGCGGCTGCCACAGCATCGGTGAAGGTGCGCGCGGCGGTTTTGGGCCGCAGCTGAACGGCATTATCGGCCGACCTGCCGGTACGACCCCGGACTATCAGTATTCGGATGCGATGAAGAATTCGGGAGTGGTTTGGACGCGGGACAAACTAACGGCCTACATCGAAGACCCGAAATCGGTGGTAAGTGGGACGCGGATGATTTTCTGGGGAATCAGTGATCCGCAGAAGATTGAAAATATCTTGGCGTACTTAGATACATTCCAGCTCAAGTGAGCTGCCCAGGCTGACGGCTACCACCGGGCACAACGCGATCAGAAGGTGGCGGGGCTTGCCGTCATGCCAGTCAGTTAAGCGCAGGCTCCCACATTGAACTGGGTTCGGCTTAAGGTATCGCCGTCGGTTGTCATTAGGCTCAAGCATCAATAGCGAACCCGCGACGCAAGCTCCGGGTAATGGGTCGCAAGCTCAGCCAAGCACTGCCGCAGCATCTTGGCATCGTGGGGTAGGTGCTCTGAAAAAATATCCCAACCAGAAAACTCAAGCGTCTCCGGCATTTCTACCAAGCCGCTGATGGCGTCCCAAAAGGCATCCCAGTTTCGGCCATACCAGTTGGGGAAGTTGAGTGAAGTGCACAGTGTGGCGTGAAGTTCTTTGGGGTTTTGGATGCGGCTCAGGTTTATTTTGATGATGGATGATCGGGTCACTTGTGCACCATTTGCTGATTTACAGGCGCCTTGAATATAACCAGGACAAATGCACCCGTCCTCATGTTTCACAGCACGTGATTTTAGGCCTTTCATTAACATTATGAGCCTTGGCCTGCATCCAAAGCCTACACCCAAGTAGGACCGTTCTGATTTGCGCCTGACCTCAGTATTAGCGGCAAAGCGTTTGCTACGTTCGTGTGAAAAATACGCGATGGAAGCGCTTAATGCTGACGTTCAACTCCCTATGGAAAAACCATCCGGAAATCTTCGGAGACGCCGCCCCTTGTAGAACCAACGGCGCCAAAAATTTCAGTGACCAATGCGCCATTAACCTGGGCGTAGCACTGCGCAGGTCAGGCGCCGACCTGAGCAGGTTGAGAGGTGTGCGCTATTGTTGGCAGCATGCCAAGAGTGAGGGCCATGTGTTGGCAGCTGAGGAGATGGCCAAAGCTCTAAGTGACGCGAATATCCCCGGTTTGCAGCGCCCGAAGAAGATAAAACCTGAGGATTTCGAAGAGGTGTTGGCGGGGCAGCAAGGCATTATCTTTTTCAAAGACTTTTGGCGCCGAGGGAATGAGACGTCTGGCAATCGCAGTGGTGACCACATTGACCTTTGGAATGGGCGGCGGTTGACGAATTGGCTGAGTTATCCGCGTATTCAGTTGGGGTTTTCGATTGAGGGGACGTTCTCGGACTATTACGAGTCCAGGGAGATAGGGTTTTGGAAAGTCATATGAAGGTGGTTAAGGGCGTGCTCTTTGTGATCGGGATGGTTGTGGTGGCGCTGACGGTGTTTAACGGATTGGTTGTGGCAGTGTCGGCTTATTTCGGGCCGTTTTATGAGGGGGATGCGCAACAGAATCGAAATTTTGGATTTTGGTTGGTGGGTAATGGGGTTGTGATGCTGGCTACGGTGTTGCTGGGAGTGGGTTGGTATCGCAGATATTTGCGCAGGCGTGGGGTGTGAGTTCTCAAGTGTTCGGCGGATCATGTATTCATGGGAGGGCGCCATCGGGAGCAAGCCCCCTCCCACATTATGATCTGGTACATCTGTTGAATCGTGTAGGCAAAAAAAAGGCCTTGGTGCGCCAAGGTCTTTTTTTGCCCAAGGTTCAGGTCAGCAGATGCTTTGAAATCAGCCGCGAGATCTCCACAATCGAGGTTTTCCCAGTGAACTCGAACTTCACCTTCCCCAGCGACGAAAAGTAAATCTCCAGCTCCGAATCCAGATCAAACGTCCCTGACGTTTCCACCGAATACGCCACGATGTTTTTGTAAGGCAGCGAAGTGAAGTCCTTCTTGCTGCCGGTAATCCCCTGCACGTTCACTGCGATGATGCGCTTGGTGGTGAAGACCACGCCGTCGCGCATGGCCTTGTACGCGTCGACCACTTCTTCGCCGTCCATCAGCAGGGCCGAAACGCGTTCGGCGTATTCGTTGTTTTGTTTGAGCTTGAAGAAGCCTTTGTTGTTGAAGTCGATCATGTGCCTGTCCTGGTTGAAGGGTGCCGCTGGTGTATGGCGTTTTGCTCGCGGATCTGTATCTAACGGCTGAGCCTGCAAGGCTCTAGCATGGCGCGTAACACTACAGTGCTGGCGAAGGATTTTACGCCGGCAGCATAAAAATCCAGGAGCTAAACAATGCCCGATATATCCAGCTTGCTTGCCTACGGCCTGATTTCACTCGGCATGGTGCTCACGCCCGGGCCGAATATGATTTACCTGATTTCCCGCTCGATCTGCCAGGGGCGCACCGCAGGGCTGATCTCACTTGGCGGGGTGGCGCTGGGCTTTTTGATCTATATGGTGTGCGCGGCGCTGGGTATCACCGCGCTGGTGATGGCGGTGCCGCTTGCCTACGACGTGCTGCGGTTCGGCGGTGCGCTGTATCTGGTGTACCTGGCGTGGCAGGCGGTCAAGCCGGGCGGGCGTTCACCGTTTCAGGTGCGGGACTTGCCCAAGGACAGCCCGCGCAAGTTGTTCACCATGGGCGTGGTGACCAACCTGCTCAATCCCAAGGTGGCGGTGATGTATCTGTCGCTGCTGCCCCAGTTCATTGAACCGAACGGCCATGGCAGCGTGCTGTTGCAATCGTTGGTGTTGGGCTCTCTGCAGATTTTCATCAGCGTCAGCGTCAATGCGGTGATTGCTTGTATGGCCGGCTCCATCGCGGTGTTCTTCGTGACTCGGCCGGGGTGGCAGGTGGTGCAGCGCTGGGTGATGGGGTCGGTGCTGATGGGGTTGGCGGTACGGATGGCGGTGGAAGGGCGCAAATAAGGCTGCTTTCAGCGTGCCATGACGTTGACAATCACATGCAGGATGAATGCAGGTCCATAGCAGGGGCGCCCGTGTTCATCTTCGATACGCCATATCGAAGTGACCGTGCAGGTCTCTTTCGGCGCTCCAAACTCTACGGTGATATGCACCGGTTGGCCGGGCAGGGTTTCGGCAATCGGTACCTCGTTGTTAAGGCTGCGCAGGTGGCTGTCCATCACCACTTCCAGGGGCTCGCCTGTAGCCGTGCGACGGGCGATGACGTATTCACCGTCCACTCGAACCAATCGTCGACCGCGCCAGGGGCGGGTACCGACGTTCTGGATCTCCCAGGTTTTCTGAAACGTTTCGCCAGGCAGCACGACGGTTTGGTCGGGCGTGGTGACGTCGGCGTTAAACACCACAATGTCGCCAAGATCATGCAGGCCGATGGCTCGGTTGGTGGTTGCCATTGAATGGGTATCGACCGGTGCGCCTGCCAAATCGGCGAAGTAGCGGAACAGCAATAACGGGGACACCTGCAGCGCCTTGGCCAGTTTGATCAGGGTGCGTACCGAGGGATCCTGTGAAATGCCACCCGCTAATCCGTAAAGATAGGTACGCGAAATACCGGCTTCCTTGGCCAGGGTTGTCATGGATTTGCCCAGTTCCCGGCTGCGTCTTACGACCAGTGCTCGGAGTGTGTCGCGGGTTTTGATGCTCATATCCGTACGTTGATCCCCGTCCTTGAAAAATCATCATCTTGTTCGCCAAAAAGGACAACTTGCTCGCCGTTGCGTGTAGTGAGCCCTGCACACTCGCAACCTGCTAGCGCCGTTGTGAAGGACATGGATCGGTCCCTTTCTGTTTGGCTATATCCAGTGTCGCGGTTTCTCGCATGCTTGCGAACCTAGTGTGTGTTGCATTCCTTTACAACTATCTTTGGGTATAGCTATGTCTCGATTAAAAGCATGCTGCGAATCCATAGCCCGATCAGGCTTTGGCATTCTGCAAATTCCTGATGCGATGTTGCAGGACTACAAAAAGATCATCGATGGGTATTCGGCCATTCCCCAGGCCATCAAGGATGAATTTTCCTTTGCCCAGGACACGGATGGGTTTTTCCCTTTTGGCGCCGAGTACTCCCTTGTCGAGGATCACCCTGACCTGTGCGAGCGGTTTTGTTACTGGCCCGCGCACGCTTCAAAAAGAACCGCTTTCGAATTCACCCGAAGTACTTTCGTTGCCGCAGTCGGCAGTTTTGAACGACAGATGAGCGAGTTGGCCCAGGGGGTGATGGATGGCATTTGCGAGGAATTTGGCGTGGCACCCTTGGCCCCCTTTCGCGCGGCATCGTATATCCAGTTGTGTGTCTACGGTCCACAGGCCAAAGACCATTCTCGTAAATTTGCTCAAGATCCTCATGAAGACGGGCATATGCTTTCGTTTATCAAGCCTACCCGCGAAGGGCTGGTCTTGATGAAGGGACGATCGTTGGAACCTGTACGCCTTCTGGAGAACGAGGTCGCGGTGCTGGCGGGCTCCTTGCTGACAGAGCTCTCCGATCATGCCGTGCCTGCCGCCTACCATGCTGTACTTGCGCCCAGCAAACCGGTCGCCAGAAGCTCATTGATTTACTTTGCAAACCCCAATCCGGACCAGTTGCTGACGACCTTTTACCGCCAGAAACCCATTGACCTGGGCAGCACGGTGAATGCTCGTCATACCGGTTTCGGTAATCAGCCGATTCAACTGCGCTAAATAGTCCTGGAGGGCTCGAACAGTCCATGTTTCCTCACTTCAATGCCCTTTACATCGAAGGTTTGCTCTTGGGCATCGGACTGTTCGCCGCCCCAGGCCCGAAAGACACCCTGGTGATCCGCCAAGGTGTCGGTCGCGGGCCGATCTGGGGCGTTGTCGCCATTTGCGTATTGGCCGATATTTTCCTGATCGCTTTCGGGGTCACGGGTTTAGGGTCGTTATTGGGAAGTCGGCCTGAGGTGATGGCGCTATTGCTATTGTCCGGAGCGGCCTATCTGCTTTGGTTTGGTGGCCAGCGTCTGTTGGCTTGTATCCGGGATCAGTCCATGCCGGATGCTCAAGGCGGCAATTCGCAAAGAGGGCTGTTGCGCTCGGCGGTCATACTCGGCTTTGCCAACCCTTATGCATGGCTGGATACCGTGGTGCTGATTGGTTCTATCGGCGCCACGAAACCTGCGGGCCAACAGGCACTGTTCGCGACAGGCGCCATGACGGCATCACTCGTGTGGTTTGTGGTGTTGGCGCTGTGCTGTCAGCGGTTGACAGTATTGTTTCGCAAGCCAGCGGTCTGGCGTTGGCTGGATGCAGGGGTGGCGGTATTGATGGTGTACCTGGCCGTTATGCTGATCACCGATTCATTGCACATCTTTCAGATAGCCCTTTAGAACGGTCAGCGGGCATATCAACTCATCAAGGTGAGAGATGTTTTGCACAGGGGTGGATAGCTTTAGCAATTCACGCCCGAGCACGCTGTCCGCTCCACCCAATGCAATCAACGCCTGGGTGATGCACTCATCGAGCTTCAACTGGATCTCAGCCAGGTTTCCCTGGCGCACCAACAACCCAAACACTTCGCGTTCATAGCCATCCATTGCAGGATCATCGCGCAGCAGCGGGCTGCCGTCCTCGGTTTCATGCGCCAGCTTCAGGGCGAACAGTGCAACCGCTTCAAGCATCAATTCCATGGTCTCACTAACCCCCCACTGCCACGCCCGGCACTTTTTCACAGGCGAAAAAAAAGACCTTGAATTTCAAGGTCTTTCTTTAAGATGGTGCCCCGAGGGAGACTCGAACTCCCACTCCTTTCGAAAACGGATTTTGAATCCGCCGCGTCTACCAATTCCGCCATCAGGGCTCAATGGCGGCGAAGTATAGAGATGAGATTACCGTTGGTCAATCACGTTTCATGGTCTATTTTCACTATTTCCGCTAGACTTCCCGGCCCTGCTAGACGAACCCCATCATGCGCGTTGCTGACTTTACTTTTGAGCTCCCTGATTCGCTGATCGCTCGCCACCCTTTGGCCGAGCGTCGCGCCAGTCGACTGCTGACCCTGGACGGGGTCAGCGGTGCCCTCGCACACCGTCAATTCACTGATTTGCTTGAGCATTTGCGCCCGGGCGATTTGATGGTTTTCAACAACACCCGGGTGATTCCGGCGCGGCTGTTCGGCCAGAAAGCTTCCGGCGGCAAGCTGGAAATTCTGGTGGAGCGGGTGCTGGACAGCCATCGTGTGCTGGCCCATGTGCGCTCCAGCAAGTCGCCCAAACCGGGTTCGAGCATCCTCATTGATGGCGGTGGCGAAGCCGAGATGGTGGCGCGCCACGATGCCTTGTTCGAGCTCAAGTTTGCCGAAGAAGTGCTGCCGTTGCTGGATCGGGTCGGCCATATGCCGTTGCCTCCTTATATAGACCGCCCCGACGAAGACGCGGACCGCGAGCGCTATCAGACGGTGTACTCACAGCGCCTCGGCGCTGTAGCGGCGCCGACTGCCGGGCTGCATTTCGACCAGCCGCTGCTGGATGCGATTGCCGCCAAGGGCGTCGAGACGGCCTATGTGACGCTGCACGTGGGGGCCGGTACGTTTCAGCCGGTGCGTGTGGAGAACATCGAAGACCACCACATGCACAGCGAATGGCTGGAGGTCAGCCAGGACGTCGTGGACGCGGTCAATGCGTGTAAGGCGCGCGGCGGGCGAGTAGTGGCTGTGGGCACCACCAGCGTACGATCACTTGAAAGTGCGGCGCGTGATGGCGTGCTCAAGCCGTTCAGTGGTGACACTGATATCTTTATTTTTCCGGGCCGGCCATTCCATGTGGTCGATTGCCTGGTCACCAATTTCCATTTGCCCGAATCCACGCTCTTGATGCTGGTGTCGGCATTTGCCGGTTACCCGCAAACCATGGCTGCTTACCAGGCCGCCATTGCCAACGAGTACCGTTTTTTCAGCTACGGTGATGCGATGTTTATCACCCGTAACCCGGCGCCACGCGGCCCAGAGGAACAACTATGAGTCGTATGTCGTTTGAATTGTTGGCCACCGACGGCAAGGCCCGTCGCGGTCGCCTGACCTTCCCGCGCGGCACCGTGGAGACCCCGGCGTTCATGCCGGTCGGCACCTACGGCACCGTCAAGGGCATGTTGCCGCGCGACATCGTCGCTACCGGTGCCGAGATTATCCTCGGCAACACCTTCCACCTGTGGCTGCGCCCGGGCACGGAAGTGATCAAAAAGCACGGCGATCTGCATGACTTCATGAAATGGCAAGGCCCGATCCTCACCGACTCCGGTGGTTTCCAGGTATTCAGCCTGGGCGCCATGCGCAAGATCAAGGAGGAGGGCGTGACCTTCGCCTCGCCGGTGGACGGTGCCAAGGTGTTCATGGGCCCGGAAGAGTCAATGCAGGTCCAGCGCGACTTGGGCTCCGACATCGTGATGATTTTCGACGAGTGCACGCCTTACCCGGCTGACGAAGACGTGGCGCGCATCTCCATGGAGCTGTCCCTGCGTTGGGCCCAGCGCTCGAAGAACGCCCATGGTGACAACACCGCGGCGCTGTTCGGGATTGTCCAGGGCGGGATGCACGAAAGCCTGCGTAAACGCTCGCTGGAAGGCCTCGACAAGATCGGCTTCGACGGCCTGGCCATCGGCGGTTTGTCGGTGGGCGAGCCCAAGCACGAAATGATCAAGGTGCTCGACTACCTGCCGGGCCTGATGCCCGCTGACAAACCTCGTTACCTTATGGGCGTTGGCAAACCGGAAGATCTCGTAGAGGGTGTGCGCCGCGGTGTGGACATGTTCGATTGCGTGATGCCAACCCGTAATGCCCGCAATGGGCATCTGTTCATCGATACAGGCGTGCTCAAGATCCGTAACGCGTTCCATCGCCATGATGATTCGCCGCTGGATCCCACCTGTGACTGCTACACCTGCCAGAACTTCTCCCGTGCCTATCTGCATCATCTGGACAAGTGCGGGGAAATGCTGGGTAGCATGTTGAATACCATCCACAATTTGCGTCACTACCAAGTCCTGATGGCTGGTTTGCGCGAGGCTATTCAACAGGGTACATTGGCCGCCTTCGTCGATGCCTTCTATGCCAAGCGCGGGCTCCCTGTGCCGCCCTTGGACTGAGTTTTCCGACCCTAAGATTCACTATTTGCAACTGGAGTGCTAAATGAGCTTTTTTATCTCTAACGCCATGGCTGACGCCGCTGCGCCTGCTGCTGCCGGCCCTATGGGCGGTGGTTTCGAGTGGATTTTCCTGGTCGGCTTCCTGGTCATCTTCTACCTGATGATCTGGCGTCCACAGGCCAAGCGCGCCAAAGAGCAGAAAAACCTGCTGGGCAGCCTGCAAAAAGGCGACGAAGTCGTGACCACTGGCGGCATCGCCGGCAAGATCACCAAGGTTTCCGATGCTTTCGTGGTACTGGAAGTCTCCGACACCGTAGAAATGAAGTTCCAGAAGGGCGCCATCGCCGCCACGCTGCCTAAGGGCACGCTCAAAGCGATCTAAGTAACAACCTTTACCAATCGACGGGGCGCGCAAGGCGCCCCGCGTTATAAGCGGGCGGCGTGATGCTGAACAAATACCCTCTGTGGAAATACGTACTGATCCTGGCGGTGCTGGCGATCGGTTTTATTTATTCCGCTCCCAATCTCTATCCTGATGACCCGGCGATCCAGATCTCTGGCGCCAGCACTTCGCTGCAGGTCAGTCAGGCTGATCTGGAGCGCGCTAGCAAAGCGCTGACTGACGCGGGCATCCAGGTTAAAGCGGCAACCTTGGCAGCTGGTTCCAAAGGCGGCTTGTTGCGCCTGACCAAGCAAGAAGACCAATTGCCGGCCAAGGACGTTGTACGCAAGGTCATGGGTGACGACTACGTCGTTGCATTGAACCTGGCACAGACCACGCCTCAATGGCTGCGCAGCATTGGCGCGCACCCGATGAAGCTGGGCCTGGACTTGTCCGGTGGCGTGCACTTCCTGCTGGAAGTCGACATGGACAAGGCCCTCGACGCGCGTCTGAAAGTCTATGAAGGCGACGTGAAGAGCCTGCTGCGCAAAGAGAAACTGCGTTATCGCAGCTTGCCGCAGCTCAACGGTGCCATCCAGCTGGGTTTTGCTGACGAAGCTTCCCGCGAGCAGGCCCGTGCGCTGATCCGCAAGAATTTCAATGACTTCGACATCGTGCCGGCCGACTTGAATGGTCAGGCTGTGTTGCGCCTGGCGATGAGCCCGGCCAAGATCGCCGAGATCCGCGAGTACTCCATCAAGCAGAACTTGACCACGGTACGTAACCGCGTCAACGAGCTGGGTGTGGCCGAGCCGATCGTGCAGCGCCAGGGCGCCAACCGTATCGTGGTTGAGTTGCCGGGTGTACAGGACACTGCTGAAGCCAAGCGTATCCTTGGTAAAACCGCCAACCTGGAATTCCGCCTTGCAGCTGAGCCGGGTGCCACTCGTGCGACCTCCGAAGAGTTCGAGTTCCGCGAGGGCAATCGTCCTCCTGCGTTGATCGAGCGTGGCTTGATCATCACTGGTGACCAGGTGACCGATGCCAAGGCCGGTTTCGACTCGCAGCACGGTACGCCCGAAGTGAACATCCGCCTGGATGGCCACGGTGGCGAACTGATGAGTCGCGCCACGCGCAGCAACGTCGGTCGCAGCATGGCGGTGATCTTCATCGAGCAGCGCCCCGTTACCACCTATACCAAGCAGATGGTCAACGGCGTCGAGAAAGACGTGCCGGTGCAGACCTTCAAGGAAGAGAAAAAGATCATCAGCCTGGCGACCATCCAGTCGCCGCTGGGTGCGCAGTTCCGCATCACTGGCCTGAACGGCCAGGGTGAGTCCTCCGAGCTGGCGCTGCTGCTGCGTGCTGGTGGCCTGGCGGCGCCGATGTACTTCGCTGAAGAACGTACCATCGGCCCGAGCCTGGGTGCCGACAACATCACCAAGGGTGTGGATGCGGCGCTGTGGGGCATGTTGTTCGTGTCGCTGTTCATCATCGCCATCTACCGCTTCTTCGGCGTTATCGCCACCGTCGCACTGGCGGGCAACATGGTGATGCTGCTGGCGCTGATGTCGCTGCTGGGCGCGACGCTGACCTTGCCGGGTATCGCCGGTATCGTGCTTACCATGGGTATGGCGGTTGACGCCAACGTGCTGATCTTCTCGCGTATCCGTGAAGAGATCGCCGCCGGCATGACCGTACAGCGTGCTATCAACGAAGGCTTCGGCCGGGCATTTACCGCGATTCTCGACTCCAACTTGACCACTTTGCTGGTCGGCGGGATTCTCTTTGCCATGGGCACCGGCCCTGTCAAAGGTTTTGCGGTGACCATGTCCCTGGGTATCTTTACCTCGATGTTCACGGCCATCATGGTGACCCGCGCAATGGTCAACCTGATCTTTGGCGGGCGTGACTTCAAGAAGTTGTGGATTTAAGGGGCTGCCATGTTACGTACAATCAACTTCATGGGCGTTCGCAACGTTGCGTTCGGCGTCACCGTGCTCCTTACCGTTCTGGCGTTGTTCAGCTGGTTCCATAAGGGCCTGAACTACGGGCTGGACTTCACCGGCGGTACGCTTATCGAGCTGACCTACGAGAAGCCGGCCGATGTCACCCTGGTGCGCAATGAGCTGGTCAAGGCCGGCTATCACGAGGCGGTGGTGCAGAGCTTCGGCGCCACTACTGACCTGCTGGTGCGTATGCCTGGCGAAGACCCGCAACTGGGTCACCAGGTAGCGGAGGCCTTGCAGAAGGTCGGCGGCGACAACCCGGCATCGGTCAAGCGCGTCGAGTTCGTCGGCCCGCAGGTCGGTGAAGAGCTGCGCGACCAGGGCGGCCTCGGCATGCTGATGGCGCTGGTCGGCATCATGATCTACCTGGCCTTCCGCTTTCAGTGGAAGTTCGGTGTCGGCGCCATTGTGTCGCTGATCCACGACGTGATCGTGACCGTGGGGATCCTGGCCTACTTCCAGATCACCTTCGACCTGACCGTATTGGCGGCCGTGCTGGCGATCATTGGTTACTCGCTCAACGACACCATCGTGGTATTCGACCGGGTTCGTGAGAACTTCCGGGTGCTGCGCAAGGCGACGTTGATCGAGAATATCAACATCTCCACCACCCAGACGCTGCTGCGGACCATGGCGACGTCGATCTCCACCTTGCTGGCGATCGCCGCGCTGATGATCTTCGGGGGCGACAACCTGTGGGGCTTCTCGCTGGCGCTGTTCATCGGTGTTCTGGCGGGTACCTACTCGTCGATCTACATTGCCAACGTGGTGCTGATCTGGCTCAACCTCAACAGCGAAGACTTGATCCCTCCTGCTGCTACTGGCAAGGAGGTCGACGACCGCCCTTGATGGGCGTTAGTTGATCGGCTGTTACAAGAAGGGCGCGAGTATTGAACTCGCGCCTTTTTTTTTGCTCCAAGGCTGGGTATAGCGCGGATCTTTCGATCCGTTTGTGATGGTCAGGAGGTTCAACGTGAACAAGTCGTTGCTGGTTGGTGCGGTATTGGGTGCTGTCGGTGTGACTGCCGGGGGTGCTGTTGCCACCTACAGCCTGGTAAAAAGCGGCCCTGAGTATGCGCAAGTACTGGCGGTACAGCCGGTTAAAACCCAGATCAAAACCCCGCGTGAGGTCTGCAAGGACGTCACTGTGACCCGGCAACGTCCGGTGCAGGATCAACATCAAATCGCCGGTACCGTGGTCGGCGCCCTTGCAGGTGGCCTGTTGGGTAACCAGATCGGTGGCGGTAATGGTAAGAAGCTGGCCACCGTGGCCGGTGCGGTTGGTGGCGGTTACGCCGGTAACAAGGTTCAGGAAGGCATGCAGAACCGTGATACCTACACCACCACGCAAACCCGCTGTAACACTGTTAACGACATCAGCGACAAGGTTGTCGGTTATGACGTGCGTTACAACCTGGATGGCAAGGAAGGGACTGTGCGTATGGAGCGTGATCCAGGCGGCCAGATTCCAGTCGACAAAGAAGGTCGTCTGATCCTGGGTCAGAACCAGCAGTAATCCCCAGGCCTGGCTTCGATCCAAATGTGGGAGCTGGCTTGCCTGCGATAGCGGTGGGTCAGCAACTAATCACTTGGTTGGCAGCCCGTCATCGCAGGCAAGCCAGCTCCCACATTGGATTGTATTGAGCATTTGGAATTGGTTTTTTGCTAAATCCCACGCATAAAAAAAGCACCCCTAGGGGTGCTTTTTTGTGCTCGCTCGCTTAACGCTTCAGCGAAGCCGGCAGGTGCGGCTGGATCGCCGTCAGTACGGCCTTGAAGCATTTGGTGTTGCCGGCAACCACGTGGCCTTTCTCCAGGAAGTCGTGACCGCCGGTGAAATCGCTCACCAGGCCGCCTGCTTCCTGGATCAGCAGAGCGCCTGCTGCCATGTCCCACTCGGACAGGCCCGATTCCCAGAATGCATCAAAACGACCGGCGGCGACATAGGCCAGGTCCAGGCTGGCTGCACCGGCGCGGCGGATACCGGCGGTCTGGCCAACCAGGGCACGGAACATGCCCAGGTAGTTTTCCAGGTTGTCCATCTGGTCGTCACGGAACGGGAAGCCGGTGCCCAGCAGGGCGCCTTCCAGGCTGGTGCGACCGCTGACGCGCAAGCGACGACCATTGAGCTGGGCGCCACGGCCACGGCTGGCGGTGAACTCTTCCTGGCGCACCGGATCCAGCACAACAGCGTGTTCCAGGCGGCCACGGTATTTGCAGGCGATGCTCACGGCAAAGTGCGGGATGCCGCGCAGGAAGTTGGTGGTGCCATCCAGTGGGTCGATGATCCACAGGTAGTCTTCGCCTTCGCCGCTACCTTTGTGCAGGCCGGTTTCTTCGCCGAGGATGCCGTGGGTAGGGTAGGCCTTGCGCAGGGCGTCGATGATCTTCTGTTCGGCGGCGCGATCCACCTCGGATACATAATCCTTGGCGTCTTTTTCGTCGACCTTGATGGTATCCAGGCGCTCGATGGAGCGGAAGATCAATTCACTGGCGCTGCGGGCGGCGCGCAGCGCGATATTCAGCATGGGCTGCATGGATGTGTCACCTAAGGTTGTTAAAGAAAGCCGGGCATTCTAGCAGAAACTTTCCTCAGGTGAAGGACGACGTTAGCTTTCATGGCATAACCTTAGGCTGTTCTGTAAGATTTGCTCCCCTTTCCCGTGTCCGAGAGCGCCTCCCTTGCTGCAAAACATTCGTGTCGTCTTGGTCAATACCAGTCATCCCGGCAATATCGGCGGGGTGGCGCGAGCCATGAAAAACATGGGGCTGACGCGCCTGGTGCTGGTCGAACCGCGGGTGTTCCCGCACCACGAGGCCGATGCCCGTGCATCCGGCGCCAATGACCTGCTGGCAAACGCCCAGATCGTCGCCACCCTGGAAGAGGCTCTGGTCGGCTGCAACCTGGTGCTCGGCACCAGCGCTCGCGATCGGCGTATCCCCTGGCCGCTGCTGGATCCGCGTGAGTGCGGCACCAAAGTGGTGGAAGAGGCCATCGGCGGTGCCGAAATTGCCTTGGTATTTGGCCGTGAAGATTCCGGCCTCACCAACGAAGAGCTGCAGCGATGTCATTATCACGTGCATATCCCCTCAGACCCTGAGTTCAGCTCGCTGAACCTCGGGGCGGCGGTGCAAGTGTTGACGTACGAAGTGCGCATGGCCTGGCTGGCTGCTGCCGGCCAGCCGAGCAAAGTGGAAAAGGACGAAGTGGCGTCGACCAAAAGTGGTGAGCTGGCCACCATGGACGAGCTGGAGCGGTTCTATGAGCACCTGGAGCAAACCCTGGTGGCCATCGAATTCCTCGATCCTGAAAAGCCACGGCACTTGATGGCGCGCCTGCGTCGTTTGTACGGTCGCAGCTCGGTGAGCCGGGCGGAGATGAATATATTGCGTGGCATCCTCACGGAAACCCAGAAAGCGGCCCGTGGTGAGCTTCTTAAGCGGAAGGATTAAAAATGTTCGAGCGTTTGCGAGAAGATATCCAGAGTGTTTTCCATCGTGACCCGGCGGCGCGCAACGCCTTTGAAGTGCTGACCTGCTATCCGGGCCTGCACGCGATCTGGATTCACCGTCTGTCCGGCGCCTTGTGGGGCATGGGCTGGAAATGGCTGGCCCGGCTGGTGTCGAACTTCGGTCGCTGGTTGACCGGCATCGAGATTCATCCGGGCGCCAAGGTGGGCCGTCGCTTCTTTATCGACCATGGCATGGGTATTGTCATAGGCGAGACCGCCGAGATCGGTGATGACGTGACGCTTTACCAAGGTGTGACCCTGGGCGGTACTACATGGAATAAAGGCAAGCGTCACCCGACCCTGGAAAATGGTGTGGTGGTGGGGGCGGGCGCCAAGGTGCTGGGGCCCTTTACCGTGGGTGCCGGTGCCAAGGTAGGTTCCAACGCCGTGGTGACCAAGGCTGTACCTGCTGGCGCCACCGTGGTGGGTATTCCGGGTCGCATCATCGTCAAACCAGAGGTCGGCGACGAGCAGGAGGCCAAGCGCAAGGCCATGGCCGAGAAGATCGGTTTTGACGCCTATGGCGTCAGCGAAGACATGCCCGATCCGGTGGCTCGCGCCATTGGTCAGCTGCTTGATCATCTGCAAGCAGTGGACGGCAAGCTGGACGGTATGTGTGGTGCGCTGAAGGATCTGGGCAGCCCATACTGTGCGAAGGATCTGCCTGAGTTGCGCGAAGAGGACTTCGCCGAGATCAAGGACGAGGCCGCCACCAAGGCAAGCTGAAGTCCCAAGGCCGCCAGAGATCCCTGTGGGAGGGGGCTTGCTCCCGATAACGGTGGGTCAGCTAACTGATAAGTGACTGACATTCAGTCATCGGGAGCAAGCCCCCCTCCCACATTTTGATCTCCATTGGTCTCGAGATCTCTGCCAGGCCCTGTTCCCGCTGGTCCATCCCACCCCATCCTGCTATGATTCGCGCGCCCTTTTTACGGGTATTCCTGACTAAGGTACTAGGTCTTATAGTTGACTTAAATACTCGGGAATCGCATACTTGCTCCCATTCTGAAACACCTTGGTACTTGTCCATGAGACTGACTACAAAAGGCCGATACGCGGTGACCGCCATGCTTGACCTGGCCCTGCACGCGCAAACTGGGCCGGTGTCCCTGGCCGATATCTCCGAGCGCCAAGGCATTTCCCTGTCCTACCTCGAGCAGCTGTTCGCCAAATTGCGCCGCAGCAATCTGGTTTCCAGCGTTCGTGGTCCAGGTGGTGGCTATCAATTGTCCCGCGACATGCAGGGCATTCAGGTGGCCCAGGTGATCGACGCGGTCAACGAATCCGTCGATGCCACCAAATGCCAGGGTTTGGGTGATTGCCATGCCGGCGACACCTGCCTGACACACCACTTGTGGTGTGACTTGAGCCTGCAGATCCATGAGTTTTTGAGTGGTATCAGCTTGGCTGATCTTGTGACTCGCCGTGAGGTGCAAGAAGTAGCCCAGCGTCAGGACCAGCGCCGTTGCAATACCAAGGCGCCGCGTCTGGACAAGATCGAAGCGTCCGCCGTCGAGTGACAGCCGAAGAGCTAACGGCGTGCCAGCCAGCCTGATTTAGGAGAAAGTCCATGAAATTGCCGATTTACCTTGATTACTCAGCGACCACCCCGGTTGATCCGCGTGTTGCGCAAAAAATGAGCGAATGCCTGCTGGTTGACGGAAACTTCGGCAACCCGGCCTCCCGTTCCCACGTATTCGGCTGGAAG
The DNA here is from genome assembly GCF_019891455.1 of Pseudomonas sp. P867. NCBI lineage: Bacteria > Pseudomonadati > Pseudomonadota > Gammaproteobacteria > Pseudomonadales > Pseudomonadaceae > Pseudomonas > Pseudomonas sp. P867. The sequence continues at coordinate 386,066 of NZ_JAFLXB010000003.1, read as the reverse complement.
GCCGAGGAAGCGGTCGAGAACGCGCGTCGCCAGGTCGCTGATCTGGTCAACGCCGACCCGCGTGAAATCGTCTGGACGTCCGGTGCTACCGAGTCCGACAACCTGGCTATCAAGGGTGCGGCGCATTTCTACGCAACCAAGGGCAAGCACCTGATCACCACCAAGATTGAGCACAAGGCTGTCCTCGACACCATGCGCCAACTGGAGCGTGAAGGTTTCGAGGTGACTTACCTTGAGCCCACCACCGACGGTATCGTCACCCCTGCGATGATCGAAGCCGCGATGCGTGAAGACACCATCCTGGTTTCCGTGATCCACGTGAACAACGAAATCGGTACCATCAACGACATCGCCGCCATCGGCGAGCTGACGCGCTCCAAGGGTGTGTTGCTACACGTCGACGCTGCTCAGTCCACCGGCAAGGTCGATATCGACCTGTCCAAGCTGAAAGTCGACCTGATGTCGTTCTCGGCCCACAAGACTTACGGCCCTAAAGGCATCGGCGCTCTCTACGTCAGCCGCAAGCCACGCGTGCGCATCGAAGCGACCATGCACGGTGGCGGCCACGAACGCGGCATGCGTTCGGGCACCCTGGCGACCCACCAGATCGTCGGCATGGGTGAAGCCTTCCGCGTAGCCAAGGAAGACATGGCTGCCGAAAATGTACGTATCAAGGCCCTGAGTGATCGCTTCTACAAGCAGGTCGAGAACCTTGAAGAGCTGTACATCAACGGCAGCATGACTGCCCGTGTACCGCACAACCTGAATTTGAGCTTCAACTATGTCGAAGGCGAGTCGCTGATCATGGCGCTCAAGGACCTGGCGGTCTCGTCCGGTTCGGCCTGTACCTCGGCATCCCTTGAGCCTTCGTATGTATTGCGCGCCCTGGGCCGCAACGACGAACTGGCACACAGCTCGATCCGCTTTACGTTCGGCCGCTTCACCACTGAAGAGCAAGTCGACTATGCCGCGCAGAAGGTCTGCGAAGCCGTCAACAAGCTGCGCGTTCTGTCGCCGCTGTGGGACATGTACAAAGACGGTGTCGATATTTCCAAGATCGAGTGGGCGGCACACTAAATATAGAAGCCGCCACCCAAGCTCTGTAGGAACGTGGCGGTAAACGCAGGCGTTTCTACAGGGTTCCAGAGCGGCCCTGATGAGTGAGGATTCAGTACCATGGCTTACAGCGAAAAGGTCATCGACCACTACGAAAACCCGCGCAACGTCGGCAAGATGAACGCGGAAGATCCTGATGTCGGCACCGGCATGGTCGGCGCTCCGGCGTGCGGCGATGTGATGCGCCTGCAGATCAAGGTCAACGAACAGGGCATTATCGAAGATGCCAAGTTCAAGACCTATGGCTGCGGTTCGGCCATCGCCTCCAGTTCCCTTGCGACCGAGTGGATGAAAGGCAAGTCCCTGGATGAGGCTGTCACCATCAGCAACACCCAGCTGGCCGAAGAACTGGCCCTGCCGCCAGTGAAAATCCACTGCTCCGTACTCGCTGAAGACGCCATCAAGGCGGCGGTTCGCGACTACAAGCAGAAGAAAGGCTTGATCTAAGCATTTGGCGACGAGTAAGGAGTCAACGATGGCTATCAGCATGACAGAAGCGGCTGCGCAGCACATTCGCCGCTCCCTGAATGGGCGCGGTAAAGGTGAGGGGATTCGTCTGGGTGTACGCACCACGGGCTGTTCCGGCCTTGCCTACGTGCTGGAGTTTGTCGACGAGGTGGTTGAAGAGGACCAGGTGTTCGAAAGTCACGGCGAGAAAGTGATCATCGACCCCAAGAGCCTGACCTACCTGGACGGCACCGAGCTCGATTTCGTCAAGGAAGGGTTGAACGAAGGCTTCAAGTTCAACAACCCCAACGTGCGCGGTGAATGTGGCTGCGGCGAAAGCTTCAACATCTGAGGCTACTCGTGGGTACTCCTTGTCATTTCGCTTTATTCGAGCTGCAGCCGAGCTTTCGGCTGGACCTCGAGCAGCTTGCCACGCGCTATCGAGAACTGGCGCGTGGGGTGCATCCGGACCGCTTTGCCGACGCTTCCGAGCGTGAGCAACGCCTGGCCCTGGAGCAATCGGCCAGCCTCAACGAAGCCTATCAGACGCTCAAAAGCCCCCCCAAACGCGCGCGCTATTTGCTGGCGATGAAGGGCGGTGAGTTGCCGATGGAAGTCACCGTGCATGACCCGGACTTCCTGATGCAGCAGATGCAATGGCGTGAAGAGCTCGAAGATCTGCAGGACGAAGCCGATGTGGCGGGTGTCGCGGTCTTCAAACGTCGTCTGAAAACTGCCCAGGACGAGCTCAACGAAAGCTTTGCGGCCTGTTGGGATGATGCTGCGCAACGTGAACAGGCCGAGCGCCTGATGCGGCGTATGCAGTTCCTCGACAAGCTCACCTACGAAGTGCGCCAGCTAGAAGAGCGCCTCGACGATTAACCCAGTGCTGCCCGTGATGCACGCCTGATAGACAGATAAGACCTGATTACCATGGCCCTACTGCAAATCGCCGAACCCGGCCAAAGCCCTCAACCGCACCAGCGTCGCCTGGCGGTCGGGATTGACCTGGGCACCACCAATTCCCTGGTTGCTGCCTTGCGCAGTGGCCTGTCCGAGCCTCTGCCCGATGCCGATGGGCAGGTGATCCTGCCGTCCGCCGTGCGTTACCACCCTGATCGTACCGAAGTGGGTGAGTCGGCCAAGTTGGCCGCGTCCTCGGACCCCCTGAACACTGTGCTGTCGGTCAAGCGCTTGATGGGTCGTGGGCTGTCCGACGTCAAGCAGTTGGGCGACCAGTTGCCGTACCGCTTTGTCGGCGGTGAGTCCCATATGCCGTTTATCGACACCGTCCAGGGCCCGAAAAGCCCGGTCGAAGTGTCGGCTGATATCCTCAAGGTGCTGCGCCAGCGTGCGGAAAAAACCTTGGGCGGCGAGCTGGTCGGGGCGGTGATCACCGTTCCGGCGTATTTCGATGACGCCCAGCGCCAAGCCACCAAGGACGCGGCGAAACTGGCGGGCCTGAATGTACTGCGCCTGCTCAACGAGCCGACCGCTGCGGCTGTGGCCTACGGCCTCGATCAGCACGCTGAAGGCCTGGTTGCCATTTATGATCTGGGCGGCGGCACCTTCGATATTTCGATCCTGCGCCTGACCGGCGGTGTTTTCGAAGTGCTGGCCACCGGTGGCGACAGTGCCCTGGGCGGCGATGACTTCGACCACGCCATCGCCGGCTGGATCATCACCAGCGCCGGTTTGTCTGCCGACCTGGACCCGGGCGCGCAGCGTAATTTGCTGCAAACTGCCTGTGCGGCCAAAGAAGCACTGACGGACGCCAACTCTGTAGAGGTTTGCTACGGCTCATGGTCGGCTCAACTGACCCGTGAGGCCTTCGATGCGCTGATCGAGCCGATGGTCGCTCGCAGCCTCAGGGCTTGCCGCCGTGCCGTACGTGACTCCGGTGTTGAACTGGAAGATGTGGCGGCCGTGGTCATGGTTGGCGGTTCGACCCGTGTGCCGCGCGTGCGCGAAGCCGTCGCCGAAGCCTTTGGTCGCCAGCCGCTGACTGAAATCGACCCGGATCAAGTGGTCGCCATCGGTGCTGCGATCCAGGCCGACACCCTGGCCGGCAACAAGCGCGACGGTGGCGAATTGCTGCTGCTCGACGTGATCCCGCTGTCCCTGGGGCTGGAAACCATGGGCGGCCTGATGGAGAAGGTGATTCCACGCAACACCACCATCCCCGTCGCCCGTGCCCAGGATTTCACCACCTACAAAGACGGCCAGACGGCCATGATGATTCACGTGCTGCAAGGCGAGCGCGAGCTGATCAGCGACTGCCGCTCCCTGGCGCGCTTTGAACTGCGCGGCATCCCGGCGATGGTGGCCGGTGCAGCGAAGATTCGCGTCACCTATCAGGTCGACGCGGATGGCCTGCTCAGCGTGGCTGCGCGTGAACTGGCCTCGGGCGTTGAGGCCAGCATCCAGGTCAAACCGTCCTACGGCCTGACCGACGGCGAAATCGCCAAGATGCTCAAGGACTCGTTCCAGTATGCCGGTGACGACAAGGTTGCCCGCGTACTGCGTGAGCAGCAAGTGGATGCCCAGCGCCTGCTCGAAGCGGTGCAGGGTGCTCTTGAGGCTGACGGTGAGCGCCTGCTGGATGCCGAAGAGCGCATGGTCATCGACCTGCAGATGCAGGAATTGGCCGAACTGATGAAAGGCAACGATGGTTACGCCATCGAGCAACAGACCAAGCGCCTGTCGCAAGTGACTGATGCCTTTGCCGCCCGTCGTATGGATCAGACGGTGAAAGCCGCACTGGCGGGCCGCAACCTGAATGAAATCGAGGAATAACTGATGCCGCAGGTCACTTTTCTACCGCACGCCGAACACTGCCCGGATGGCATGGTCGTGGAGGCAGAGACCGGCAAGTCCCTGCTTGACGTCGCGCACGACAACCATATCGAGATTGAAAGTGCGTGTGGTGGCGTCAATGCCTGCACCACTTGCCACTGCATCATTCGTAAAGGTTTCGACAGCCTCAATGAGGCTGACGACCTGGAAGAAGACTATCTTGATAGGGCGTGGGGGCTGGAGCCGACGTCGCGTCTGAGTTGCCAGGCGAAAGTGGGGACTGAAGACCTCACCGTTGAAATTCCGAAATATTCGCTCAACCATGCGGCCGAAGCGCCGCATTGATTCAAGGAACTGTCATGAGCCTGAAATGGGTTGATGTACAAGAAATCGCTATACAACTTGCCGAAGCTCACCCTGAGGTCAATCCTCTTACCGTGAACTTCGTCAAGCTGCGCAACCTCGTAATGGCGCTGCCGGATTTTGACGACATCCCTGACCGGGGTGGCGAAAAGGTCCTGGAGGCGATTCAAGGCCTGTGGATCGAAGAAGCAGACTGAGCCGCCTTTTTACGCAGTTAGGCAATACCCAATAACCCGCGTATAATTCGCGGGTTTAATTTTTCGTAAATTACCGTTTCTGGAGTTACACCATGGCTGTTCAACGTACTTTCTCCATCATCAAGCCTGACGCTGTTGCAAAAAACGTCATCGGCGAGATCACCACTCGTTTCGAAAAAGCCGGCCTGAAGGTTGTAGCTTCGAAACTCAAGCAACTGTCCAAGGCTGAAGCTGAAGGCTTCTACGCTGAGCACAGCGCTCGTGGCTTCTTCGGCGACCTGGTTGCCTTCATGATCTCCGGTCCTGTTGTTGTTCAGGTTCTGGAAGGCGAAAACGCTATCGCTCTGAACCGTGAGTTGATGGGTGCTACCAACCCTAAAGAAGCGGCTGCCGGCACCATTCGTGCTGACTTCGCTGAGTCCATCGATGCCAACGCTGTTCACGGTTCGGACTCCGAAGCCGCTGCTGCTCGCGAAATCTCGTACTTTTTCGCTGCTACTGAAGTAACCGCTCGCTAAGCATCGGCTTAAAGAGTGAGGGTGAATCCATGACTACATCGACTGTTAAAACCAACCTGCTGGGTCTGACTCAGCCGGAAATGGAGAAATTCTTCGACTCAATCGGGGAGAAGCGTTTCCGTGCCGGTCAGGTAATGAAGTGGATTCACCACTTTGGCGTCGACGATTTCGACGCCATGACGAACGTCAGCAAGGCCCTGCGCGACAAGCTCAAGGCCATTGCCGAGGTGCGTGGTCCCGAGGTTGTCAGCGAGGACATCTCCAGCGACGGCACCCGTAAATGGGTGGTGCGCGTGGCGTCCGGCAGCTGCGTCGAGACCGTGTACATTCCCCAGGGCAAACGCGGCACCTTGTGCGTTTCGTCCCAGGCAGGCTGTGCCCTGGATTGCAGTTTCTGCTCCACCGGCAAGCAAGGCTTCAATAGCAACCTCACCGCCGCCGAAGTCATCGGCCAGGTGTGGATTGCCAACAAATCCTTTGGCAGCGTCCCGGCGACCGTCGACCGTGCCATCACCAACGTGGTGATGATGGGCATGGGTGAGCCGCTGCTGAACTTCGACAACGTGATTGCGGCCATGCACCTGATGATGGACGACCTGGGCTACGGCATCTCCAAGCGCCGTGTGACCCTGTCGACCTCCGGCGTGGTGCCGATGATCGATGAGCTGGCCAAGCACATCGACGTCTCCCTGGCGTTGTCGTTGCACGCACCGAATGACGCATTGCGTAACCAATTGGTGCCGATCAACAAGAAGTATCCGCTTAAGATGCTGCTCGAATCTTGCCAGCGTTACATGGCGACCTTGGGTGAGAAGCGTGTGCTGACCATTGAGTACACCATGCTCAAGGACATCAACGACAAGGTCGAGCACGCGGTCGAGATGATCGAGTTGCTCAAGAACACGCCGTGCAAGATCAACCTGATCCCGTTCAACCCGTTTCCACATTCTGGCTACGAGCGGCCGAGCAACAACGCCATCCGCCGTTTCCAGGATCAACTGCACCAGGCCGGCTACAACGTCACCGTACGCACCACCCGTGGTGAAGACATCGACGCCGCCTGTGGCCAATTGGTAGGGCAGGTGATGGACCGCACCCGCCGCAGCGAACGTTATATCGCCGTGCGCGAACTTAACGCCGCCGAAGATTTGCCGCAAATTGCTGTGAATCGAATCTGAGAGAGGATCTCTATGCCCTTGCGCCTTGCGCTGCTTTTACTGCTTACCGGCCTCGTTGCCGGTTGTGTTTCATCGGGCCATGACAGCCCTTTGCACACCACTAAAGGCCGTGATGAGGCGCGGGTTGCCTATGTGCAATTGGGCTTGGGGTATTTGCGTCAAGGTATGAGCGAGCAAGCCAAGGTGCCGCTGAAAAAGGCCCTTGAACTGGACAGCGCGGATGCCGATGCCAACGCCGCACTGGCTCTGGTGTTTCAGGCCCAGGCAGAGCCTGAGCTGGCCGACCGCTATTTCAGCAAGGCCCTGGCTTCCCGTCCTGCCGATCCCAGGTTGCTGAACAACTATGGCAGTTTCCTGTTCGAGCAGAAACGGTATGACCAAGCCGCCGCTTATTTCCAGCAAGCCAGCGCCGATACTCTTTATCCTGAGCGTTCGCGGGTGTTCGAGAACCTCGGGGTGACCTCGATGCGCCTGGGTCAGCGCGACAGCGCGCGTCAGCAGCTGGAAAAAGCCCTGCATCTGAACAGTCGCCAGCCACGGGCTTTGCTCGAAATGGCTGAGTTGTCTTACGAAGACAGGCATTATGTGCCGGCACGAGACTATTACGAGCGTTTTAGCCTGCTCAGCGGGCAAAATGCACGTAGTCTATTGCTCGGTGTGCGCCTGGCGACGGTTCATGAAGAACACGACACGGCCGCACGTTTTGGCCAGCAACTCGAACGACTCTATCCCGGTACGCCGGAATATCAGCAATACCTGTCGGAGCAATGATGAAAGCCGCGCACCCGGAAGATGTAGCAGCTAATCGCGTAAACCCAGGCGAAACCTTGCGTCAGGCCCGCGAAAGCAATGGTTGGTCGCTGGCGGAAGTGGCCCTCAAGCTCAATTTGACCAGCACGTCCCTGGCCAATCTGGAAGCCGGCGCGTTCGACAAGCTGCCTGGGCACACCTTTGCCCGTGGCTATATTCGCGCCTACGCCAAATTGCTGGGTATTGACCAGGCGGTGCTGGTGCAGGAATTCGACCAGTTCACCGGTACCGATGCCCAAGGCAGCAATGTCCATGGCCTTGGGCGCATCGAAGAGCCAACGCGGGTTTCCCACACGATTTTGCGGATTGTCAGCCTGTTGCTGCTGGTTGCCGTGGTCGGCGGCGGTTTCGTCTGGTGGCAAGACCAGGCCTCCCAGCGCAACAAAGACCTGACCAGCAACGCCATGGAGCACGTCGAAGTCGAAAGCGCCGATGGCACCACCCAGATTCATCCGCTGGACGAGCCGGAAGACCAGGCGGTTGCCGAAGGGCAGGCCGCACCGCAAGTGCCGGCTACGGCTGAGCAGCCGGCGCCGCAAGTGGACACCACGCCTGCTGACACTGCGGCGGTACAGGCGCCGGTGACCCCGGCAGCACCCGTGGTTCAAGCTCCTGCGGCACCCGCGCCCGCGCCCGCGACGCCTGCGCCAGCCGCACCGGCAGCGCCAGCAATGTCGCCTCCGACCACCCCTGCGTTGATCGCCGGTGACGGGCGCGTACAGATCACCTTCATCGCTGACTGCTGGACGCAGGTCACCGATGGCAACGGCAAAGTGCTGTTCAGCGGTTTGAAGCGTAAGGGAGATACGCTTGACCAGGGCGGCAAGCCTCCTTTGACGCTGCGTCTGGGCTTTGCCCGTGGCGCGCAAGTGGCCTACAACGGCCAGCCTGTAGACGTGGCGCCGTTCACCAGTGGCGAGACCGCTCGCCTCAAGTTGGGACAATAGTCATGCACGGCGAATCTCCAATCAAACGTCGCGTATCGCGCAAGATCTGGGTCGGCTCGGTGCCGGTGGGGGGCGATGCCCCCATTGCAGTGCAAAGCATGACCAACAGCGACACTAACGATGTGGCCGCCACCGTCGCCCAGATCAATCGCCTGGAAGCGGCCGGCGTGGACATCGTGCGGGTTTCCGTACCGGACATGGATGCCGCCGAGGCTTTCGGCCGCATCAAGCAGTTGGTCAAGGTGCCGCTGGTTGCCGACATTCACTTCGACTACAAGATTGCACTGCGCGTGGCCGAGCTGGGTGTGGACTGCCTGCGTATCAACCCGGGCAACATCGGTCGCGAAGACCGCGTGCGCGCCGTGGTGGACGCTGCCCGTGATCGTGGGATTCCGATCCGCATTGGCGTGAACGCCGGCTCCCTGGAAAAAGACCTGCAAAAAAAATACGGCGAGCCTACCCCGGCGGCGCTGGTCGAGTCGGCACTGCGCCACGTTGAGCACCTGGAGCGCCTGAATTTCCAGGACTTCAAGGTCAGCGTAAAGGCCTCCGATGTGTTCATGGCGGTGGAAGCCTACCGCCTGCTGGCCAAGGAAATCGTGCAACCACTGCACTTGGGTATCACTGAAGCTGGCGGTTTGCGCTCAGGCACAGTGAAATCTGCGGTGGGTCTCGGTATGCTGCTCGCCGAAGGGATTGGCGATACTATCCGCATCTCCCTGGCGGCAGACCCCGTAGAGGAAGTGAAGGTCGGCTACGACATTCTCAAATCCCTGCGTTTGCGTTCCCGTGGTATCAACTTCATTGCCTGCCCGAGCTGCTCGCGGCAGAACTTCGACGTGGTGAAAACCATGAACGACCTGGAGCTGCGCCTCGAAGACCTGCTGGTGCCGCTGGATGTCGCAGTGATCGGTTGTGTGGTCAACGGGCCGGGTGAGGCCAAAGAGGCTCATGTGGGCCTGACCGGTGGTACGCCGAATTTGATTTACATCGACGGCAAGCCGTCGCAGAAGCTAACGAATGACAATCTGGTGGATGAGCTGGAAAAGCTGATCCGCGAGAAAGCGGCCGAGAAGGTCGCCGCTGACGCAGCGCTGATCGCTCGCGGCTGATTGAACGAATTTAAGGATTTGATGTGAGCAAGTCTCTGCAAGCCATTCGTGGCATGAACGACATCCTGCCGGAGCAGACGCCACTGTGGCGCTACTTCGAAAGCACTGTCGCGCGCCTGCTGGATAACTACGGTTACAAGCAGATCCGCATGCCGATCGTCGAGTTCACCGAGCTGTTCAAACGCTCCATCGGTGAAGTGACCGACATCGTCGAAAAAGAGATGTACACCTTCGAAGACCGCAACGGCGACTCCCTGACCCTGCGTCCGGAAGGCACTGCCGCGTGCGTGCGCGCCGTACTGGAACATGGCATCACCGGTGGTGGCCAAACCCAGAAGCTCTGGTACATCGGCCCGATGTTCCGCCACGAGCGCCCGCAGAAAGGCCGCTATCGCCAGTTCCACCAGATCGGTTGCGAAGTCTTCAACCTTGACGGCCCGGACATCGACGCCGAGCTGATCGTGCTGACCTGGCGTCTGTGGGGCCAACTGGGCATCCGCGATGCGGTCAAGCTCGAACTCAACAGCCTGGGTACCAGCGAGTCCCGGGGCCGCTATCGCGAAGCCCTGGTCGAATACCTGTCGGCTCACCTGGATAAATTGGACGAAGACAGCCAGCGCCGTCTGAAAACCAACCCGTTGCGCGTTCTGGATACCAAGAACGCCGACACCCAGGCCGTATTGGTCAATGCACCGAAAATGGCCGATTACCTGGACGACGAATCCCGCGTGCACTTCGAGGGCCTCAAGGCTCGCCTGGATGCCGCGGGGATTCCCTACGTGATCAACCCCAAGCTGGTGCGTGGCCTCGACTACTACAGCAAGACCGTATTCGAGTGGGTCACCGACAAGCTCGGCGCCCAAGGCACCGTGTGTGCCGGTGGTCGCTACGACGGCCTGGTCGAGCAAATGGGCGGCAAGCCGACTACGGGCGTGGGCTTTGCCATGGGTATCGAGCGACTGATCCTGTTGCTGGAAACCCTTGAACAGGTTCCCGAAGAAATTTCCCGTCAGGTGGACGTGTACCTGTGCGCTTTTGGCGAGGCTGCCGAACTGGCCGCCCTGGCCTTGAGCGAGAAGGTGCGCGACCAACTGCCGAACCTGCGCCTGCAGATCAATGCCGGCGCCGGCAGCTTCAAGAGCCAGTTCAAGAAGGCTGACAAGAGCGGTGCGCTGTACGCACTGATCCTTGGCGATGACGAATTGGCCCAGCAAGTGATAGGTTTCAAACCCCTGCGTGGCCAGGGTGAACAACAGAACGTTGCCTTTGATGCGCTCGCTGCGCACTTGGCCACCTGCGTCGTGCAGGGTTGAAGCTGTCGAACAGCCGAATTTAGCGATTAAGGAGTATTGGGGTGTCGAGTACTGATGATGAGCAACTGGCCGAGTTCAAGGACTGGTGGCAGCGTAACGGCAAGCCCCTGGTCACTGGCGGCCTGCTGGCTTTAGTGGTGGTGTTCGGCTGGCAAGCCTGGACCAAGTATCAGGCCAACCAATCCCAGGGCGCCTCGATCGTTTACCAGCAATTGCTGGAAACTACCCTGACGCCGGACGGCAAGCCTGACCCTGCACAGGTGGCAGACCTGGCCGGCAAGCTGAAAAACGAATTCGGCGGTAGCACCTACGCCCAGTACGGCAGCCTGTTCGTCGCGAAGGTCGCGGTCGATACCGGCAAGCTGGATGACGCAGCCACCGAGCTGAAGGCCATTGCCGACAAGCCGACCAACCCGACCCTGGGTGAAATCGCACGTCAGCGCCTGGCACAGGTATTGGCGGCACAGAACAAGGCTGACGAAGCACTCAAACTGCTCGACGGCGATGCTGACAAGGCATTCGTGGCCACTCGCGAAGAGCTCAAGGGCGACCTGTTGGTCCAATTGGGTCGTACCGACGAAGCCCATGCTGCGTACCAAAAAGCCAAGGCGGCGCTGTCTGATGAAGCGGCGGTCGGTGGCTTACAAATCAAGCTCGACGACTTGGCCAAAGGGGATGCGTGACGTGATCCGTTGGAAACATGCAGCATTGCTGGCTCTGGCCGTTTTGGCCGCGGGTTGCAGCAGCAACAGCAAAAAAGAACTGCCGCCTGCCGAGCTGACCAGCTTCAAGGAAGAAGTGGTCCTGCAAAAACAATGGAGCCAATCCATTGGTGACGGGCAGGGCGACCTCTACAACCTGTTGCAGCCGGCGATCGACGGCGACAACATCGTGGCCACTGATTCCACTGGCGTCGTGGTTGCCATGGATCGCATGAACGGCGACGTCAAGTGGAAGAAAGACCTCGAGCTGCCGGTTTCCGGTGGTGTGGGTGTCGGCTACGGCATGGTGCTGATCGGTACGCTCAAAGGTGATGTGGTCGCACTCGACTCCAGCACCGGCGAAGAGAAATGGCGCGCTCGCGTGACCAGTGAAGTGCTCTCGGCGCCAGCGACCAACGGCGATATCGTCGTGGTGCAGACCCAGGATGACCGCGTAATCGGTCTGGATGCCTCCACTGGCGACCAACGCTGGTTGTACGACAGCACCCCGGCGGTGTTGACCCTGCGTGGTACCAGTGGTCCGATTGTGACCAACAATCTCGCTGTGGCTGGCCTGTCGACCGGTAAAGTAGTCGCCCTGGATACCCAGAACGGCGTGCCGGCGTGGGAAACCCGTGTGGCTATCCCGCAAGGCCGTTCCGAGCTGGACCGCGTCGTGGACATCGACGGTGGCCTGCTGCTGTCGGGTGAAACCCTCTACGTGGCCACCTATCAGGGCCGTGTTGCCGCGCTGGACCTGCAAAGCGGCCGCATCAACTGGCAGCGTGATGCTTCCAGCTATGCGGGTGTCGCCCAAGGGTTTGGCAGCGTCTACGTGAGCCTGGCCTCCGGCACCGTTGAAAGTGTCGATGAGCGTTCCACCACTGCACTGTGGAGCAACGACTCGCTGGCTCGCCGCCAACTGTCGGCACCGGAAGTCTTCTCCAGCTACGTAGCAGTCGGTGACTTTGAAGGTTACCTGCACCTGCTGAGCCAGGTGGATGGTCGCTTTGTCGGTCGCCAACGTATCGACAGCGACGGCCTGCGTGCGCGTCCGCTGGTGGTAGGTAACATGCTTTATGTGTATGGCAACGGCGGCAAGCTGGAAGCCCTGACCATCAAGTAAGAACCATGCTTGGGGTAACACCCAGGCGGCCCTGCTTTTGCGGGGCATGCGGCATCTGACGATGCTGCCCCGAGCACCAGCCGCTGCCCTGCAGCGGCTTTTGTATTTTCTGAAATAACGAAGTGGAGAGCCGCATGGTTCCCGTAATCGCCCTGGTGGGCCGACCTAACGTCGGCAAGTCCACCTTGTTCAACCGCCTGACCAGGACTCGCGACGCCATTGTCGGCGACTTGTCCGGTCTGACCCGTGATCGCCAATACGGTGAGGCAAAGTGGCAAGGGCGCTCCTACATTATTGTCGACACCGGTGGTATCTCCGGTGACGAGCATGGCATGGACGAAAAAATGGCCGAGCAGTCGCTGCTGGCCATTGAAGAAGCCGATGTCGTGTTGTTCCTGGTGGACGCCCGCGCGGGCTATACCGCCGCTGACCAGATGATTGGCGAGCACCTGCGCAAGCGCAACAAGCGTTCCTATCTGGTCGCCAACAAGATCGACAACATCGATCCTGAGGCGGCCCGTGCCGAATTCAGCCCGATGGGCCTGGGTGATGCGATCCCGGTCGCGGGTGCCCACGGCCGTGGCATCACCCAGATGCTGGAAATCGCCCTGCGCGACTTCCCCAAGGATGATGTCGAGGAAGAAGAGGGCGAGGAAGAGATCGTCGCTGAAGGCGAGGAAGCCAAGCGCATTCCTGGCCCGAGCGAAAAAGACGGTATCAAGATCGCTATCATCGGCCGCCCGAACGTCGGCAAGTCGACCCTGGTCAACCGTATGCTCGGTGAAGACCGCGTTATCGTCTACGACCAGCCCGGCACCACTCGCGACAGTATCTACATCCCGTTCGAGCGTAACGACGAGAAGTACACGCTGATCGACACCGCTGGTGTGCGCAAGCGCGGCAAGATCCACGAAGAAGTTGAAAAGTTCTCCGTGGTCAAAACCCTGCAAGCGATCAAAGACGCCAACGTGGTGATCTTCGTGATGGACGCCCGCGAAGGCGTGGTGGACCACGACCTCAACTTGCTGGGCTTTGCCCTGGAAGCCGGTCGGGCCCTGGTGATCGCGATCAACAAGTGGGACGGCATGACGCCGAGCGAGCGCGATTTCGTCAAGATCGAACTGCAGCGTCGGTTGTTCTTCGTCGAGTTCGCCGATATCCACTTTATCTCGGCACTGCACGGTACTGGCGTGGGTAACCTCTACGCCTCGGTACAGAACTCGTTCAAGTCCGCGGTCACCCGCTGGCCGACCAACCGTCTGACCCAGATCCTCGAAGACGCCGTGGGCGAGCACGCACCGCCGATGGTCAACAACCGTCGGATCAAACTGCGTTACGCCCACTTGGGTGGTGCCAACCCGCCGATTATCGTGATCCACGGTAACCAGATCGAGAAGGTGCCCAAGTCCTACGTGCGTTACCTGGAAAACACTTACCGCCGAGTCTTGAAACTGGTCGGTACGCCGATCCGTATCGAGTTCAAGGGTGGCGAGAACCCATACGAAGGCAACAAGAACACACTGACCGACCGTCAGGTGAACAAGAAGCGTCGTTTGATGACTCACCACAAGAAGGCCGACAAGAAGCGCCGTGACAAGAAATAACGGCAGCTTTGCGTTGTAAGCGACACGCTGCAAGAGAGGGCTCCTTTGGAGCCCTTTTTTGTGCGCGGCCGTTTGTGCCTTGACCCGGTGCAATTGGCAGCTTAAAACTTGGGGCTCACCTGCAGGGGCCTCCGATGATCACCAGCAAGCTGCCGAATGTCGGCACGACCATTTTCACCACTATGTCGCAACTCGCCGCTGAAACCGGCGCGCTCAACCTGTCCCAGGGTTTCCCGGATTTCAATGGCCCGCAAGGTTTACTCGATGCAGTGGGCAAGCATATCGCTCTGGGTCACAACCAGTACGCGCCCATGACCGGCTTGCCCGTGTTGCGTCAGCAGGTGGCCGCCAAGATTGCTCGCAGTTATGGCGCCACAGTCAATGCCGACAGCGAGGTGACCATCACCCCTGGCGCCACCGAGGCGATCTTCTGCGCGATCCAGGCGGTGATTCGCAGTGGCGATGAAGTCATCGTGTTCGACCCCAGCTACGACAGCTATGAGCCCTCGGTGGAGCTGGCCGGTGGTCGTTGCGTTCATGTGCAACTGAGTCTGGACGGTTTTGCCCTCGACTTCGAGCAGATCAAGGCGGCGCTGTCGCCGCGCACCCGCATGATCATCATCAACTCGCCACATAACCCCACTGGTGCGCTGATCAGCCGCGCCGAGCTGGACCCGTTGGCCGAACTGATCCGCGACCGCGATATCTACCTGGTCAGCGATGAGGTCTACGAACACCTGGTGTTCGACGGTGTGCCTCACGTCAGCATATTGGCCCATCAGGAGCTGTATCAGCGCGCCTTCGTGGTCAGCTCCTTCGGCAAGACCTATCACGTGACCGGCTGGAAAACCGGTTACGTGGTCGCGCCGCCGGCTCTGACTGCCGAACTGCGCAAGGTGCATCAATATGTCAACTTTTGCGGCGTGACCCCTTTGCAGTACGCTTTGGCTGACTTCATGGCTGATCACCCGGAGCATGTCGAAGAACTGCCGGCCTTTTACCAGGCCAAGCGCGACATGTTTTGCGACCTGCTGGGGCCATCCCGCTTCAGTTTTACCCGGGTGAGCGGCACTTATTTCCAACTGGTGGATTACTCACAGATTCGCCCAGACCTGGATGACATTGCCATGTCCTTGTGGATGACCCGCGAACACGGCGTGGCGACCATACCGGTCTCGGTGTTCTACCAGAACCCACCCCAAGGCCAGCGCCTGGTGCGTCTGTGCTTTGCCAAACGCGAGGAGACGCTGCAACAAGCAGCCGAAAAGCTATGCGTGATCTGAGTGCACTGCCCAATCTGAACATCGCCCTGATTCAGACCAGCCTGGTGTGGCATGACCGTCAGGCTAACCTTGAGCATTTTGAGCTGCTGCTGGAGCAGGCCAATGGTGCGGACCTGATCATACTGCCGGAGATGTTCACCACCGGTTTCTCCATGGAGTCAGCCACCCTCGCCGAGCCGGAAAAGGGGCCGACCCATCACTGGCTCCAGGCGCAGGCAACCAAATACAACGCGGTGATCACTGGCAGCGTGATTATCCAGGCCGCCGACGGTAGCCACCGCAACCGCCTGTTGTGGGCAAGGCCGGATGGTGAGGTGCTGCATTACGACAAGCGTCACCTGTTCCGCATGGCCGGTGAGCACGATCACTACACCCCCGGCGAACGCCAGGTGCAGTTTGAGTTAAAGGGCTGGCGCATTCGCCCACTGATTTGCTACGACCTGCGCTTCCCGGTATGGAGTCGCGATGCCCAGGACACCGACTTGCTGCTGTACACCGCCAATTGGCCCGGTGCACGTCGTCAGCATTGGAACCGCTTGTTGCCGGCGCGGGCGATTGAAAACCTGTGCTATGTGGCTGCCGTGAATCGGGTAGGCACGGATGGCAAAGGATTTGCCTATACAGGCGACAGCCAGGTGCTGGATTTCCAGGGTGAAACCTTGCTGAGTGCAGGGGAGGCGGACGGGGTGTTCCAGGTGATTCTGGATGCGGCGGAGTTGGCTGCTTATCGCACCAGGTTTCCAGCGAACCTGGATGCCGATAGCTTTCAGTTTGTCTGATAAACCGCTATCGGGAGCAAGCCCCCTCCCACTTTGATTTGCGAATACATTCAAATGTGGGAGGGGGCTTGCTCCCGATAGGGCCATCAGCGCCACCATAACCCCAAAGCAAAAAGGCCCCTGGATTCACACCCAGGGGCCTTTCACATTTCAGCAGCCGATTACGCCGCTTTGGCTTCCAACTGGCTCAGCGAGCGGTTCAGCGCACTGAACAGCGCCTTGAAGCTGGCGGTGGTGATGTTTTCATCAATGCCCACACCATGCACCGGACGTTCGCCGTTCACGCGCAGTTCAATGTAGGCGGCCGCCTTGGCATTGGTGCCCGCACCGATGGCATGTTCGTTGTAGTCCATGATCTCCACGCCAATCGGCAGGCCGGCCACCAAGGCTTCCAGCGCGCCGTTGCCTTTGCCTTTCCAGTGCAGGTTGGTTTCGCCCTGGCCCTTGCCGGAAACTTCCACCTCGACAAAGCTGTTGCCGTTCTCTTCCTGCAGGCGATGGCTGACCAGCGCGTACGGGGTGTTGGCTTGCAGGTATTCACGCTGCAGCAAGGCGTAGATCTGCGGCGCAGTCATCTCAAGGCCCACGCGGTCGGTTTCGGCCTGCACAACCTGGCTGAACTCGATCTGCATACGACGCGGCAAGCTGATGTCGTATTCCTGTTCCAGCAGGTAGGCGATGCCACCTTTGCCCGACTGGCTGTTTACACGAATCACCGCTTCGTAGCTGCGGCCAATGTCCGCCGGGTCGATCGGCAAGTACGGCACTTCCCACAGCGCATCGTCTTTCTGCTGGGAGAAGCCTTTGCGGATCGCGTCCTGGTGGGAGCCGGAAAACGCGGTGTGCACCAGGTCGCCCACATAAGGATGACGCGGGTGCACCTGGATCTGGTTGCACTCTTCAACGACTTTGCGCACGCCGTCGATATCGGAGAAGTCCAGTTGCGGGTCCAGGCCCTGGGTGTACATGTTCAGGGCCACGGTCACCAGGTCGACGTTGCCGGTACGCTCGCCGTTGCCGAACAGGCAGCCTTCGACGCGGTCGGCGCCGGCCATCAGGCCCAGTTCGGTGGCGGCGACGCCGGTGCCGCGATCGTTGTGGGTGTGCAGGCTGATGATCACACTGTCACGACGGTTGATATGGCGACCGAACCACTCGATCTGGTCGGCATAGATGTTCGGTGTGGCGCATTCAACGGTGGCCGGCAGGTTGAGGATCATCTTGTGCTCGGGCGTCGGGTTCCACACCTCGATCACTGCGTCGCAGACTTCCTTGGCGAACTCCAACTCAGTGGCGCTGAACGTTTCCGGGGAGTATTCGAAGGTCCACTGGGTTTCAGGCTGTTGGGCGGCGTATTTGACGAACAGTTTGGCCGCGTTGACGGCGATAGCCTTGATGCCATCCTTGTCCTGGTTGAACACGATGCGGCGGAACGACGGCGACGTGGCGTTGTACAAGTGCACGATGGCCTTCTTGGCGCCGCGCAGGGATTCGAAGGTGCGTGCGATCAAGTCTTCACGGCCCTGGGTCAGCACCTGGATGGTGGTGTCCTCGGGGATGTGGTTGTCTTCGATCAGGGTGCGCACGAAGTCGAAGTCGGTTTGCGAGGCGGCCGGGAACGAGGCTTCGATTTCCTTCACGCCTACAGATACCAGGGTCTTCCAGAAACGCAGCTTTTTCGCGGCGTCCATCGGCTCGATCAGCGACTGGTTGCCATCACGCAGGTCAGAGCTGCACCAGATCGGCGCGGTGGTGATGGTCTTCGATGGCCAGGTGCGGTCCGGAATATCAATGGTCGGGAACGCGCGGTACTTCGACGACGGGTCTTTGAGCATGCTCATCGGGAAATCCTTTGTTGTAGGGGCCGAGAAAAGGCGGCCTGCCGTGAATCTGTTTTTGGGGAGAAAGCTTGGGACGAGGCAGATCGATTCAGCCTGGCAGTCGTGCGCTGACGAGGCACAGGCTGCGGTGCTGGCGAAGCTGAATGAGGGTGTGAGAGGTTTTCATAAGCTCAACCCTAACCGCAGGGGTGAAAGATGGCAAGCAGTCGATAAAAATTGAGATAAGTTCTGCTCTGCGCAGAATAAACGAGATTTTATGCTGGTTTTGAAGTTGGTAGCTGGTTTTAATTGCGCGCCGGTGATGGGGCGCGCAATCGCGTGTTTCAGGGTTGGAATGCGCCGATAAAGATAGCCGGGTCAACCCGTGCGTCGTTCAGGCTGACGTTCCAGTGCATGTGCGGCCCCGTCGCCCGTCCGGTCGAACCCACCTTGCCCACGACCGCACCGCGCACCAGTTGCTGGCCCACCTTCACGTCGATCTTCGACATATGGCAGAACATGCTGATAAAGCCCTGGCCATGGTCGACGAATACCGTGTTGCCATTGAAGAAGTAATTGCCAACCAGAATCACCTTGCCGTTCGCGGGCGTCTTGATCGGCGTACCGGCCGGTACGGCGAAGTCGAGGCCCGAATGCGGGTTGCGCTCTTCGCCGTTGAAGAAGCGACGCACCCCGAACTTGCTCGACAACGGGCCGTTCACCGGTTTGTCCAGCACCAGGTTGCTCGGCAGGGCGGGGCTGAAACTGCGGTAAGCCTTGAGCTGTACCGCCAACTCGCCTTCGATGCGCTTGAGCTGGGCCGGGTCAGGGTTGACCTGGCTTTTATTCTTCAGCGTGATGCGCTGTTCCGGGTACTTCTTGTAACCGACGATAAACGGCAAATTGCGCCCGCCGCTGCTGATGCGCTCGTTACCAGGCTTGACCGTCAACGGGATACCGACGATGGCTAGCCAGTTGTCCTGTTCTTTTACCACCAGCACCGGTTTGCCTTGGTATGTGGCTTTGGGCGCCGTGGCGGCCGGTCCCAGTTCGACCACGGCCACACCACCGGGCACCGGTTTGTTCAAGGTGCGGGTGATGTAGCTGTCCGCGTAGGTATTCATGGACAGGCACAGCAGCAACAAACTCAGTAGACGTGGCATCAATCAATCCAGTAGCGAAAGGGTGACGGGTGTCAGGTGATTGTCTTCCACCCGCACTTGCAGTTGACCTTCACCCAGGCGCGCGGTCAGGCGCTGGCCGGTGTGGGTTTGTGCGGCATTGCGAATCGCCTGGCCGCGTTCATCCAGCAGGATGCTGTAGCCACGGCCCAGGGTCGCCAGCGGGCTGACCACCTGCAACGTCTGCACCTGGCTTTGCAGTTGCAGGCGTCGGGCCTTGAGACCTTCGCGCATGGCTCGGGGCAGGCGTTCGGCGAGGCTGTCCAGGCGCTGGCGCAACAGCGCCAATTGGCGGCCCGGATGCTGGCCGGCGAGGCGGGTCTCCAGGCGAATCAAGCGCTCGCGACGGGTATTGAGGCCGCGCTCGAAGGCGCGGCGCATACGCATGTCCAGGTCATCCAGACGTTGTGCCTGCTGGCGCAAGCGCTCGCCCGGGTGACGCAGGCGCCGGGCCATGCCTTCCAGGCGCAGGCGGCTGTGGCTCAGGCGGTTGCGCATCAGCATCACCAGGCGCCGATGCAGGTTGTCTACCTGGCGCACCAGATGGCTGGCGTCCGGTGCCAGCAACTCGGCGGCGGCGGAGGGCGTCGGAGCGCGCACGTCCGCCACAAAGTCGCTGATTGACACATCGGTTTCATGGCCGACGGCGCTGACGATGGGCGTGACGCAGGCGTCCACCGCTCGGGCCACGGCTTCTTCGTTGAAGCACCAGAGATCTTCCAGTGAGCCGCCGCCACGGGCCAGGATCAGCGCGTCGAAGCCGCGGGCATCGGCGAGTTTGAGCGCCCGCACGATCTGCGGGATCGCCTCGCGGCCCTGCACAGCGGTCGGGATCAGTGTCAGTTCAATGTTCGGCGCCCGGCGGCGGAACACACTGATGATGTCGCGAATCACCGCGCCGGTCGGCGAACTGATGATGCCGATACGCCGCGGGTGCGCGGGCAGCGGCACCTTGCGCTCGGCGCTGAACAGGCCTTCGGCGCTGAGCTTTTCCTTCAAGGCATCGAAGGCCAGGCGCAGCGCGCCATCGCCGGCAGGTTCCACGGTGTCGAGGATCAGTTGATAGTCGCCACGCCCCTCGAACAACGAGACCTTGCCACGCACTTTGACCGCCAGGCCGTCCTTCAACGCCTGGCGCACGCGTGCAGCGTTGTTGCGAAACAGCGCGCAACGCACCTGGGCCCCGCTGTCCTTGAGGGTGAAATACACATGGCCGGAAGCCGGGCGGGCGAGGTTGGAGATTTCGCCTTCGACCCAGATATTGGTGAACACGTCTTCCAGCAACACCCGCGCGCGGCCGTTGAGCTGGGTGACAGTCAGGACTTCGCGGTCCAGGCCCAGACGGGCAAAAGGATCTTTAATCATGGGCGGCAGTTTATAGGCATTCGTGCAGGGTTTGACAGAACTGCTCTACCAGCGCGTTCGGCGCCTGCGCGCAGGCGAGGGCCACGGTGCTATGGCAGTCCGGGTCGGCCAGGGGTAAAAAGTGCAGGTTGGCGGGGGCGATGTCCTGCATGGATTTTGGTAACAAGGCAATGCCGAAACCGGCCTGGATCAATTGCAACTGCGTGGTCTTGCGCGACATCACCCGTGCGGCCCTGGGGAAAAATCCTGCACGCATGCACAGTTCGGCCGACAGATAACTCAGCCCGCCGCGTTGGGGATGGGGGATCGAGATAAACGCTTGGTCCTTTAGCTGCGCCAACTCCACCGGCGCGTCGCTGCGCGCCAACGGATGATTCGGCGGCACCGCCAGCACCAACGGCTCCGTGTACAACGGCAGCACACGCACGCCGTCGCGCTGGCGCAGTACGGGCAAGCGCAGCAGGCCGACGTCCAGGCGACCCTCGGCGATGTCCTCCAACTGGGCTTCGGAGGAGAGCTTGGCGATATCCACCGATACTCCAGGGCAGCGCTCTAGCCAGGTGCTGATGCCGTGCAACAACGCGCCGCTCATCGGCACTGTGCTCGAGTGACTCAGGCGCAGCGTGCCAAGCTGGCCATTGCCTACTAGGGTCGCCACTTCGCTGGCCTTGAGCAACTCACTCAGCAAATTGCGCGCCCGTGGGTAGAACGCTTCACCGGCCGCTGTGAGCCGCGGTTGGCGTGCGGTGCGTTCGAACAATGGGGTTTGCAGTTGATTTTCCAGTTCCTTGATCTGCCGGCTCAAGGCCGACTGCGCCACAAACAGGCGTTCGGCCGCGGCACTGAAGCTGCCGCTCTCGGCGATTTCGACGAAGTAACGCAGTTGCCGCGTGGAGATCACGAGTCATGCCTTTTTGAGATGAGTGGCTAGCTTTGAAGATATTAGTCGCAACAGTCGACAATGGCTAAAGTGAAGGCCATGTCCAACAAGGGATAACCCATGAGCCTGGTTGAGTTGATGAGTCAGTGGTCGTTCGGGGCTGTGGATTGGCTGGTGATCGGCCTGGGTGTGGTGCTGGCCTATGTGGTGTTTGGCATTGCCGGGTTCGGGACGGCCTTGGTCGCCGGGCCGATCCTGATTGTGTTTATGCCGCTGTCGAAGATCATCCCGTTGCTGGTGCTTCTCGACTTTGTCGCGGCGTTTGGCGGCTTGCTGCAAACGCGGCGCGATGTGAACAAACCAGAACTGTTGCGGTTGCTGCCCTGCATGGCCGTCGGCTGCAGCCTGGGCGTGTTGTTTTTGCTCAACCTGCATTCGGACCTGTTGCTGCTGTTGATGGGCCTGTTTATCAGCGCCTACGCGATTTACAGCCTGGCGGTGAAGGCGCGGCCGACTGAGCTGGCAGCGGGCTGGTCGATTCCCATGGGCACTGTTGGGGGGCTGTTTGGTGCGCTATTCGGCAGTGGCGGCTTTTTATATGCGATTTACCTGAACAGCCGTTTGCCCAAGGACGCGGCGCGGGCCACGCAAAGCGCGCTGATCAGTTGCAGCACGGTCGTGCGTTTGAGTCTGTTCCTGATTGCCGGCGTGTATGCAGATTTGCCGTTATTGATGTTGGCGGTTTGCCTGTTGCCGGCGATGGCCCTGGGGCTGTGGTGTGGACGCAGGCTGACGATGCGGCTGTCCCGTGAGGCGTTCGTGCGGTTGGTGACCTGGTTGGTATTGGCCAGTGGTATTGCGTTGATCGGGCGGTATGTGAGTACTTGACCTGATTTTTTCAGGGATTAAGCTGCCGTCCTCCCGGGCGTCATCGCGGGCAAGCCCGGCTCCCACATTGGAATGCGATCAACTGTGGGAGCCGGGCTTGCCCGCGATGGCGCCAATAGCCACACCGCAGGACTCCCATGAATTCCCAAAGCATCCTTGTCCCGAAAATCTCCACCTTGCCCGTCCACGAACCCCGCGCCCGGGCGATCGTGCGTTGGCTGGTGCGCAAGAACATCATCAAGGAAGAACTCACTACCTGCGGGCGCACCGGCAACCGCATGGGCTACGCCCTGGCCGATGGTGCCCGCGCCGTGGTGCTGCACCCTGAAGCGCTGCCGTTCAACGAGCCGGTCAATGGCCTGGAGATCATCTACAAGCGTTGCATCTACACGCCGGCCAAGGGGTTCCTTGAAGAAGCCGGCTGCCCGGAATGCCTGAAGGAAGTTGGCGAGGCGCTGTTCGAAAGCCTGGAAGACTGGATGCCTGGTCACACCGACAACTTCACCTGCCCGCTGTGTGGGCATGAAGATGACATCAACGGCTTTCTGTTCCTGCAGGAATGCGGGTTTTCCAACCTGGGGTTCATCTTCAACAACTGGGCGGAGGCGGGGTTCAAGCAGAGCTTTATCGACGAATTTGCCGATTGGTTGGACCAGAAAATGAGCTGGGTCAAAGTCGAGCTTTAATCCTTCTATCAGTATTACCAAGTTTGTCAGAGTTTTACATTGAGCCGGGCAGGGTGCATGTATATAATGGCGCGCTTCCATTTTCCCGCTCGGGAGCCCCCGCGATGCTGCGTATCAGCCAAGAAGCTCTGACATTCGACGACATTCTCCTAGTGCCCGGTTATTCCGAGGTGCTTCCTAACGAAGTCAGTCTCAAGACCCGCCTAACCCGTGGCATCGAGCTGAATATTCCCCTGGTTTCCGCTGCCATGGACACCGTCACCGAAGCCCGTCTGGCCATTGCCATGGCTCAGGAAGGCGGCATCGGCATCATCCACAAGAACATGACTATCGAGCAGCAAGCTGCCGAAGTGCGCAAGGTCAAGCGTTACGAAGCCGGTGTGGTGAAAGATCCAATCACCATCGAAGCCGACGCCACCGTGCGTGACCTGTTCGAACTCACTCGCATGCACAACATCTCCGGCGTCCCGGTGCTGCACGATGGCGACCTGGTCGGCATCGTCACTTCCCGTGACGTGCGTTTCGAGAACCGCCTTGAAGTCACCGTCCGTGAAGTGATGACGCCTAAAGAGCGCCTCGTTACTGTCAAGGAAGGCGCCGACAAGAACGATGTGCGCGAACTGCTGCACAAGCACCGCATCGAGCGCGTGCTGATCGTCGATGACAAATTCGCCCTCAAGGGCATGATGACCGTCAACGACATCGAAAAAGCCAAGGCTTACCCGCTGGCCAGCAAGGATGACCAGGGTCGTCTGCGTGTTGGCGCGGCAGTCGGCACCGGTAAAGACACTGGCGACCGCGTTTCGGCGCTGGTTGCTGCCGGTGTTGACGTGGTGGTGGTCGACACCGCCCACGGTCACTCCAAAGGCGTGATCGACCGCGTGCGCTGGGTCAAGCAGAACTTCCCTGACGTGCAAGTGATCGGCGGCAACATCGCCACCGGCGCTGCCGCCAAGGCTCTGGCCGAAGCTGGCGCTGACGCTGTCAAGGTCGGTATCGGCCCTGGCTCGATCTGCACCACGCGTATCGTCGCCGGTGTGGGCGTGCCGCAGATCAGCGCCATCGCCAACGTCGCCGCTGCCCTTGAAGGCACTGGCGTACCGTTGATCGCCGACGGCGGCATCCGTTTCTCCGGTGACCTGTCCAAGGCCATCGTGGCCGGTGCTTCCTGCGTGATGATGGGCTCGATGTTCGCCGGTACCGAAGAAGCGCCGGGCGAGATCGAACTGTTCCAGGGCCGTTCGTACAAGGCTTACCGTGGCATGGGTTCGCTGGGCGCCATGTCCCAGGCGCAAGGTTCTTCCGATCGTTACTTCCAGGACTCCTCGGCAGGCGCCGAGAAGCTCGTACCGGAAGGTATCGAAGGCCGTGTGCCGTACAAAGGCACCCTGAGCGCGATCATCCATCAACTGATGGGCGGCCTGCGTTCCTCGATGGGCTACACCGGCAGCGCCGACATCGAAGAAATGCGCACCAAGCCTGAGTTCGTACGGATCACCGGCGCAGGCATGGCTGAATCCCATGTCCACGACGTGCAGATCACCAAGGAAGCGCCAAACTACCGTGTAGGTTGAGCCTTCCAGCAAAATGTTAAGTAACCGGGGCTGTTCTTTCAGCCCCGAGTTGTTTCTGATTCATTAGACGAGACTGACTTCATGGCCCTCGACATTCACGCCCATCGCATCCTGATCCTCGATTTCGGTTCCCAGTACACCCAGCTGATCGCCCGCCGCGTGCGTGAAATCGGCGTGTACTGCGAACTGCACCCGTTCGACATGGACGACGCAGCGATCCGCGAATTCGCCCCTAAAGGCGTCATCCTCGCCGGTGGCCCCGAGTCCGTGCACGAAGCCAACAGCCCGCGTTGCCCGCAAGCGGTATTCGACCTGGGCGTACCGGTGTTCGGTATCTGCTACGGCATGCAAACCATGGCCGAGCAACTGGGCGGCAAGGTGGAAGGCTCCGAGCTGCGTGAATTCGGTTATGCCCGTGTGGACGTGGTCGGCAAGAGCCGCCTGCTGGACGGCATCGAAGACCACATCGACGCCGACGGCCTGTTCGGCCTCGACGTCTGGATGAGCCACGGTGACAAGGTCACCAAGATGCCGGAAGACTTCCACATCCTGGCCAGCACCCCAAGCTGCCCGATCGCCGGCATGTTCAGCGACGAGCGTCGTTACTACGGCGTGCAGTTCCACCCGGAAGTGACCCACACCAAGCAAGGCGGGCGCATCCTGTCGCGCTTCATTCTCGACATCTGCGAGTGTGAAGCCCTGTGGACCCCGTCGAAAATCGCTGAAGACGCCATCGCCCAGGTGCGCGCCCAGGTCGGCACCGACAACGTGTTGCTCGGCCTGTCCGGCGGCGTGGACTCCTCGGTAGTTGCTGCCTTGCTGCACAAGGCCATCGGCGACCAGCTGACCTGCGTATTCGTCGACAACGGCCTGCTGCGCCTGCACGAAGGCGAGCAAGTGATGGCCATGTTCGCCGAGAACATGGGCGTCAAGGTGATCCGCGCCAACGCCGAGGAACAGTTCCTCAACAACCTGGCCGGCGAGTCCGACCCGGAGAAGAAGCGCAAGATCATCGGTCGTACCTTCATCGACGTCTTCGATGCCCAGTCCAACAAACTGGACAACATCAAGTACCTCGCCCAGGGCACCATCTACCCAGACGTGATCGAGTCGGCCGGCGCCAAGAGCGGCAAGGCCCACGTGATCAAGTCCCACCACAACGTGGGTGGCCTGCCTGAGGAAATGAACCTCAAGCTGGTAGAACCGCTGCGCGAGCTGTTCAAGGACGAAGTCCGCCGTCTGGGCCTGGAACTGGGCCTGCCGTACGACATGGTCTACCGCCACCCATTCCCAGGCCCGGGCCTGGGCGTGCGTATCCTCGGTGAAGTGAAAAAGGAATACGCCGACCTGCTGCGTCGCGCTGACCACATCTTCATTGAAGAACTGCGCAAGGCCGACTGGTACCACAAGGTCAGCCAGGCGTTCGTGGTGTTCCAGCCGGTGAAATCGGTTGGCGTTGTAGGCGATGGTCGTCGTTACGCCTGGGTTGTTGCGCTGCGTGCCGTAGAGACGATCGACTTCATGACAGCGCGTTGGGCACACCTGCCTTACGAACTGCTGGAGACGGTCAGCGGCCGTATCATCAATGAAATCGAAGGCATTTCGCGCGTGACGTATGACGTGTCGAGCAAGCCGCCGGCGACGATTGAGTGGGAATGATCCTACGTCCGGCACTGCCGGGCACGATCTAGCAAGAAATGCCCTGGAGCCCGCTTAATTGCGGGCTTTTGGCTTTTTGGGTCTGGCAAATTCTGGCAGCTTTGTGCATCGCCAAGCACCGTGTTTGTATGGCATGGTACGGGGCATTGAATGAGCCAAATGCCATGTTCTGTTCTCGATACCATGTCCCCCTAGTAGGGTAGGGCATGGTATCAAATCTCATCATCAGTCCGGTTTCATTGGGTTTCGCCGTGGTGCATGAGTGCTTTTCTGAGCATGGTATTTTTTCCATGGAATCCATAACTGCCATGTTGACCGATACCAAGCTGCGTAACCTCAAACCGAAAGAAAAACTCTACAAGGTGAACGACCGCGACGGGCTGTACGTGGCCGTCACTGCTGCCGGTTCCATATCATTTCGCTACAACTACTCCATCAACGGCCGTCAGGAGACCATCACGTTCGGTCGCTATGGAGTAGGTGGCATCACACTTGCTGAAGCCAGAGAGCGCCTGGGAGAGGCTAAAAAGATGGTTTCCGCGGGTAAGTCACCTGCCAAAGAGAAAGCCCGTGCCAAGGCGCGCACCAAAGGGGCAGATACGTTTGATGCATGGGCTGAGAAATGGCTGCGTGGGTATCAGATGGCTGACTCAACTCGGGACATGCGCAGATCTGTTTACGAGCGCGAGCTCAAGCCGCAATTCGGTAATCAAAAACTGGTGGAAATCAATCATGAGGATCTGCGAACGCTGACTGATGCAATCGTGGAGCGTGGAGCTCCAGCGACGGCCGTGCACTCCCGCGAGATTGTGATGCAGGTGTTCCGATGGGCTATTGAGCGTGGCCAGAAGGTCGAGAACCCGGCTGATTTGGTACGTCCTGCAAGCATCGCTAAGTTCGAGCCACGTGACCGCGCTTTAGGGCCTGACGAAATCGCGTTGATGTATCAGTACCTGGACCGCATCGGCACCGCCTCATCCGTGAGAGTCGCCGCTAAGCTGCTGTTACTGACCATGGTTCGCAAAAGCGAATTGACCAACGCTACCTGGAACGAGATCAATTTCAGCGAAGCTCTGTGGACCATTCCGAAAGAGCGGATGAAGCGCCGCAACCCTCATTTAGTGTTCTTATCTCAGCAGGCTTTGGATTTCTTCATTGCGTTGAAGACGTTTGCCGGTGGTTCAGATTACGTCTTTCCCTCCCGGTACGATTCAGATTTGCCAATGAGCACCGCGACGATCAATCAGGTGCTGACGCTGACTTATCGGCTCGCGCAGAAAGAAGGGCAGCCGCTGAGCAAGTTCGGCCCACATGATTTGAGGCGCACAGCAAGCACGCTGCTGCATGAGGCGGGTTACAACTCAGACTGGATTGAGAAGTGCCTTGCGCACGAGCAGAAGGGCGTACGGGCCGTTTACAACAAGGCTGAATACCGTGATCAGCGTCGGGCGATGTTGCAAGATTGGGCGGATATGATTGATGAGTGGACGCGCAAAGGAACGCGCTCAGAGAGTTGATTTCGTTTTTCGTGATTGGATAGCCGGGTGCAAATCTATTTTTCTCTATCAAAAAAAACCACATCCGTGGTTTTTTTCTGTCCCAAAACTACCGTTTGTGGGACACATATTTTCCTGTGATTTCTGAAGAGAAAACTCCTGATAGAACAACTATATGGCATATTTTTTTTTCCCGAAACCAGACGTTTGTGGGAATTAACTTGCTGATTTAGAAAGGAATTTATTCATAAATATCGCTGGAATGCTCTGGAAATATGGGGCAATAATCGAACCTCAACAAGCGGCAAAGCGAGGAGTTCGGTGTGGAGAAAGAATCGAGGAAGTCGAGCAAAGTGCTCATCAGCAAAAAGCAATTGCTGGCAATGATCCCCTTGTGCGAGCGGACGATTTATAACTTCGAAAAGCAGGGGAAATTCCCTCGTCGTATTGCCGTTAGCAGCCGGAAGGTCGTTTGGGATTTGGAAGAAGTCGAGACATGGATTGATACGTGCAGGCAATCCGCCCCGGCCACGCGTCCCGGAATGGGAGCTTAAGTTGTGGCGATTGACTTACGGGCAGCGTTCGAGAACGAACCGCCCACACTGGACTTCATATGGCCCGGCTTCCTCGCTGGCACAGTGGGAGCATTGGTAGCTCCCGGAGCTACAGGGAAGAGCTTCTGGGCGTTGGAAGCGGCGATGGCTATCGCATGCAGCGTTGCCGGCGGTGATCTTGTAGGGCTTGCCCCCTCATGCGCTGGCCGAGTGGTCTATTTCGCCGGAGAAGACCCGGAAGTCGCGTTGGTGCGCCGCATCCATGCCATAGGCCAGCACTTAAATCAGCAGGCACGCGAGGCCATCGCGAAGAACCTCGTTCTTGAGTCGATCATGGGTAAACGACTTAACGTCATGGATGATCGGCATCTTGCCCGTATCACCGAGTTCTGTGAAGGTGCCCGGTTGATCGTGCTGGATACCCTAAGCCGAATTCACGACCGAGACGAGAACAGCAACGGCGACATGTCACGGTTAGTCGCCACGCTTGAGCACGTCGCGACCAATACTGGGGCATCTGTTTTGTACTTGCACCATGTCAGCAAGGGCAGTGCTCGCGAGGGGCAAACCGATCAGCAACAGGCAGCACGAGGCGCATCCGCTCTAGTCGACAACGCCCGCTGGTGCGGCTTTGTCGCAAAGATGACTGAGGAGCAGGCCAAAATTCTCAGCGACCGCACCTATGATCGGCAGCCCATCGGTAACGACCGAAGAGGTTTCTTTGTTCGTTTTGGTGTTAGCAAACAGAACTACGATGCCACTCCGCTCGAACAATGGTACAAGCGCCACGATGGCGGCGTGCTTGTACCGGTGGTATTGGAGGCGGTTAAGAAAGAACGCGCCCTGCACGTAGTAAGTGGGAGTGACGATGAGCGGTGGTAACGTCGTGACCCCCACCAGTACTAGCGCACTGGCCCGAGTGATGCTTTATCAGCCTAGCCAGCGCCCGCAGCATCGCGCAGGCGATTGGACCGATACATCATTTGGGCGTTGTCGCGTGGTAGGCAGACTAGGCCAGAGACACGCCGACGTTATGGATGCGATTTTATATTGCTCAGAACGTAAGCGCGTGATCGACGATGGCGGCATTGAGCTTTTGGTAGACCCTGCCCGCTTGCGGAAAACGCTGTCAGAAAGTCGCTACAGTCTCTCCCAGCTTGAAAAGCTATTGGCGGAGCTACGAGCTGCAACCATAACCATCGAAACACCCCAATTCGATTTTCCGATTATAGGTGGGCTGATTGACCACGTAGTTCCTTCGGAAAAGACGCGACCTAATCCCCTGACGGGGGGGGAGCGGCATCTGTGGAAGGTGCGGCTCGGCGTTGCTCTTGTAATGCTACTTCAGCACGATTTACATCTTTACTACGACCCCGCGCAAATTGCGCGTCTAGAACACGGCATCAGCCAAGCTGTAGCTCGGCACGTTTTGAGCCACAAACTAGAGCCGACAGGCGGTTGGTATCTCGACACGCTTATTGTGGCCGTCGCCGGTAAGGTGCTCAGCAAGGCAATCCGCGATGCACGATTCAGACTAAGGGAAGAAACGGACAAATTGAAGGAACTAGGCCTGATTATCGACGGTGCTAGGGTAAGGAAAAAAGGTTCTGGTAACGCTTAAAGCGTCGCACACCCGCCCGAAAGGGTCGCACATCCGCCCGATAGCGTCGCACATCCGCCCGAAACGTCGCACACCCGCCCGGAGTTAGCAGGATATTCAGGATATTCAGTCCTGCGCGGCACAGCCCACGCCTAGGCGCGGTCCGGCCTTGCCGGTCGGCCTACGGCCTTTGAGCACCAAAAGGAAGGGCAGATTCGCTCAGTCGAATACACACCACCTCACCCAACTGGGACATCGTGCCCTTCGAGCTCGCCAAAATGCCGCAGGACACGCCATAAGGAGCTTTTTAGCGGGTGGTAATGGGATGCTGTGCTAATACAGCACAGGGCCTTACAGGGTGTGTAATAGACGGAACTGAGACAGGTCCGTGCGTATTACTAATGGAGAAGCCCCCGCGCTTTTGACGGCGGCCCGCTCGCGGTGATTTCAAGGTTGTCATATAGCTGACATAAGCCCATCGGTATCGGCAATGCCAAGTGCAGGTGTTCAATGTCCGTGCGTATTACTAATGGCGAAGCCTCCCGGGATTTTGTCCGGCATAGCCGGGAGTAGCCCCATGATGAAATCACGAGTAGCCGCAAGTCCGGTGTGTCAACGCGAAGCGTTGTCCATGGGACGCGCAGCACCGAAGGTGCGGAGTGTTCGTAACACCAAAGGGGGAGAAAGCAAAACCCCGCACTGAGGCGGGGTTCTATAGGGCTGGCCAGCGATCAATGCTCACCGCGCTTATCTTGCTTCTGTGCTTCCTGCGCGGCTTGGATGGCCATCAACACCTGCTGGTTCAGAGTGGCGCTACTCTTGCTGCCCAGCAGAGGTAAACGATTCATGGTTTGCGCCCCGGCAAACATGCGATAGGAAGCCGACAAGGCCAGCAGGCTTACTCGAAGCTGCAAGGCCGTGAATTGGCGATGCAGCCTATCGAGTTGCGGCCCATAGCCCTTGCTGCGCAGCCACCTGCTGAGCGCCCACATGCCGATGGCGGAGGTCGAGGCTAATACTACGAAGCCAGCGAACATCAGAATGTCCATCATGGTTATTTCTCCTGTTGATCGTTCGAAGTCATTCCCGGCACCTTGAGCGAGGCGAGGCGGCCGGGAGTAGAGTTAGTGTCCGAGGCCGGACGGATGACGTTAGGATCAGCTTGTGTAGCTTCCGTGGCCGATTCTGCTCGATTGGCTGGAGTGGTCGAGTCGGTATCGTCGGGAACTGGTGGCAGAGATCCTGCACCAAGAGACAAGGCGTGCGCATTCTCCATACCTGGCACTGCCATCGAGGCCATCACGCCGAGCATCTTTGTGCCACCGCCGGCTGCTTGGGAAAGTGCGCTGCCGGAGCTGACAACTCCCCCTTTTGGTGTCGTCTGCTGGTCTTTGTCGTCGTTCCCCTGCGCTGCCTTTCCGGCATGCTTGGCGGCCTGCTTTACAACGCTGCTTGGAGAGGCCGGAGCGGCCGACGCCCGCCCGGCAGGATTGGCGTGGCTGCCGCCGACCTTCGTGCCTGCGGAGCTGGCACCCTGAGCCGCTGCGCCGCCGGTGCTGGCACCCACGCCGGAGGACGCCGCTGCACCCATAGACGACGCGGCACCACCTCCCGAGCTGGCACCGGCAAAGCTGGAGCTAATCGCCCCCGCCAGTCCGCCGCCGAGTCCACCGACACCCGCCGCCCCAGCCCCGGCTGCGCTACCAGTACCGGCAGCACCGAGGGCGGCAGCAGGAGCCGCTGCCCCGGCTGTGGCGATGGTGGCCGCCGCAGCCGCCGCCCCGGCAGCACCGGCCACCGCCATCCCACCAATGGCCGAACCGCCGCCCATCGATGTACCGCTAATCATGCCACCGATCAGGTCAGGAATTGTCTTCGTGAGGTAACAGCACACCAAGGCCAAACCGACCATCGTCATCAATGACGCTTCGTCATTGGTGTAGGCGGCCAACCACTGTTTTGCGGACTGGACGATCAGGCCGACAATCAGGGTTAGTACAAATAGCTTGGCGCCAATCGCAACGGTGAAGCGCATCGGCGCAATTGCAAAATCCCGCGTCCATTGCGAACCGCCAAAGCCGAAGAACAGCACGGAAGCATTGATGATGACGTAAGACTCTACGAGTGTGACAAACATGAATGCAGCGATGAAGGCGAAACATGCCAATACAAGGATTGCGCATACAGCGATCAGTAGTCCCTTGGCTGGAGAAAACACTGAAATGCCCTCCACCATGGTGCGGCCAAAATCCAGCGCAACTGCTAGCATATCGCCGGGTTCTAATGCGCGGCCGAGTCCGCTCGCCGATGCCGCCGCATCGCGGAAGCTATCGACAATGGCCGTCGACCATTCCACCGAGTACTTCATGACTGCAAGGAAGAAACCGATCACCAGCACGAAGCGCAGCAGCTCGCCGACAATCTCGCCGAAATCGGCTTGCTTCATGACCAAAGGCATGAACGTCCAGATGAACTGGATCGAGGCCAGCAGCCAGAACAGTCTGATGGCATAGTCATACAGCTTCCCTGACCACTGGTGCGACTGTTGCAAAACGAGGTCGAGTAGGCCCTGAATCGATGTGTCGGCATGAGAAAGGTCGGTCGCGGCCACAGCATCTCCGCCCGCGAACACACCAGCCAAGGCGAGGAACAACAATAGACGACGATCCATAGCTAGTACCCCTTCACGCCGCCGCGAGTGTTCGGGCGCGCCTCAAATGAGGCATCAGCGTCACGCTGTTGCCGTTGTTGCTCAGCCACGGCAGTACATTCGCTGTTGCTTTGAACCACCACGGTGACCATGGAACCGGCCAGTGCGGACCCCGCGCACATCAACACCGCGATGAGCCATTTCGAAATAGTCATTCTCAGTACTCCTTCACGCCGCCGCGTGTGCTTTTCCGTGTTTCAAACTGCTGTTCAGCCGCTTCGCTAGCGGCCTTTCGGTCGCCTTGCTGGGCCATGTAGTTGCCCTGCATGTTGATTTGGGTGGCCATCAGATCGCGCAGTTTTTGCAGTTGCTGCACGTTCTGGGAGGCGATTTCGTTGCCCGCCTGTATAGCTTGCATGCGGCCTACGGCTGACTGCGAACGGGCCACCATGCGATCAAGCTGGATGTCTTCAGACTCGAACTTGCTGGTATTGAGGTTTGCGGCCTCGAGTGCCGTCTTTACGTTGTCGCTGCCTTGTTCCGACCACTTCTGATAGCGCTCATAAGCTTTTACTTCTGCTGAGTTCGCGGCTTGATTTAGGTAGGACTGAAAGCCAGGAAAAGCTGTGTTGAACTGAGAGTCCATATTCTGGATCTGGCGGCCTAGGGACTGCGAACGGGTGTAAATGTTGGCCACGTTTTTAAGGTCGGCCGCGATGCTGCCAAACATGGTGCTTGGCAAGCCCGTGCCCTGGGTGACCATGTTCTGATACTGCTGAATCTGCGTCTGAAGCTGCTCTGCAGTGTTCAGCGCCGTGTTGACTGCCTCGGCGTACTCAAACATCTGCTGATAGAACGTCGAGCAGTTTGAGCAGTAGATGGCATATGCAGGGGGTGGTGCCAGGTAGAGACCCACACTCAGGCTTGTGCTTTTCATTGCTAAAACAAGGGCTGTGCGTACTCTCGATTTCCGAGCCGATGAAATCGGCGATTTCAGCAATTCCGTATTCATGCCGAATACCTCGTCTTGTCATGGTTCGAGGTTTGATTATTGACTGATATGGTGTGTTTTGAAACATGCGGATAAGTATCTATCCGCATAGAAATCAATGACTTACGTGCTTTTCATGGGTGAGGTGTGATACACATCAGCCTGATTTTTCTGGCATTTTTTTATGCATGAACCGTTCGTCTTACCCGCGTGATGTGTTTTTACGGCCAAAAAAAGGCCCACCGAAGTGGGCTTTTGATGAAATGGCGTAGCGCATTAGTGGGCTGAGTAGTAGGGGTTTTGGGTCCGATAATGACCACGCTCTGTTTCAGGGATGTGTAGCGTTTCTAGTTGCCAGTTTTCGAGCGAGGAAGCCAACTCTGCCGCAATGCGTTGGGCTTGTTTGACGGCTTTACTAGGTCGCCCGCTGGCTCGACCGAGGTAGGCTTGCAGTTCGTTGAGTTGGTTGGCCAATGTGCTGATGCGGTGAGCGGTTTTCATGATCAATTCCCCTTCCTGATCCGTTCTACAATATTGTCGAATTCTTTCCGAATTTGATCGTCTGTAATTTCAAGATTAACCAATCCTGATTTGATTGCAATTCTCCCGATTCTTTCAGCCGCCTCATTATCCAATTTCGCCAATCTTGCTTTAGCTGTTTCCAGCTCTGAAAGGGCGTCAGAACGGCGTTCTGCGAGAGTTTTTCGAGCCATGGGTTCACCGTTTTTTAATGAAGTAAGTTTAGACAGACTGAAAAGTTCTACCTCATTTTCTCGCCCAAATTAAAGGGGCTACAAAGCCGCGCTGTTTCGTGGAGCGTCAGATCAGGTCGTCCCGAGTGTTTCCACTATTTGGGTTGTGGTCGAATCCCGCACGTTTTGAGCCGGGTTTGGGAGGCAGTGTGGCGCTGTGCTCCGGCTGTCCTCTTACGACTCCTGTCGGGGCTGGTGAGAGGGTTTGCGATGTGAATTGCCCAGAGCCTTTCCTTTGGTGCCCATCGTCCTTTACTTGGTTCATATCATGCGCGCCCTCTGTATCTGTTTTACCCATTGAGCAAGTAAGCCGTCATGGAATACGCCCTAGTTAAAAACTGCGCTGTTACGCGTCTGGGTGCGTTTCTATGCGCCTATTAGCTTCTTTGCGACACACAAAGTGCGCTGGTACGCGCTTCAATGCGTCCTTATGCGTTTAGCCCTCTGTTTAGGGGCTCCAATGGATAGTGGTCGATTTGAACGCACGAACACGCACAGATTAAGACGGCAAGATATGTGTTTGTAGCTACACGGCTTCGCCGCGCAACTCCAACCACTGCCACTTATTCACCTTCGGCTCAACGTATTTTGCTCTGCGAGGCTAGGGTTTCGTTAGCTGCCGCAACTCAAAGTAGAGAGCTGCTTAGTCAACCTTCCGACGCGACGATTTTTCGCCAAGAGCTTTGGATGTTGTGAGTTGTAAAAACGACGCAGCTCCAAATAGAGCTGCTTACGAATTTGAAAAAATAGTTTACAGGTACTTCAAGTTTGGACCGGCTGTCCTATTACTTTATTGTCGCGGCCACCAGATCTTCAACAGCGGCCTTAGTGACCTTGCCATATCGACGCTTCATGTGGTCGCAGGCATCTCTGACCTTTCTCCGAACGATATGCTCAGGCAAGTCTTTATTGTCAGATCTGACCTTATTGGCAATTTCAATTAATTCTCTAGGCATGTATTCCATTGCGTCTGCCTCGAGAAATAAAGGAAGCTGCTGCTCCGCGCTGCGGTCGATTCTGTCACGCGATGGACCAAAGGACATCGCGCTTGATAAAAAATCAAGAGACATTAATGGAGAGCTTGGAGGCCGAGGCAGTTCAGCTTTTAAGTCGGATCTTATCTTCCATGCAAGACTATCTATAGTTAGCCACCAGTGTTTATATCCCAAATCGGATATTTCTTCATCTTTACGTAGGCCTATAATGCCAAGATAACTTTCAACATCATGGCGGACTAATGCCTCTGTTACTGCATTATCGCCATTGCCTGAGTCTCTGCGGCGATTTGAGTGTGCCTCATGCCAAAGTCTTTCGACTGCATGGCGCACGTCTTCGTCTACATGGCTAACCGCTTGTGATAACGACTCTAAAGTAATGTTAAAATTGCGCTGCAAGTAATCTTCGATATCATCCTCTGGCCGATTCTTTCCATGAAATAGCTCGATCATTGAGCTAAATTTTGCTGGGTCATACCCCTGCTCCACATAATGATAGTAAAGATAAGGTATTCGACCATCCCATTGACTGGGTGGACGTTTTGAGCAAGTTTCTGAAATGTATATGTGCTGAATTATCTCACGTATTACACCGTCAGTAACTCGGAGGTCTATCCCTGATTTTATTAAAGCACCGATAGTCTTAGAGTATTTTTTTTCTGAGTCTTCATTTTTAAAAGCTTCTGCAAATAACGGTAATATTATTGTAGTGTCTAACCAGATTTTTCCATGGCCAAAGATCTTTTTTGTAACTTTCTGAACGTCGGCGGTTTCTTGCAGGAATGAATAAAGTGTGTATGTATCCGATATTTTTTTTAAGTGGGCGCGCACTGAGGGTTTGTCGGACGACAAAACCCGTGAAACCACATTTAAAGCTATATCCGGTAGGTGCTGCATATAAGAAGCACTTGACGGAAAACTATTAATATCTTGGAATATCGAGTTTTTTAAGAGGTTTGGGTCAGCTACAGCTACTTGGTCATTTACAACTGAGGTTGCAAATGCTTCTCCTGACTTAATCATGTATGAGTCGACTATTCTACATACTCTTAATGCTATCTCTGTAACTAATCCTTCTTCAATATGATCCGATTCTTCACGCTCATTTCGAACGAGATGTTCTACCTGGCTAAAGAATTCCTTCTCATCAATTTCCATTTCCGCAAGTCGGGTTCTAAGTCTTAAAACTTCTTCATGTTTCAGGCAGTACTCGTCAGTTTTTGGCCAGTGGCTAATTATTTTTTTGGTTAGTCGAGTTAATGCAGAGTCGACATTTTTTTTTACATCTTCTGCTACAGTTGAAGGAGTGTACTGAAAAATCTTGTCGTATATATCGGATTTTGTGAGTTTGGATTCAGTATGAGTGTTTCTAAGAGCTGCTCTGACTAGGGATTCAAAGACTATTTTAGTTAAACCTTTGTCAGTTTTTTCGTCCTCCCATTGTAGGCCTAAATAAGTCAACGCTGCTTTAGATTCTAATGAAGTTAGAGAAGGTCTACTTTTTTCAATTATAGATTCGCCTTCGAGTATGGGTTTTGCTATGATGTCAACTAGCCTGCTAGCTGCTGCATATTTTATATCATCTTGTTCGTAGCGCTCTAAGAACCAGCTCTTGTCTCTAATGTCTAAGGAGACTCCAGACTTTAAACAGTTTTGTTTTAGTTTGTCTCCGTTCGCTCCGATAACTTGATTTGTAAGATAGATTAATACTTTAATCTCGTTGAAATTTTCAGAAAGTCTTTTTATTGTGCGATTTACTTTTGCTTCCCAACCAGCCGATACGGAATATTGTGTTGCAATATGAGTAACTCCGTCGGGCGAATACAATTCTGAATCGCGTCCACCATCGCCACTAGGCGAGGCCATAGTCCTCAGCTCTGGAAATTCACTTGCTAAAAACGAAGAGCTCAATTCTTCAAAATGTTCCCAATCGGATGGTCGAAGTTCTTCCAATGCGAGCTCAAAAATTTTGCGGTTCATCCAAGAATCCCTTTTTATTGGAGGTTGTTTTCTTTTTTCACTGGCCATTGGCGAATCCAGTAGACGAACGTAAAGTTAAAGAGAGAGACCGCTTTTACTGTACAAAATTTCATCAAGCCAAAATTGTCCAATGGCATTTGGCCACATTATCTGGTTTTGCTCAGGAAAGTGAAAATTTCTGAGGATAGCTTGAGAGTCTAATCAAGAGAATCGTAAGCGCTCCATAAGCCCCCGCGGTTTCAGCATGTAACGTACTCAAGGATGCCGACGCGCGCGAGCATCCTAATTTTCAACCGGGAGCCTAGGCAGGCGCTCGAGCGCATGGTACAGCCACGCAAGGCTCTTGATCGCTGGCTTTGCCGGTATCGACCGCGCTGGAAAGTTGGGCACTAGCCGTTACGCCTTGTTAGCATATCGCTGAGCATCCGGTTCTTTAATTCCGATGACGAAGGGCCTTATGGATAGTTATACGGCGTTGCCGATCGGCGAGCTGCAACCCTCGACATCGAGCTCCAGTTTTCGCTAGGGTAGCTTACAGCTTGGCTGCGGGAGCTCTGCGTTGCAGGGTTTCAATACCCAGGCACCGTGTTCGTGTTGTATCGTATGGCTCATAGGCTGAGTTCAATGCATGCTCAATTCTCTCAAGCGGACCTTTGCTCAGAACGCTGTTCAGCACCACTCGTCGGTTTGCAGCGTTCATACAGGGAGCAAATGGCGGAAATTGAATATGTGTTGGGCAGGCGTATGACGTATACGGTAGAATTCGCGGCGCTTGAGATGGAGCAATAATTTAGGGCACAGGTTTGACGGAGAATATCAATTGGAAAGTCGGGACATTGAAATAAGGCAGCACTTTCACAAAAAGCGCTTGCAGCACTTTCATGATTGCCCAAACACTATCGTAATTGACGAACTTGGCCTCGCTCACGGAAAAAATAGAGCAGATATTGCAGTATTAAATGGGACTTTTCATTGCTTTGAAATTAAGAGTTCAAAAGATACTATAGTTCGCCTCCCTGAGCAGTTATCAGAATACTCAAAGTGCTTTGAAAAGATTTCAGTAATATCCGCTCCAAATCACATTCATAAAATAATCAATATTCTTCCAGATTGGTGCGGTTTGATCGTCGCGACCAAGGGGACTAAAGGGGCAGTGGCATTCAAAACCATAAGGCGTCCTAAAAAAAATCCACAGTTAGAAATTACCGCTATGGCACATTTCCTTTGGCGACGAGAAATAATCGAATTGCTTACAGTGCTGGGCGTGGAAAAAAAATATCTCAGTCAGTCCAGAGAAAAGCTTTATAAGTTGATTCCCCCAACCCTTACTGCGCAGGAATTGACCCAGTGGATCAAGGCTAAGTTTATGGGCCGTAAAGACTGGCGATCTGCCTCATTACAAATGTTATGTGATGATTAACCCCAACCCACTTCCAGGTAGTTAAGTTGCCGCAGTTGTTTAGCTTGTTGGCGGTTTCATCAATCCGCTCATCGCCTTTGCTAAAACTACTAGTTGAGTATTTTCCAGAAGAAATGATTTCTTTGCAGTGGTTGATCATCTGAGCTTCGTTACCTCGAAATGCACCGCCCTTTGGTACAAGCCAAGAGTCATCTACGGTATAAACAATTTTGCCGGCTGGCTTCATCTTCCGCATGTCAAGGCTTAAAAATGTAGGCGACTCGATAGTATAGTCTCCGAAACAGGGCTCATATATTGTTTTAGCGATCTCCGCACGCAGGCTTGGAAAAAGTGCCCACTCATGCCGCTTTTGAATTGCACCTGGCTTTTTTATGTCACGGAGTTTTAATGATGTAGCAACAAAAATAAGGGATCTGCATGTGCTGCACCCACTCATTTTATTTACCGCGCCTGATACTATTTTAGCGAATAGACCGTATGGCTCGAAATTCTCAGGTTCTCCTAAATCAACAACTAGATCTACTTCCTTCCAAGAAGATACCCCCAGCAAATTCATCATCACTGCTATGTCAGCATCCACTGACGGCTTGAGGAGTTCATCCAGTTTGAGTCTAAAAACAACGCCGGTCTTATTCGTGATTAGAAACGAACGAATACAAGCAATGTAAGAGCTACTTTTAGAAAGGCCGACTACTGGGCGGATATTGCAGCCCAACCTTAAAGTTTCATTTAGCACGAATTCAATGACTGGACGTCCGTCATCCATTACTTCATCTTCAAGAGAGTGATGGATGTCAACTAGCGCAAGTCGATTGCCCCACTTGCCATAAAGCCTTTTCGGGAAAGTCTCTACATGCTCATGTATAGTCTTTTTCATTTTCTTCTCCTCGAAATCATATTCCCTAGGAGGTATTATCAGAAGAGGAACGACTTTATCCTTAACGTCAGCTTTCAGCGTGAAAAGAGCTTGGTACTCTCCTTGTCGCCACTTTAATACAGGCACGTACTTTTCACTGCTGATTTTCATAGCTGTTCCTCAAAACAGGAGCGTACCTTACCGTTCCCCAAAAGCTCGGTAAGTTTATGGTAGTTATTGCTTTCCTTTCGAATCCTTCCCGCTAAAATACTTGGATGGACGCCTATTCTTTCTGCATCCAGCAGGACAGCTTCAGGAGTCATCGAAAACCTAGAAATGCATGAGTCCCAGGACTCGCTACTTATCAAAGCCTCTAGAGCAAACTCATCCGCTTCTCTCTCAACCAAATCACCTTCACCTTCCCCCTCCTCATCAAAATAGTCCATTTGGAGGGAGTCGAATATGTGGAGTGATATATGAGCTAGCTCATGAAATAATACGAACCAGAAATTATCTAAACGATCATATCTCAATGTAAGTGCAACTACTGGATGGCCGGTCTCAAGCACCATGGCAGCTCCATCAAGATACGTGCCAGGCAAATGCTTCTCTATAACCAAGACTATTCCTCTTGCAGCTAAGAACTTTTTAGCTATAAGAGGGGCTCCCTCAATCTGCGTTAAGATCGATAATTCTTTTATCCAGCTATCTGTATGCTCGTACTCGGACACTGCTCCAGACAAAACTTCTTCTCTAGCTAACTCTAATGCACGTGCCTGCCATGCTAGTAAAGCATACTCGTTAGGTTTGTTCTCTCCGTGAAATTTCTTTCTGTGCAGAGCCGGAGTATATTGTCCACCGCCACAAAGAAAGTAATCTCTAACTTGATCTACAGTGCTACTCCCCTGTTGTACTGTGATCCAGCCACGCTTAACCATTTCCTGAGCGGGGAATAACGACCAATCAATATTCTCTACGCTGTTCCAGCAAAACACCGAGTCAGCAGTGTTCGCATTGGCACCCGACCATGATTCGCGAATTTTTACGTTCAGTACTTCAGCTACAGAAATAAGACGTGCAAGGCTAGCCCCCATATAACTAGAGGCCTCATATCTCTGAAGCTGCTGGGCTGGAATTCCTAGTTTCTCCGCAAGATTTTTCTGAGTCAAACCTAGTCCAATTCGAGCGTATATAAGGGTCTTGGGCAACTCTGACAAGCCAGAACATTCTAGGTAGGAAACCTTTCCTTCCTTAATTAGTTCGTACTCTTTAATCTCAGACTTTATATCTAAGATTTTCGATTCTATCGCTTCAAGTTGAGCTGCGTCCAGCCAGACTACTCCAGAAGGCTGGAATGTATTTAGCGAGTTGCAAAGTTTTTCAAGCTGTTTGTGTGCTGACTGATATTGCCTTTCGTTATATATCATTCTCGTGCTCTCCCACATTCAAGGGGCTCGCAAGTCAAATCGATGGATAAGATTCCTTTAGGATGACCCGTAAACCGATCATTCTGAAAAAAATCTAGGAATGTCTTTCCTGGCTCAGCTTGAGCGCCAAAGGGGAAAAACTCCCCCCCATATTTCAACTTCTGATTCCTTCTCTTGTCGCGAAAATCGAGGAATACAGGGTCAATTTTGCCGTGAACCACCCCTGTGGGGTCCCAGCATACGTCATAGTCGCCTGGCTGAGGCTTGGCCGTCACGTAACTGCCATCCAGGTAGATGGTGCGACAGCCTGCATCGCGCAGAGCCTTGAATGCCGACTGCATCCCGACGAAAAGTCTCCGACGTTTCGCATTTACAGCAAACACCTGCTCCACTTCTGCGATGGTGGCGAAGTGAATACCCCCTGGCAAAACTGACCAAGGGCTTTGGTTCGGATTAACAAGAGAAGGGATCATGAGGCAACAA
Source organism: Pseudomonas sp. P867 (assembly GCF_019891455.1). Lineage (NCBI taxonomy): Bacteria > Pseudomonadati > Pseudomonadota > Gammaproteobacteria > Pseudomonadales > Pseudomonadaceae > Pseudomonas > Pseudomonas sp. P867. Next base: position 344,519 of record NZ_JAFLXB010000003.1, on the reverse strand, counting down.
AATTGTTGTATCGAAGTGAGAAGATAGACACGCGCTATCAGAACGGTCAAGCTCCAATTGCCTCCAGCACCCTGTCATTTTTTTTAATCCGCGTGGTTTTTCCTAACTTATTGATATTTTTATATTTTAATATTCCGCTGTTTTTTTTATTTCAGCTTAATTTTTGTTAGGTAATGTGACTCAGCCTGTGACCAACTATCCAGTTTTCGCTAGCATAGGAAAAGCGAAAGAAACCTAAGGGGTGGGCTCTTGGGCGTGTATCTCTTTAACTTTTATCTCAATGAGGAGGATTTGCATCAGATGAAAGACCGACTCCACGATGAGGTAATGGCCAAGCAGTTCCATGCCGATCCTGCTTATGCGGCTGAGCTGCTGGCCGAAGTGCGCCGTAATGGCGACTCGGCCGAACTCGCTATTCTTCTGAGGCAGATAGCCAAATCGTTCGGACTAGGTGAGAGGAGCAGTCCTGCAGATGCGAGGCGGAATTAATCGTCCACATAGCGGGATATGGCACATTTCATGGTATTCTTCGTTAATATTAATATTAATATTAATGCCTTGATATTTAAGGGTTTTATTTATTAATTGATAATAGAGTGGGAGTAGGTTTTTTTCGTAACCATTTGATTTAATTAAAAATATTTTTGACGGTTACGAGGGTTTCTACGTCATTAATGGCGTCGGTCATGGTGCTCAGAGCAAGCTTCATCAAAAAGGATGTCGATACCATGTTCAGTTGGGTGAAGCTGACATGGCATCGACAGTGCGTCTTCTCTTACCTAGCGCACCTGAAATGCCTTGAAGCCCTGATTGCTATTTTGATGCTTGCGACTCCCCAAAAGGGGTTATTACTTATCTTCTCGTGCCTCTGTCATCGTGATTCTATACAGTGCGATGGCCTTAGGTTCTGGGGAAGCCACTCATCCGATCCCAGCAATGAGTAAAAGGGGGCGGCAAAGCCATTCGGTAGACTTTTGGCTTGGTAGTGAGTGAGCGCTCCGCCAACTAACCCTCAGAGTTCCAGTCATCAAGGATGACCGTGCCTTAAGGTTTCTCAGCAAGCCACAATGTCCATCTGTCCATTTCTCTAATCGGCTGATCAACATCGATACGGCCACTAATGAATGAGATCAAGTTGGCCAATTCTTCATCATTAAGCTCATGCAGGATTGATCGGCCCGTACGATTACGGAGGTCAGTCTCTAAGTCTTCAAAGTTCTCATAGGTCTTTCTGATTTCCCAGAGCTGAATAGTTTTTGGATTTTCAAACCCAGCCTTCAGTAGGGCGCCTACAACTCGATCAGCAGTTGGTCTTCGGTTGGATTCAACTTTCTGTAGTCGAGGGAAGCATTCGAAAAAATACCCGCGAATGTGTACAGGAGACCCAGCAACCTGCACGTCGTCAGGCGTGCGATCTTGAATCAGCAATTTCCCGCCAGGGACAAGCAAACGAAAAGCTTCGGCAAAACAAGCGTCGTAATTTTTGATGTGGTGAATAAGCGCCCGCTCGAAAACAATGTCTATGCTCTCGCTCACCAAGTCTGTTTTCTCAGCGGTGCCCACTTGGAAGGAAATTCCCGTCTGTCTTACTGATTTTTCTCGAGCGGCCGAGACCATCTCGGCGGAAAAATCGACGCCTATCACTTCTTTGGCGCCAAGCTCGATCCAAGCGATTGAGTAGATCCCGCCTCCACACCCGATGTCCGCGACGCGTTTACCTGATGGGTCAAGCACGGATTTGATAGCCGTAGCCCATCCGCTGTCGGCGTCTCGAGCGGCGTATGTATACCTGTTTTCACTGGAGTGGAAGTCGATGCTCATAACCAGACCCTGCAAATGATTGCGACCACCAGATGGTATGGATGCCTCTTTGCAATGTAAAATATATGCAAAGTACCCAAAGCATACATAAAAGGTAGTAACGCCATGGAGCTTCGCCATCTGCGCTACTTCGTTGTGGTCGCCGAAGAAGAACACATGACTCGGGCAGCGCAGCGCCTCAATATTCAGCAGCCGCCACTCAGCTCACAGATTCGTGATTTGGAGCGCGAAATGGAGGTGCGACTGTTCGATCGCACCCCTCGCAGCATTCGTCTGAATGCGGCTGGTCGTGTTTTCTTGAAGGAAGCACGAGAGCTGCTGGCCAACGTAGATCGGGCGGTTATGCGGGCACAGCAGGCAGCTCGCGGTGAGTTTGGACGGATCGCCGTTGGCTATACCAGTTCCGCTTCCTTACACCCAAAGGTTCCTCAGTTGATACGGGCATTTCACGCGAGATACCCTATGATCGCGCTTGATTCTCACGAAAACACGACGCGGGATTTGCTTGATGCCTTGGTGGAGGAATCGCTGGATGCCGTGTTCGTGAGATCAACAACTCAGCGATATCCCATGCTGAAATCGGTTGTACTGTGTCAAGAACCCATGGTTGTCGCCTTGCCGATCGGACATCCTCTGGCGCAGGAAACCGGTCCCATCGCCTTGTCAGCTTTGAGAACCGAAGGCCTTATCCTCTATCGACGGGCTGACGGCCCAGGCATCCAGGATGTGCTTTTTGCCGCCTTTCTGGAGGCGGGGTTCACGCCGCGCGTCGCAGCCGATGTACCAAGATTACTTTCCGCGGTCACTCTGGTTGCCGCGGGCAAGGGGATAACTATCGTGCCTGAGACCTTGAGATCGCTGCATCGAGAAAGTGTGAAATATCGGGAGCTTAATACTCAATCCGACTTCACGGTGCCTCTCACACTGGTGTATCGATGTGCGCCACAGGGCTCGCCATTATCTCGATTTGTCCAGATGGCTCACGAGGATGCTGACCAGCAAGCCTGTTTTCAATCAGGGATATAAAACGTGAAATTATTTCTACAACCTGGCTATCACTTCGGCAGACGGTGGCTACCAAGCGCCCAACAAGGGACTGAGGGTGTGAATGGTATTTTTCGTGGCATCGTTTTGGTGGCTTGTAGAATCATCCATATTTTATCGGGGCTGAACAGCCTGTTGATAATAGAGTGGGAATGATCCTGCAATAGCAGGTGAGTGCTGAATAACAGAACCCCGGCCTGGTGCCGGGGTTTTGTGTTTTTGGGGATGTCAGTGCCTGATCAAGCAGCCTATGGTTGGCCAGGATGCACGCGAGGCATGACTCGCGCGATGTCGGAGCTTTCCGAATACCGAGGCACTCACCCAGAGTTCGAGGCGGTAGGGGAGAAGATGATCTTCCCGGATTACGCTCAGCGCCGCGCAATATCCGAAAAGTAAAACTTATCCAACGTATGCCGCGACTCGGTGTACTCGAACTGCCTCCCGTCCTGCAAAAACGTCTGGTTACTCACCACGATCACATGGCTTTGCCCATCAAGGTCCAGGTGCGCCTGGTCGTCTTTGCTGCGCGGCAGGGCTTCGATGGTGCGCTGTGCATAGCTGATCTGCAGCCCCAGCGTTTGCTCGATAAACGCGTAGATCGACTGCTCGGCAATCGAGTGGTCCAGGCCGGGGATCAGGTCGGCAACGAAGTGGTTGATGTCCAGGATCACGCGCTTGCCACCGATACGTCGTACGCGTTTGACGCGGGTGATCAGCGTGCCGGGCTCGGCTTCGATGTGTTGCAGCAAAGAACCTTCCAGCGGGATTTGGGTGAACTCGACGACGTCAGTGCGTACGTCATCGCCCAGGTCGGCGTGGGTCTCGTGAAAGCTGACGATGCCGCCCAACTGGAACTCGATCGGGTTGGGCGACAACACAAAGGTGCCCTTGCCATGGATTTTTTGCGCAAAGCCACGCTCCTGCAACTGCTCGATGGCGCGTCGCACGGTGCCACGGCTGGCCTGGTAGGCGTCCATCAGTTCGGTTTCGGAGGGAAGGCGCGTACCGCGTTGCAGGCGTTCGGTGGTGATGCTGGCAAGCAGATCCGTATAGATCTGGTTGTATTTGCTCATGAGATGGCTCTGTGCCTGGCTTGCATTCAAGGCAGGAACCTTAGTGGCAGAGGTGGGGTTTGTCCATTGGATAGCCGTGCAGGCGAGGGAAAAGTCTGACAGTAAGCTCCCACATATAAACAAAAGTGTAACTCGTACAGACGAGTTGTTGATTTAACTCGTACAGACGAGTACTTTTCCCTCCTCGGCGTGCTGCCAATGACTGCCACCCATAAAAACAATCACAGTGGAAAACGAGCATGAGCCACGACTATTCGTCTACTGCCCGCGAGATTCTCGAGCACCTCGGGGGCCGCGATAACCTTGAGCAAGCTGCCCATTGCGTGACCCGCCTGCGCCTGGCGCTCAAGGACCCAAGCCTGGTCAACGGCAATGCGTTGAACCAGGTCGATCTGGTCAAGGGCTCGTTCTTTACCGGCGGCCTGTTCCAGGTGGTGATCGGCCCCGGCGAAGTGGAGAAGGTCTATGCCGCCCTGCGCGAACTGACCGGCCTGGCCGCCTCAACCATTGCCGACGTGAAGAAAGCCGGCGGCGACAAGACCAACCCCATGCAGCGTCTGGTGCGGGTGTTTTCCGATGTGTTCATGCCGATCCTGCCCGCGCTGATCATCGCCGGCCTGTTGATGGGCGTGAACAACCTGATGGGCGCCAAGGGCATGTTCATCGAAGGCAAGACCCTGCTGGAGGCCTACCCGAACCTGGATGGCCTGTGGAGCCTGATCAACCTGATGGCAAACACCTCGTTCGTGTTCCTGCCGGCGTTGGTGGGCTGGTCGGCAGCCAAGCGTTTTGGCGGCAGTGAAATCCTCGGCATTGTGCTGGGCCTGATGCTGGTGCACCCCGACCTGCTCAACGCCTGGAACTACGGCAAGGCGGTCGCCGGCCTCGACGGCCAGAGCCTGCCGTACTTCGATATCTTCGGCTGGTTCCAGATCGAGAAGGTGGGTTACCAGGGGCAGATCCTGCCGATCCTGATGGCCGCCTTCGTCATGAGCGTGATCGAGAAGTGGCTAAGGGCGCGGGTACCGAATGCGATTCAATTGCTGGTCGTGCCGATCACCACCATCGTTGTTACCGGCGTGCTGGCCCTGGCGATCATCGGCCCGGTCACCCGCCACCTCGGCATCCTGATTACCGAAGGCCTGGTCACCCTGTTTGAGATTGCACCCATGATTGGCGGGGCGATTTTCGGCCTGCTGTATGCGCCATTGGTGATCACCGGTATGCACCACATGTTCCTGGCCGTCGACCTGCAGCTTATTTCGACCCAGGGCGGCACCTTTATCTGGCCAATGATCGTCATGTCCAACCTGGCCCAGGGCAGCGCCGCATTGGGCGTGTTCTACATGACCCGCAATGCGCGGGACAAAAGCATGGCGTCCACCTCGGCAATTTCGGCTTATTTCGGCATCACCGAGCCGGCGATGTTCGGGGTGAATCTGCGCTTCAAGTTCCCGTTCTACGCCGCTCTGCTGGGCTCGGCGCTGGGCAGCATTTTCCTGTCACTGAACAAGGTGACGGCTTCGGCCATCGGCGTCGGTGGCTTGCCCGGGTTTATCTCGATCGTACCGAGTGCGATTCCAATGTTTGTGATCGGCATGATCGTGGCGATGGTCGTGCCGTTTGCGCTGACTTGCCTGTTGAGCATGAAGATCATTCGGCCTGGTTACCGGGTCGCCTGATCAATCGCCACCGGGGGCAAGCCAGCTCCCACAGGTTGAACGCATTTCAACTGTGGGAGCTGGCTTGCCTGCGATGAGGCCAGAAGGGCCAGCACCCAACTCTACTGAAGGAACCCACCATGCAAACCTGGCAACACTCGGTGATCTACCAGATCTACCCCAAAAGCTTCCACAGCCACGCGGGTAACGCTACCGGTGACCTGCTGGGCATCGTCGACAAGCTCGACTACTTGCACTGGCTGGGCGTGGATTGCCTGTGGGTCACCCCGTTTTTGCGCTCACCCCAGCGCGACAACGGCTACGACATCAGCGATTACTACGCCATCGACCCCAGCTACGGGACCATGGCCGACTGCGACTTGCTGATCAGCGAAGCGGCCAAGCGCGGCATCAGGCTGATGCTCGACATCGTGGTCAACCACACCTCCGTCGAGCACGAGTGGTTCCAGCAGGCACGCAGCAGCCTCGACAACCCTTACCGCGACTTCTACATCTGGCGCGACCAGCCGAACAACTGGGAGTCCAAGTTCGGCGGCTCGGCCTGGGAATACGAAGCGCAGACTGGCCAGTACTACCTGCACCTGTTCGACCACACCCAGGCCGACCTCAATTGGGACAACCCCAAGGTGCGCGCCGAAGTGTTCAAGATGATGCGCTTCTGGCGTGACAAAGGCGTGGGTGGGTTCCGCCTGGACGTGATCAACCTGATCTCCAAGCCCGCCGATTTCCCCGAAGACACCAGCGACGGCCGCCGCTTCTACACCGACGGCCCGCATGTGCACGAGTACCTGCAGCAAATGCACCGCGAAGTCTTCGACGGCCATGACCTGATCAACGTGGGCGAGATGTCGTCCACCCGCCTGGAACACTGCATTCGCTACTCGAATCCGGCCTCGAAAGAGCTGTCGATGACCTTCAACTTCCATCACCTGAAAGTCGATTACCCCAACCTGCAAAAGTGGGTAAAGGCCGATTTCGATTTCCTGCAACTCAAGCAGATTCTCTCTGATTGGCAGACAGGCATGCAGGCCGGTGGCGGTTGGAACGCGCTGTTCTGGTGTAACCACGACCAGCCACGGGTGGTTTCGCGATTTGGTGATGACGGCGAATATCGCGTGGTCTCGGCCAAGATGCTTGCCACCGCGCTGCACTTCCTCCAGGGCACACCCTATGTGTACCAGGGCGAAGAACTGGGGATGACCAACCCGGGCTTTGACAGGATCGAACAATACCGCGATGTAGAAACCCTGAATATCTTCCGACTCAAGCGCGATGCGGGAGAGTCCGAAGCATCGAGCATGGCGGCGATCATGCAGAAGTCCCGCGACAACGGGCGTACGCCGATGCAGTGGAACAGCCAGGCCAATGCCGGTTTCAGTCGTGGCGAGCCCTGGATTGGCATCCCGGACAACGCCGCGCGCATCAATGTCGAAAGTCAGCTGGATGACCCGGACTCGGTGCTGCATCACTACCGAGCATTGATCGCCCTGCGGCGCCGCGAACCTCTGATCCAGCAAGGCGTTTATCGCCCGCTGCTGCAAGACCATTCCAAGGTTTGGGCCTACCTGCGTGAAGGCCAGGGCGAGCGCCTGCTGGTGCTCAACAACTTCTACGGCACGCCGTGCGAAATCCAATTGCCCGATCAGGTGATCAACGCGGCGTGCGAACAACGTTTGCTGATCAGCAACTACCCCGACTGCCCGGTGCGCACGAGCACGGTGGTGTTGCGCCCTTACGAATCGTTTGTGCTGCACCTCAAGGGCTAAGCCGCCCTACGGGCGATCGCGTCACGCAAGACAGTAAGAAATAACAATAAAAATAAAAGGAGCGCTTCATGAAAACAAAAATAAAGCTGGGTCTTATCGCCTCTTGCCTCGCTGCGCCGTTTGGCGCCCAGGCTCTGGAATTCGCCGGTTACTTGCGCAGCGGCGCAGGCACATCGACGGGCAGTGGCAAGCAGCAATGCTTCCAACTACCGGGGGCGCAAACCAAGTACCGCTTGGGCAACGAATGCGAGCAATACGCTGAGCTGGAATTGCGCCAGGACCTGCTGACCCTCGATGATGGGTCGGTGTTCAGCGTCGATGCCATGGCTTCCCTCTACAACCAGTACGACCGTGCCCTGAAATTCCAGGGCGAAAACAACGGTTCGGCGCGTATGCCGCAGATGTACGCGCAATGGTCCAACCTGCCCAGCCTCAATGGCGGTTCGCTGTGGGCCGGGCGGCGTTACTACAAGCGTAACGACATCCATATCTCCGACTTCTACTACTGGAACCAGAGCGCCACCGGAGGGGGAATCGAGGACGTGCTGATCGGCGGCTTGAAATACAGCTACGCGCTGTCACGCAAGGACAACCTGTACCAGAAGGAATACGCCACCCGTCACGACTTCAACGTCGCAGGTTTCAATACCAACCCTGGCGGCGAGCTGGAGCTTGGCTTGAGCTACATCGCCAAGGCTGGCGGGCGTGACGCCAACAGCGGATGGGCGCTGACCGCGCAGCATGTACAAGCTGCATTCCTGGGGGGCAAGAACAAGTTTGCCCTCCAGTACGGCGAAGGCCCAGGCACCGGCCTGGGCTATACCGGCAATACCGCGTTGGACAGGAGCAGCAAAAGCTACCGGGTAGTGGAGTTCTTCGACTGGCAGGTGACCCCGCGTTTCGGCGGGCAAGTTGAAGCGGTGTACCAGAAAGACGTGCGCCCAGGGCGCCAGGACCAGAATTGGATCTCCCTCGGCGTGCGCCCGGCGTATGCCATCAGCGAGCAATTCAAACTGGTCGCTGAGCTGGGTCACGATCAGGTTGACGCCACGGGGGGCACGCGCAAGTTGAGCAAATTCACGTTCGCTCCGACCTGGTCGCCCAAAGGTCCTGAGTTCTGGGCTCGGCCGGAAGTGCGGTTGTATTACACCTATGCGTCCTGGAACCAGGCGGCCAAGCGTGCGGCCAATGAGCTGGCGGCGGGTTCGGCATTATCTGATACCGGTGCCTATGGCACTGCGCGGCATGGCTCGAACATGGGTGTACAAGTCGAGTACTGGTGGAAGTAATTCGGTAGCTCCCAATGATCTTTAAAAAACACAACAACAGGTGAAGTCATGACCCCATCTAAACCCCTGACACTGCTGGCGCCCCTGTCCGGGGTCCTGCTGGCGCTGGATCAGGTACCCGACCCGGTATTTTCCGGTCGCGTGATCGGCGACGGGCTGTGCATCGACCCGACCTCGCAGACGCTCTGCGCGCCGTTGGCCGGGGTGATCAGCAACATTCAGGACAGCGGTCATGCGGTCAGTGTCACCGACGACAACGGCGTGCAGGTGTTGCTGCATATCGGTCTGGACACCGTGAACCTGGCTGGCCAGGGCTTCACCCGTCTGGTCGAGGAAGGCCAGCGGGTGGAGGCTGGGCAGCCGCTGATAGAGTTCGATGCCGACTATGTGGCGCTCCATGCACGCAGTCTGCTGACCTTGATGCTGGTGGTGAGCGGCGAGCCGTTTGAGCTGTTGGTGGCAGACCGGGCGTTGGTCGAGGCCGGCCAGCCACTGTTGCGAGTATTGACCGGGCAGGTATCTGCCGAGTTGGATGAGGAGGAGGGTAACGCGCTGTTCTCCAAGCCACTGACTGTGCCCAACGCTCATGGCTTGCACGCCCGGCCTGCGGCGGTGCTTGCCCAGGCGGCGAAAGGGTTCAACTCGAGCATTTACCTGCACAAGCAAACCCAGAGTGCGAATGCCAAGTCCCTGGTGGCGATCATGGCGTTGCAGACCTGCCAGGGCGACAGCGTGCAGGTGAGCGCTGCGGGCGAAGATGCCGAGGCGGCGATCCAGGCCCTGGTGGCGTTATTGCTCGACGGCTGTGGCGAGACCTTGCCGGTAGCGGTCGAGAAAATCAACACGCCCGCCGCGCCGGCGTCCTCGGCCACCGTGTTACGAGGTGTCTGCGCATCGCCGGGCTCGGCGTTCGGCCAGGTCGTCCAAGTGGCTGAGACGGCGCTCGATATTCCCGAAGCTGGCGTCGGAGAAGCCTTTGAGCGGGCCGCATTGGCGCGCGGCCTACGGGCGGCAAGCGAGGCGCTGCAAGACTTGCAAGCCAAGGCGGCCGGCAGTGCCCAAGCCGAAATTTTCCGCGCTCATCAGGAATTGCTCGAAGATCCAACCCTGCTTGAACAAGCCTATAGCCTGCTGGCCGAGGGCAAGAGTGCCGCCTTTGCCTGGAACCGCGCCACAGTGGCGACCGCCCGACTCTTCGAGGGCTTGGGTAAGGCACTGCTCGCTGAACGTGCAGCGGACTTGGCCGACGTTGGTCAGCGCGTGCTCAAGTTGATCCTGGGCGTGCCCGAGCGATCCATGGAGCTGCCGGAGTGCGCCATCCTGGTCGCCGAGCAACTGACACCCTCACAAACCGCCGGCCTGGATACCGGTAAAGTCCTGGGCTTCGTCACGGTCGCCGGTGGCGCTACCAGTCATGTGGCAATCCTTGCCCGCGCGCTGGGCCTGCCCTCTGTTTGCGGGGTGCCGAGCCAGGTATTGGCCTTGGCCAACGGCAAACGGGTACTGCTCAATGCCGACAAAGGCGAGCTGCATCTGGAGCCGGACCTGGCTGAAATCGAACAATTGCAGGCGGTTCGCCAACAGCAAAAGCTGCGACTGCAACGTGAGGTGGCACAGGCCTCACGGGCGGCGGTCACCCGCGATGGGCATCACGTTGAAGTCACCGCCAATGTCGCCTCGTTGCAGGAAGTGGAGCAGTCCCTGACCTTGGGCGGGGAAGGCGTGGGGCTGCTGCGTTCGGAGTTCCTCTACCTGGACCGTAACCGCGCCCCGAGCGCCGAAGAACAGGCTGGCACTTACAGCGCCATCGCTCGCGCCCTGGGCACCGAGCGCAATCTGGTGGTGCGCACCCTGGATGTGGGCGGCGACAAACCCTTGGCCTATGTGCCGATGGAGAGCGAGACCAACCCGTTCCTTGGCCTGCGCGGTATTCGCCTGTGCCTGGAGCGCCCCGAACTGCTGCGTGAACAGCTGCGCTCGATCCTTGCCAGTGCAGGCTTGGCGCGACTGCATATCATGTTGCCGATGGTCAGCCTGCTGTCGGAGCTGCACCTGGCGCGCAAGATGCTCGAAGAAGAGGCATTGGCGCTTGGGCTGACCGAGTTACCGAAGCTGGGCATCATGATCGAAGTCCCCAGCGCAGCGCTGATGGCGGATGTGTTTGCGCCCCATGTGGATTTCTTCTCCATCGGCACCAACGACCTGACCCAATACACCCTCGCCATGGACCGCGACCACCCGCGTCTGGCCAGCCAGGCCGACAGTTTCCACCCGGCGGTACTGCGCCTGATCGACATCACGGTCAAAGCGGCCCATGCCCACGGCAAGTGGGTGGGGGTATGTGGTGCGCTGGCCTCCGAAACAGTGGCAGTGCCGGTATTGATCGGGCTCGGTGTGGATGAGCTGTCGGTGAGCGTGCCGCTGATCCCGACCATCAAGGCCACCGTGCGTGAGCTGGACCTGCACGATTGCCAGATCATCGCCCGCCAGGTGCTGGGCCTGGAAGAAGCCAATCAAGTGCGTGAGGCCCTGCGCCTGTACCACGCGGCCACCGTTGAAACCTCATCTGTCGTGGAGCACTGAGCATGTTCGAGAAATTGCAGCGGGCGTTCTGGAAAGCCCTGACGCCTGATTTGGTGGCGGATTCGGTTGCCGCACCGACACCGAGCCTGTTGTCGGCCGAGGTGCTGAGTGCATTGGGCGGGGAGGGGAACGTTACGTCACAGCAGCGCGTGGCGCTGACGCGTGTGAGGGTGCAATTGAAGGAGGTGGGTGGGTTGGATGAGTCGGCGTTGAAGGCTGCCGGTGTACCCGCAGTAATGGTACTGCCGGGCGGCGTGGTCCATCTGCTCACCGGCCTATAAGGCTACGATGATCAAATGTGGGAGCCGGGCTTGCCCGCGATAGCAGTGTGTCAGGCGCCGAATACCTTGACTGTCAGGCCGCCATCGCGGGCAAGCCCGGCTCCCACAGGGATTTGCGGTGTGCGGGCTGTCGTGATCAGAGTTGAGGGCTGTCCTGCGGCGGCTTGGTCTTGTCCACACCCGGCACATGCAGGTTGCCTTCCACCACCTGGTTGCCTTCCAGCTGCGGCTGGGTCACCCAGGTAAGAATGTCGTAGTAACGCCGGATGTTCGCTACAAAATGTACCGGCTCCCCGCCACGCGCATAACCATAGCGGGTCTTGCTGTACCACTGCTTCTGCGACAAGCGCGGCAGCATCTTCTTCACGTCCAGCCACTTGTTCGGGTTCAGGCCTTCTTTCTTGGCCAGGATACGTGCATCGTCCAGATGACCGGTGCCGACGTTATAGGCGGCGAGGGCAAACCAGGTGCGGTCGGGCTCGGCGATCTTGTCGTCCAGCTCATCCTTGATCCTGGCCAGGTACTTGGCGCCGCCCATGATGCTCTGCTTGGGGTCCAGGCGGTTGGACACGCCCATGGCTTGGGCGGTGTTCTGGGTCAGCATCATCAGGCCGCGCACGCCGGTCTTGGAGGTGACCGTCGGTTGCCACAGCGATTCCTGGTAGCCGATGGCTGCCAGCAGCCGCCAATCGACTTTCTCTGCCTTGGCATAGGCACGAAAGTGCTTCTCGTACTTGGGTAGGCGTTGTTGCAGATGCTGGGCAAAGGTATAGGCGCCCACATAGCCGAGTACGTCGACATGTCCGTAATAGCGGTCTTTCAGACGCTGCAACGTGCCGTTCTTCTCGACCTTGTCCAGGTAGCTGTTGATTTCGTTGAGCAGGCTATTGTCGTCGCCTGCCGCCACGGCCCAGCTTTGGTTGCTGGCATTGCCGAGGTCGAACGCCACGCGCACATTGGGAAAGTACACCTGGTTCATGGCGACTTCGTTGGAGTCCACCAGGGTCAGGTCGATCTGCCCCTCGTCGACCATGCGCAGCAGGTCGACTACTTCAACGGCGTCGGACTCTTCGTATTCGATTGCAGGATTCTGTTTCTTCAGCGCCGCAAGCTGTTCGGCGTGGGTGCTGCCCTTGAGCACCATGATCTTCTTGCCCGCCAGATCGGCTGCATTGGTGGGGCGCGATTGGCCGTTGCGATAGATGATCTGCGGGGTCACTTCCAGGTACGGGTGGGAAAAACGCACCTGCTGCTGGCGCTGTTCGCTGCTGACCAGGCCGGCGGCGGCCAGAACCGGGCCGTTGGGTTTGCCCAGCTGACCGAACAGGTCATCGAGGTTGTCGGCGGTCTCGATTTCCAGCTTCACGCCCAACTCGTCGGCAAAACGCTTGACCAGTTCATATTCGAACCCGGTCTCCCCGTTACGGTCCTGGAAATACGTGGCCGGACTGTTCCGGGTGACCACCCGCAATACGCCATCCTCCTTGATTCGCTCAAGCGTGCTGGGCTTATCAACACAGGCACTGAGCGTCAGGAAGAGCAGGGTGGCGATGAGCCATTTGACCCATCGCGGGCGCAAAACAGTTGGGGAGAACATCTGCGCAGTATACGCAAACGGCCCGTGGCGCCATATCTCGACAGCGCTGCACTTGTCTGCTAGCGCGGTTAAAACTGTGCTGCAGCCCGCAGAAACGCGGCCTGGAGCGCCATTGTGACGGTTAAAATAACTGCCCTCGACACCGCGGATTTCCTGCCGATGCCGTGCAAACCCTGCCAACTGACGTTCGGCAGCGGCCACCGGTGCCGTTTCGGGTGCCGTTGGCGAAGGTTTACGCTAGAATGCACGGCCTCAAAGCACACCCCTTCCCGAGGCTGTCCCGAAGATGTTGATCCTGCGCGGCGCTCCTGCCCTTTCTGCCTTTCGCCACAGCAAACTCCTTGAGCAACTGAGCCAGAAGGTTCCAGCTGTTACAGGCCTTTACGCTGAATTTGCTCACTTCGCCGACGTTACCGGCGTCTTGACCGCCGACGAACAGCAAGTGCTGGCACGCCTTCTGAAGTACGGCCCAAGCGTTCCCGTTCAAGAGCCGACTGGCCGCTTGTTCCTGGTTCTGCCGCGGTTCGGCACCATCTCGCCCTGGTCGAGCAAGGCCAGTGACATCGCCCGCAACTGCGGCCTGGATAAAATCCAGCGCCTGGAGCGTGGGATCGCCTTTTACGTCGCTGGCCAGTTCAGCGATGCCGAAGCCGAGCTGATCGCCAGCAGCCTGCACGACCGCATGACCCAGATCATCGTCAGCCAGCTGGAACAGGCTGCCGGCCTGTTCAGCCACGCAGAGCCCAAGCCGCTGACCGCGATTGACGTGCTCGGCGGCGGCCGCGCCGCCCTCGAGAAGGCCAACACCGAGCTGGGCCTGGCCCTGGCCGAAGACGAGATCGACTATCTGGTCAACGCCTTCACCGGCTTGAAGCGCAACCCCCACGACATCGAACTGATGATGTTCGCCCAGGCCAACTCCGAGCACTGCCGTCACAAGATCTTCAACGCCAGTTGGGATATCGACGGCCAAAGCCAGGAAAAAAGCCTCTTCGGCATGATCAAGAACACCTACGTGATGCACAGCGAAGGCGTTCTGTCGGCTTACAAGGACAACGCCTCGGTCATCGTCGGCTCCGTCGCCGGTCGCTTCTTCCCGGACCCGGAAACCCGCCAGTACGGCGCGGTGCAGGAGCCGGTGCACATCCTGATGAAGGTTGAAACCCACAACCACCCGACCGCGATTGCCCCGTTCCCGGGCGCAGCCACCGGGTCTGGCGGCGAAATTCGTGACGAAGGCGCCACCGGCCGTGGCGCCAAGCCCAAGGCGGGCCTCACCGGTTTTACCGTGTCCAACCTGCAGATTCCGGGCTTCGAACAGCCGTGGGAAGTGCCGTACGGCAAGCCTGAGCGCATCGTCACCGCGCTGGACATCATGATCGAAGGCCCCCTGGGCGGCGCCGCGTTCAATAACGAATTCGGGCGTCCGGCGCTGACCGGTTACTTCCGTACCTTCGAACAATCCATCACCACCCCGCGTGGCGATGAAGTGCGCGGTTACCACAAGCCGATCATGTTGGCCGGCGGCATGGGCAACATCCGTGAAGAACACGTCAAGAAAGGCGAGATCCTGGTCGGCTCCAAGCTGATCGTGCTCGGCGGCCCGGCGATGTTGATCGGCCTGGGCGGCGGCGCGGCTTCCTCCATGGCCACCGGCACCAGCTCGGCAGACCTGGATTTTGCTTCCGTACAGCGCGAAAACCCTGAGATGGAACGCCGCTGCCAGGAAGTCATCGACCGTTGCTGGCAATTGGGCGACAAGAACCCGATCAGCTTCATCCACGACGTCGGCGCCGGCGGTTTGTCCAACGCCTTCCCGGAACTGGTCAACGATGGCGACCGCGGTGGCCGTTTCGAACTGCGCAACATTCCAAACGACGAGCCGGGCATGGCCCCGCACGAAATCTGGAGCAACGAATCCCAGGAACGTTACGTGTTGGCCGTCGGCCCTGAAGACTTCGCACGCTTCCAGGCCATCTGCGAACGTGAGCGTTGCCCGTTTGCCGTGGTCGGCGAAGCCACTGCCGAGCCGCAGCTGACGGTTACCGATAGCCACTTCGGCAACAGCCCGGTAGACATGCCGCTGGAAGTGCTGCTGGGCAAAGCCCCGCGCATGCACCGTTCGGCGGTACGTGAAAACGAACTGGGCGATGATTTCGACCCAAGCACGCTGGAGCTGGCCGACAGCATTGAGCGCGTGCTGCACCACCCGGCCGTGGCGAGCAAAAGCTTTTTGATCACCATCGGCGACCGCACCATCACTGGCCTGGTTGCCCGTGACCAAATGGTTGGCCCATGGCAGGTGCCGGTGGCCGACGTTGCCGTCACCGCCACCAGCTTCGACGTTTACACCGGTGAAGCCATGGCCATGGGCGAGCGCACGCCGCTGGCCCTGCTGGACGCACCGGCGTCGGGCCGCATGGCCATTGGTGAAACCCTCACCAACATAGCCGCCTCGCGTATCGGCAAGCTGTCCGACATCAAACTGTCGGCCAACTGGATGTCCGCTGCCGGCCACCCCGGTGAAGATGCGCGCCTGTACGACACCGTCAAGGCTGTCGGCATGGAGCTGTGCCCGGAACTGGGTATCACCATTCCGGTGGGCAAGGACTCCATGTCCATGGCCACTCGTTGGAATGATGAAGGCACCGACAAGAGCGTCACCTCGCCACTGTCGCTGATCGTCACCGGTTTCGCACCGGTCACCGACATCCGCCAGACCCTGACCCCGCAACTGCGCATGGACAAGGGCACCACCGACCTGATCCTGATCGACCTGGGACGTGGCCAGAACCGCATGGGTGCCTCGATCCTGGCGCAGACCCATGGCAAGTTGGGCAAACAGGCACCGGACGTCGATGACGCCGAAGACCTGAAAGCCTTCTTCGCCGTGATCCAGGGCCTCAACGCCGACGGTCACCTGCTGGCTTACCACGACCGTTCCGACGGTGGTTTGCTGACCAGCGTTGTCGAAATGGCCTTCGCCGGTCACTGCGGCCTGAATATCGTGCTCGACAGCGTTGCCGAGGATGCTGCCGAAATCAACGGCATCCTGTTCAACGAAGAGTTGGGCGCCGTGATCCAGGTTCGCCAGGACGCGACTCCGGACGTACTCGCACAATTCAGCGCTGCCGGCCTTGCCGAATGCGTGGCGGTGATTGGCCAGCCGATCAACAACGGCGAAGTCAATATCTCGTTCAACGGCGACACGGTCTTTACCGGTCAGCGCCGCTTGCTGCAACGCCAGTGGGCCGAGACCAGCTACCAGATCCAGCGCCTGCGCGACAACGCCGACTGCGCCGAGCAGGAATTCGACGTGATCCTGGAAGAAGACAACCCGGGCCTGAGCACCATGCTCAGCTTCGACGTCAACCAGGACATCGCCGCGCCTTACATCAAGAAGGGCATTCGCCCACAGGTTGCCGTACTGCGTGAGCAGGGCGTCAACGGTCAGGTGGAAATGGCCGCGGCGTTCGATCGCGCCGGTTTCAATGCGATTGACGTGCACATGAGCGATATCCTCGCCGGTCGCGTTGATCTCAACGAGTTCAAAGGCCTGGTGGCCTGCGGTGGTTTCTCCTACGGCGACGTGCTGGGTGCCGGTGAAGGCTGGGCCAAGTCGGCCCTGTTCAACAGCCGTGCTCGCGATGCGTTCCAAGGCTTCTTCGAACGCAACGACAGCTTCACCCTGGGTGTGTGCAACGGTTGCCAGATGATGTCCAACCTCAGCGAACTGATCCCGGGCAGCGAGTTCTGGCCGCACTTTGTGCGCAACCGTTCCGAGCAGTTCGAAGCCCGTGTCGCCATGGTGCAGGTGCAGGAGTCCAACTCGATCTTCCTGCAAGGCATGGCCGGTTCGCGTATGCCAATCGCCATCGCCCACGGTGAAGGCCATGCCGAGTTCGCCAGCGAAGAAGCGCTGCTTGAAGCCGACCTGTCCGGCACCGTGGCCCTGCGTTTCGTCGACAACCACGGCAAGGTCACCGAAAGCTACCCGGCCAACCCGAACGGCTCGCCACGCGGCATTACCGGCCTCACCAGCCGCGACGGCCGCGTGACCATCATGATGCCGCACCCGGAGCGCGTATTCCGCGCCGTGCAGAACTCGTGGCGTCCGGAAGAGTGGAACGAAGACGGCGCCTGGATGCGCATGTTCCGCAACGCGCGTGTGTGGGTGAACTAAGGCCGTGTACAAGCTCGCCTTCTTCGTGCCCGATAGCCATGTGGAGACGGTGAAAACCGCCGTCTTCGCAGCCGGCGGCGGGCGCATCGGCGACTACGACAGCTGCGCCTGGCAAGTGCTGGGCCAGGGCCAATTCCGCGCGTTGGACGGCAGTCAGCCGTTTATCGGGCAGGTCGGCCAGGTTGAAGTGGTTGAGGAATGGAAGGTTGAGCTGGTGGTGGCGGATGAGTTGATTGTGGCTGTTGTGGCTGCTCTCAAACTTAGCCACCCGTATGAGACTCCAGCGTATGAGGTGTGGCAGTTGGCGGATTTTTGATCGGCTGGCTGCATAAACAAGAAACCCGCTGGGCCAGTTTGGTCAGCGGGTTTTTTGTTGGCTGTAAGTGCCAATCGCAGGCAAGCCAGCTCCCACATTTGACCCCGTTGTCAGGCCGTACATCAATCCCATGTGGGAGCTGGCTTGCCTGCGATGGCGTCGGTGCAAGCGCCTCAGACCTTTCCGACAAACCTTTCAGGTTGTCCGTCGGAACTCGCACAACTAACCTTCGCCAGTCGCTGCCAATTCAGTGACCGGGACTGCAAGCCTGAAAAATCACTAGGAGCCTATTCCATATGGAGTTTAATGATGATCAGCGACAACTTGCTAACTGGTTCAATCTCATCTCAAGCCGAGTCCCGCCAAGCTGGTGATTTACCGTCCGACCAGATCTTCACCGTAATACCCAGTCTGAACAGCGAAACCCTGCTCGCCAATGCTTCCCAAGACCTGGCATCCGTGCAGGCACTGGCGGGTCATCTGGCTTTTGATGTCGACGGTCCGCAGCGTGATGCCGTGCTGGGGATTCATCGGATGGTGGAGGGTATTCAGTTGATGGTGGATCGGGTGCTGGATTTAGTTGAGGTGCCTGAGCAGAAGTAATCAGGCGCCTGTGAGGGCCAATCGGGAGCAAGTCGAATCGTCGCACCGCCCCTCCCACATTTTGAATTGTGAATACGTTCAAATGTGGGAGGGGGCTTGCTCCCGATGAGGCCAGAAAAGCCACTACCGCTCTAAACCCTGGCGCCGACCTCACTGACCAACCGCTCCAACGCCTCACCCAAGCCAGAGGCCTTGTCACCAATTAACAAGTGCCAAACACCGCTTTCAAGCTGACTCACACCCTGGCAACCAAGTGTAATGAGCTGAGCTTCAGACAAGCGCGAATCATCCCCCAACTCCACCCGCAACCGAGTGATCGCCACCGCTTCCAGTTGGCGCACATTCTCTCGACCACCCAACGCATTCAGCCATTTCTCGGCCTCCTGCACATTCACCGTCACGGGCTTATCCACAGGCGCAACCGCTACAGGCGCTGCAGCAACAAACCCCGGCATCGCCAAGCGAATTTCATCAGCAATGCTATCGGCCATCGGCCCAACCACCACCTGCAAACTCCCGCCGTTACCCGGGCGCACTACAGCCATGGCGCCCAGTGCTTTCAGTTCAGCATCCACCGCCTTGTTGCGATCAACCATGTCCAACCGCAGCCGCGTGGTGCATGCACCCACACTCAGCAAGTTCTCAGCACCACCCAACGCCTGGATATAAGCCGTAGCACGCTGGTTATCACTCATCGCTTCAGCCTGCACCACCTGGATATCTTCACGCCCCGGCGTCTTGAGGTTAAAGCGGCGGATGCAGTAGCTGAACACCGTGTAGTAGATCACCGAGTAGGCCAGGCCCACCGGTACCACCAGCCAGCCATTGGTGGACTTGCCCCAACCCAGCACCATGTCGATAAACCCACCGGAGAAGGTAAACCCGAGGTGGATATTCAACATATTGGTGACTGCCATCGACAGGCCCGTCAGCACGGCATGGATCAGGTACAGGAACGGTGCCAGGAACATGAAGGCAAATTCAATTGGTTCAGTCACCCCGGTCAAAAACGAAGTCAGCGCCATCGACAGAAAGATCCCGCCCATGACTTTACGGCGCTCTGGCAACGCATTGCGGTACATCGCCAGGCACGCAGCCGGCAGGCCGAACAGCATCACCGGGAACATGCCGGTCATGAACTGGCCGCCTTTCGGGTCGCCGGCAAAGTAGCGGGTCAGGTCGCCGGTCACCACCGCGCCGGTTGCCGGGTCGGTAAACGTGCCGAACACGAACCACGCCATATTGTTGAGGATATGGTGCAAGCCAGTGACGATCAGCAGGCGGTTGAACACGCCAAACACGAACGCACCCAGGCTGCCGCTTTCCATCAACAACACGCCAAAGCTGTTGATGCCGTGCTGGATCGGCGGCCAGATCAGACCGAAGATCACGCCCAGGCCCACCGCCGAAAAACCGGTGACAATCGGCACAAAGCGTCGCCCACCAAAGAACGCCAGGTACTCCGGCAGCTTGATGTCCTTGAAGCGGTTATACAGCCCGCCCGCCATCAGGCCACTGGCGATACCGGCGAGCATGCCCATGTTGATGGTGGTATCCATCACCTTGAGGGTCGAGATCATCACCAGGTAGCCAATCGCCCCGGCCAGGCCGGCGGTGCCGTTGTTGTCGCGGGCAAAGCCCACGGCGATGCCGATGGCGAAGATCAGCGCCAGGTTGGCGAAGATCGCCTGCCCGGCATCGTGCATCACCGCGATGTTGAGCAAGTCGGTGTCGCCCAGGCGCAGCAAGAGGCCGGCGATTGGCAGGATCGCAATCGGCAGCATCAGGGCGCGGCCCAGGCGTTGCAGGCCTTCGATAAAGTGTTGGTACATGGCGTGTCTCCCTATTCTTGTTGTTTTCAGCTCAGCGGCCAGTGGTGTTGACAGGCTTGGCGAACGGCCTTGGCACTGCTCAGGTCGAGCAGCTCAAGGCTCAGTTGCCGGCATTGCGCCGCGTCCAGGTGGCGGACGCGGTCCTTGATTTCGCCGATCTGCGGCGGGCTTACCGACAGCTCACTGACCCCCAGGCCGACCAGTACTGGCGTGGCCAGTGGGTCAGACGCCAAGGCACCGCACACGCCGACCCAACGCCCGTGTTTCGCCGCACCGGTGCAGGTTTGGGCGATCAGCCGCAGCAAGGCAGGATGCAGCGCATCAACGCGGGCGGCCAAGCCTGCGTGGTCGCGGTCCATCGCCAGGGTGTACTGGGACAGGTCATTGGTGCCGATGGATAAAAAGTCCGCGTGTTCGGCCAACTGCTCGGCCATCAGCGCGGCGGCGGGCACTTCGATCATCACGCCCAGCTCGGGGCGCTGCGTCAGCTCCAGCTCCACGCACAGTTCATCCAGGCGCTGGCGAATCTGTAGCAGTTCATCCACCTCGCTGACCATCGGCAACAGGATGCGGCAGCGCGCCAACGGCGAGACTTGCAGCAGGGCGCGCAGTTGCTGGTCGAGCAGTTCAGGGCGCACCTGGGCCATGCGAATACCGCGCAGGCCCAGCACCGGGTTCGCCTCGACGGGCAGCGGCAGGTAATCGAGCTGCTTGTCGCCACCCACATCGATGGTGCGGATGATCACCGACTTGTCACCCATGGCATCCAGCACGGCCTGATAAGCCTGGCGTTGTTCCTGCTCATCCGGCGCGGTACGGCGGTCAACGAAGAGGAATTCAGTGCGCAGCAGGCCGACGCCATCGGCACCGTTGTCAAACGCCACCTGGGCTTCGGCGCTGGAGGCGACATTCGCCGCGACTTCAACCGTCACGCCATCGGTGGTGCGCGCTGGTTGTTGGGCTTGGGCCTGTTGTTGCTGGCGTCGTAATTTCTGTGTTTCGCGAATCTGGTGAACTTCGGCGTGGCGCGCTTCGCTGGGGGCCAGTTCCAGGCGGCCGTTGGCGGCATCGAGCACCACCCGCTGGCCTTGGGGTACGTCGAGCACTTCATTGCCCAGGGCGACGAGACA
Organism: Pseudomonas sp. P867; assembly: GCF_019891455.1. Classification (NCBI taxonomy): domain Bacteria; kingdom Pseudomonadati; phylum Pseudomonadota; class Gammaproteobacteria; order Pseudomonadales; family Pseudomonadaceae; genus Pseudomonas; species Pseudomonas sp. P867. The sequence goes on along the minus strand of NZ_JAFLXB010000003.1, from coordinate 323,319 downwards.
CGGCAGGCCTTTGCCCCGGGCCAAAATCGCCACATGGGAGGTCGCACCGCCTTCGGCCATGCAGATGCCAGCGGCGTGTTGCGCGCTCAGTTGCAGCAAGTCCGAAGGTGTCAGCTCATGGGCACTGACAATCGCCCCCGCCGGCAATTCGAAATGCCAGGCTTCACCCAGCAACGCACGCAGCACCCGTTGTTGAAGGTCTCGCAGGTCATTGGCGCGCTCGGCAAACAGTGGTTTGCCCAACGCCAGCAGCACGGCGCATTGGGCCTGGATCGCATCACGCCAGGCATGGGTGGCGGCGCTGCCTTGTTCGATGGCAGCGGTGGCTGCGTCGAGTAATGCCGGGTCTTCCAGCAGGGCGAGGTGGGCGGCGAAGATCTCTTCTTCTTCGACGTTCTTGCGTTGGCGCGCCTGGCCCAGCGTACTGCGGATTTCGCCGCGCACTTGCTCAAGGGCGGCATCCAGGCGTTGCAGTTGTTCGTCGACGCTATGATTGCCGCTGTCTTGCGGCAGTTCGATGCCCGTCAGGCGGAACAATGGCCCACATACCAGACCGGGTGCCGCGCATACGCCTTGCAGCACATTGGCTTCGGTATTCGCCCGGCGTGGCGTGGCGGCGACTGGTGCGTGGTGTTCCTCGTAAACCGCCACCGACAACGCGGCGACCAGGGCCTGCAACGCCGCCTCGCAATCTTTGCCACGGCAGGTCACCCGTACCTCGTCACCTTCGCCAATACCCAGCCCCATCAGGCCGATCAGGCTGTCGCAAGCCGCGGTCTTATCACCGAAGTGCAGCTGCGATTGGCTGCTGAAGCCCTGGGCAGTCTTGCGGATCAGCGCGGCAGGGCGCGCATGCAAGCCGCCACGGTGGGTGATGCGCACCGTGGCGCTCACTTGCGCGACCGAGTTATCCACAGCGGTTTGAACCGGCGCGGATGTGCGCAGGGCGATGCGCACCAGCGCTTCACCGACCTTTACTGTCTTGCTCGCAATCGGTTGCAGCTCGAAGCGCTCACTGTTGGTCAGGATGATCAGGCTCACCAGGCTTTTGCACTGGCGCGCAATGCGGTCCAGGTCAAACTGCACCAACGGCTGGCCCTCGCTCACCCGTGCGCCATCCTTCACCAGCAAGGCAAAGCCTTCGCCATTGAGCTCCACGGTGTCGATGCCCACGTGCATCAGCACTTCGGCACCGTTGTCGGCGCGGATGGTCAGCGCATGCCCGGTGCGGGCGACGTGGATGATCACGCCGTCACAGGGCGCATGCAGGCAATCGTTCAACGGGTCGATAGCGATACCGTCGCCCATGGCGCCGCTGGCGAACACTTCGTCGGGGACGCGGTTCAGGGCCAGCACCGGCCCACTCAAGGGGGCGCTAAGGGTCAATGGATTATTGTTGTTGGGCATGGGCACGGTACTCATCAGGAAAACGCCGCTTTAGTGCGTGCGGGTGACTTTGCTCAGGTGGCGCGGCTGGTCCGGGTCCATGCCCCGCGCCTCAGCCAAGCCTGCGGCCATCACGTAGAAGCTCTGGATCGCCAGGATCGGGTCCAGGCTCGGGTGTTCGGCGCGACTAAGGGTCAGGTCGCGTTCGGCGATATCGTCCGGTGCGGCCAGCAGCACGCGGGCGCCGCGTTGGCGCATATCGGCGGCCAGGCTCAACAGGCCGGGCTGCTCGGCGCCGCGTGGGGCGAACACCAATAGCGGGTAGTTTTCGTCGATCAAGGCCATCGGCCCGTGGCGCACCTCGGCGCTGCTGAAGGCTTCGGCCTGGATCGCCGAGGTTTCCTTGAGCTTGAGCGCGGCTTCCTGGGCGATTGCAAACCCGGCGCCGCGGCCGATTACCATCAATTGCTGGCAGTCGCGCAGGGCCTCGATGGCTTGGGTCCAATCTTGCCGGGCGGCTTCACGCAAACCGTCGGGCAGCGCCTGGCAGGCTTGGAGCAACTCGGTTTCCTGGTTCCAGTAGCCGATCAATTGCGCGCTGGCGCTGAGGGTGGCGATAAAGCTCTTGGTTGCGGCCACGCTTTGTTCCGGGCCGGCGCACAACGGCACATGGAATTCACAGGCGGCTTCCAGCGGCGAGTCTTCGGCGTTCACCAGCGAGATGCTCAGGGCGCCGCGCTTGCGCAGCAGTCGCAGGCTGTTGACCAGGTCCGGGCTCTGCCCCGACTGGGAGAACCCAAACGCCACCTGGCCGCTGACTTTCATCGGCGCCTGCAACAGGGTCACCACCGACATCGGCAACGACGCCACCGGGATGCCCACATGCTGCATGGCCAGGTAGGCGAAGTAGCTGGCGGCGTGGTCGGAGCTGCCGCGGGCAATGGTCATCGCCACTTGCGGCGGCTGGCGACGCAGGCGACCGGCCACTTCTTCCAGCAGCGGATTCAGGCGTTGCAGTTGTGCCGCAACGGCGTCGCAGGAGGCCAGGGCCTCTTCAAGCATTTTTGAAGTCAATGGTTTCTCCTTCGACCATTACGTCGGTGAGTGTCAGGGAGCGGTCCAGGCGCACGCAGTCGGCATAGCTGCCGGGTTGCAGGCGGCCGCGTTCTTCCAGGCCCAGGTAGTCCGCAGGAAATTGCGACAGGCGTTGTGAGGCTTCGCTGATGGGCAGGCCGATTTTCACCAGGTTGCGCAGCGCCTGGTCCATGGTCAGCGTGCTGCCGGCCAGGGTGCCGTCGGCCAGGCGTACGCCACCCAGGCATTTGGTCACGGTGTGGCTGCCCAGCTTGTATTCGCCATCGGGCATACCGGCGGCGGCGGTGGAGTCGGTCACGCAGTACAGGCATGGGATCGAGCGCAGGGCCACGCGCATGGCACCGGGATGCACATGGAGCAGATCCGGAATCAGCTCGGCGTATTGGGCGTGGGCCAGCGCGGCGCCGACGATGCCGGGCTCACGGTGATGCAGTGGGCTCATGGCGTTGTACAAATGGGTAAAGCTGGTGGCGCCGGCGGCGAGGGCGGCTACGCCTTCTTCATAACTGCCCAGGGTGTGGCCGATCTGCATGCGCACGCCGCGTTGGCTGAGGGCGCGGATCAGGCCGTCGTGGCCGGCGATTTCCGGGGCGATGGTGATCACTCGGATCGGCGCCAGGCGCAGGTAGTCTTCGACTTCGGCCATCAATGCGGTGTGGGCGAAGTTGGGTTGGGCGCCGAGTTTGCCCGGGTTGATGTAGGGGCCTTCCAGGTGCACGCCCAGTACCCGGGCGCTGCCTGTCGGGCGTTGCTCGCAGAACCTGCCGAGTTCACCGAGGACGCTGGTGATTTCTTCCACCGGCGCCGTCATGGTGGTGGCCAATAGCGAGGTGGTGCCGAACCGCACGTGGGTACGGGTGATGGTCTCGAAGGCGTGCGCACCTTCCATGATGTCGGCGCCGCCGCCACCATGCACATGCAGGTCGATAAAGCCTGGCAGCAAGTAGGGCAGGTCGTTGTCGGCCGGGTCACACGGCGTGCCTTCAATGGCGACCACCTTGCCGTGTTCGTGCACCAGGCGGCCGCGCATCCAGCCGCTGGGCGTGAGGATATTGTCTTCTGACATGGGCAGTTCTCTAAATTCGCAATTCGGCGGAGTAGTCATGACGGCGCAGCTCTGCGACAAAGTCGTAGTAGTCGTTGCGGCAGTAGGTGTCGGTGATTTCAATCGGCGTGTTGTCGGCGGTGTAGCCCACGCGGGTCATCAGCAGCATGGCGGTGCCGGGGGCGATGCCCACCAGCTTGGCGAACTCGTCCGAGGCGTTGATCGCCTGGATATGCTGCAGGGCGCGCACGATGGGCTTGCCGATGCCTTCCAGGTATTCGTACAGCGAATTGCCGATGGCTTGCGGTTGGGGCAGTACGGAGGCGGGCATGGTGGTCATTTCAATTGCCATGACCGTGTCATCGGCTTTGCGCAGACGCTTGAGGCGCGCCACTTTGTCGGTGGGTGACAGGCACAGGCGGATCAGCTCTTCGTGGGTCGGCGGGGTGATGTCGCGCTCCAGCCACTGGGAGGTGGGCACAAAGCCCTTGAGCCGCAGCATTTCGCTGAACCCCGACAAGCGCGACAAGGGTTGTTCCAGGCGCGGCGTGATAAAGGTGCCGGAGCCCTGGCTGCGGCGGATCAGGCCCTGGGCAAGCAACACTTCCAGCGCTTTACGGGCAGTGACCCGCGAGATGCTCAACTGCTCGCTGAGCGCACGCTCCGAGGGCAGGGCCTGCTCGGATTTCCACTGGCCGGCATGGATCGCGGCTTCAAGGCTGCGAGCCAGTTGCAGGTACAGCGGCGTGGATTGCTTGTCGTCGGGGCGCAGGGCCAGGATGGGATTCATCTGTCAGGTTTCCGATGCGTTATTGGAGTGTTGTCGCCCGGTAATGGCCGGAAATTAATACCACTTAAATACCATGTCAATGCTGCCAAAACGGTGCGAACCCCGGTTTCAGGGGGCTTTAATAGGGCTTGGTATCAAGTGGTATTAGAGAGGTCTTTGTGTCGCGCACAAGTGCACTGTCCCGCGCGGTGAACTGGTATTCACCGGCAGGCGCTGCTGGAGGCAGGAATTATTTTCGAATTAATTTACGAACGGTACGAGATTACGGCCGAATCTCGATCATGGTGCCGTCTTTGACCAGGCTCCAGACTTCGCGCATGTCCACGTTGCGCATGCCGATGCAGCCGTCGGTCCAGTCCAGGGTGTGAAACCACTGTTCCGGGTAGTCTTCGGTGTCGGGCGTGCCGTGGATCATGATCATGCTGCCCGGTTTTACCCCTTCGCGGCGGGCGCGGGCAGCGTCGCTGATATTCGGGTAGGAGATGTGCATGGCCAGGTTGAAGCGGTCGCTGGTCTTGCGCCAGTCGATCCAGTAGAAACCCTCGGGGGTACGGCGGTCGCCTTCGATCAGCTTGTGGCCCTTGGGGTTCTTGCCCAGGGAAATGCGATAGGTCTTGAGGGGCTTGCCGTCGTTGATCAGTTGCAGTTGGTGGGCGGACTTGAGTACCAGGACTTTTTCGACGGTTTTACCGCCGAGAGTTTCCACCGTAGAGGCTGGGGACAGCGTGGCAAACGACAGGCAGATAAGAGCAAGCAACCAACGCATTGAAACGGTATCCCTGATAAAGGTGCTGCCTGGAAGGTTATTTGGTTGGGCGTGTCATCGGCGGGACCGACTCGCTGCGCACCGGGTACACCTGTTGGCGACGGTCAGCGAAAAAGCATTCTAAGGTACGCCCGACCGTGCGGAAAGCCAGCTCGGACCAAGGGATATCAGCTTGATCGAACAGCTTCACTTCAAGGCTTTCCGGGCCTGCGGCAAAATCCAGGTCGATCAGCTCGGCGCGGTAGAAAATATGCACCTGGCTGATGTGCGGCACATTGATCAGGGTATAGATGCTCAGGTTGCGCACGCGGGCGCAGGCTTCTTCCAGGGTTTCACGCATGGCCGCCTGTTCCACGGTCTCGCCGTTTTCCATAAAGCCTGCGGGCAGGGTCCAGTAACCCAGGCGCGGCTCGATGGCACGGCGGCACAGCAGCACTTGATCGCCCCACACCGGTACGGTGCCGGCGACGATATTGGGGTTTTGATAGTGAATGGTCGAACAGTGATCACACACAAAACGCAGGCGTGCGTCGCCTTCGGGAATACGTTGGGTAACCGGTTTACCGCACTGGCTGCAGAAATTCATGCTGGGGTTCCTGGAGAATGGGCACATCTTGGCTTGGTGCCGGGCGTTCCTGCAAGTTGTCGTTTCGCGACATGCACCGGGTTTTGGGCTTGGGCGCCCGCACGCTTTGGTGCATGATGCAAGGTAGCCAACAGACCGAGATGACTCATGCTGGACGAGCTACTTCGCCGGGTAAGCAATCACACCCCTCACACCTTGGAAACTGACGGGCGTTTCCCCGAGGCCGCAGTGCTGGTGCCGATTACCCGCACTGACGAACCTGAGCTGATCCTGACTCTGCGCGCCAGCGGCCTGTCGACCCATGGTGGAGAAGTGGCCTTTCCTGGTGGGCGGCGTGACCCTGAAGACCCGGACCTGATCTTTACCGCCTTGCGCGAAGCCGAAGAAGAAATCGGCCTGCCGCCGGGGCTGGTTGAGGTCATAGGCCCGTTGAGCCCGCTGATTTCCCTGCACGGCATCCGTGTAACGCCCTATGTGGGCGTGATCCCTGACTACGTCGAATACCTGGCCAACGACGCCGAAATCGCCGCCGTCTTCAGTGTGCCCCTGGAGTTTTTCCGACAGGACCCACGCGAACATACCCACCGGATCGATTACCAGGGCCGCAGTTGGTATGTGCCCAGCTACCGCTTCGGTGAATACAAGATCTGGGGGCTGACGGCGATCATGATCGTCGAGCTGATCAATCTGCTCTATGACGACGCCAAGATCAGCCTGCACCAGCCGCCCAAGAGTTTTATCAATATCTAAGCCATCGCATGAATGGCAAGCCGTGAGGGAAAACCATGAAATACCGCCTGGGCGATGCCCGCGTCGAGACCCATCCCAACAGTTGGGTCGCACCCAATGCCACGCTGGTGGGCAAGGTCCAGCTGGAGGAGGGCGCCAACGTCTGGTTCAACGCGGTGTTGCGCGGCGATAACGAACTGATCCTGATCGGCAAGAACAGCAACGTGCAGGACGGCAGCGTAATGCACACCGACATGGGCTACCCGCTTACCCTCGGCACCGGCGTGACCATCGGCCATAACGCCATGCTGCACGGCTGCAGCGTCGACGACTACAGCCTGATCGGCATTAACGCGGTGGTTCTCAATGGCGCCAAGATTGGCAAGCACTGCATTATCGGCGCGAACTCGCTGATCGGTGAAGGCAAGGAAATTCCCGATGGCTCGCTGGTCATGGGCTCGCCGGGCAAGGTGGTACGTGAGCTGACTGAGGCGCAGAAACGTATGCTCGAAGCCAGCGCCGCGCACTATGTGCACAATTCGCAGCGCTATGCCCGAGACTTGGTTGAGCAGGAAGAATGAGTGCAGTTGAACGGCCTGTAGCCTCGCCCTGTGTGAATATTTGCGCGCTGGACGAGGACGATATCTGTACCGGCTGCCAGCGCAACGTGGACGAGATTACGCGTTGGGGCCGCATGGATAATGCCGAACGCCGGGTGGTGTTGGGGTTGTGTCATGAGCGGGCGGTGGCCAGTGGGATGGTGTGGATGACGCCCAAAAGCTCGGGTGCCTGATCGATTGCTATCGGGAGCAAGCCCCCTCCCACACTTGAATGTGTTCACAGATCAAAATGTGGGAGGGGGCTTGCCCCCGATGAGGCCCTCCCAGACGACATATGTCTAATTGTGAAGTACCCTGTGTCCCTTGTTCACAGGTCATTCATCCATGTTTTTCCTGATCGCCTACATCAGCAGCGTCGTGCTGATCAACTTCGCCTTCTCCACCGCCCCGCACCTGGATGTCATCTGGTCCGCCTGGGGTGGCCTGGTATTTATCCTTCGCGACATGGTGCAAACCCGCTTCGGCCACGGCGCGATCATCGCCATGCTGGCGGCGCTGGTGCTGTCGTATATCACTTCCGACCCGTCCATCGCCCTGGCCAGTGCTACGGCGTTCGCGGTGTCCGAGTGCATCGACTGGTTGGTGTTCAGCATCACCAAACGTCCGCTGCATGATCGCCTGTGGATAAGTTCGGCACTGAGCATTCCCCTCGATACCTTTATCTTTTTCGGCCTGATCGGCGCGCTGACGCCGGCGGTGGCGGGCACGGCGCTGGTGTCGAAGTTCGCCGGGGTCACGGTGGTGTGGTTGATCATGGCTTGGCGCCTGCGCAAGCGTGCCGTCGCCAACTGAGGCCAATTCTTGCAGTTCATGTAAAATGCCGGCCTTTCTCCCCATGATCCGCTCCCCTGAGGACCTGAGATGACCCGAATCGGAACTCCATTGTCGCCAACCGCGACCCGCGTTTTGCTGTGTGGCTGCGGTGAGCTGGGCAAGGAAGTGGTGATCGAACTGCAACGCCTGGGTGTTGAAGTGATCGCCGTGGATCGCTACGCCAACGCGCCGGCGATGCAGGTGGCGCACCGTAGCCACGTGATCAACATGCTCGACGGTGCGGCGCTGCGTGCAGTCATCGAGGCGGAGAAGCCGCACTTCATCGTGCCGGAAATCGAAGCCATCGCCACCGCCACTCTGGTGGAACTGGAGGCTGAAGGCTTCACGGTTATCCCGACCGCCCGCGCCACGTCGTTGACCATGAACCGTGAGGGCATCCGTCGCCTGGCCGCCGAAGAACTGGACCTGCCGACCTCGCCGTACCACTTTGCCGACACCTTCGAAGACTACAGCAAGGCCGTCCAGGACCTGGGCTTCCCCTGCGTGGTCAAGCCGGTGATGAGTTCGTCGGGCAAGGGCCAGAGCCTGTTGCGCAGCACTGATGACGTGCAGAAAGCCTGGGATTACGCGCAGGAAGGCGGGCGTGCCGGTAAGGGTCGAGTCATCATCGAAGGCTTTATCGATTTCGACTACGAAATCACTCTGCTGACCGTGCGCCACATTGGCGGCACCACCTTCTGCGCGCCGGTTGGCCATCGTCAGGAGAAGGGCGACTATCAGGAGTCCTGGCAGCCACAGGCCATGAGCCCGATCGCCCTGGCCGAATCCGAGCGCGTTGCCAAGGCGGTAACCGAAGCCCTGGGCGGCCGTGGTCTGTTTGGTGTGGAGTTGTTCATCAAGGGCGATCAGGTGTGGTTCAGCGAAGTGTCGCCGCGCCCACATGACACCGGTTTGGTCACACTGATTTCTCAGGACCTGTCGCAGTTCGCGCTGCACGCTCGCGCCATCCTGGGCTTGCCGATCCCGTTGATCCGTCAGTTCGGGCCTTCGGCATCGGCGGTGATCCTGGTGGAAGGGCAGTCGACCCAGACGGCGTTTGCCAACCTCGGCGTTGCATTGAGCGAGCCGGACACGGCGTTGCGTCTGTTTGGCAAGCCAGAGGTCAACGGCCAGCGCCGCATGGGTGTGGCGTTGGCACGGGATGAGTCGATTGAAGCGGCTCGTGCCAAGGCGACCCGGGCCTCCCAAGCGGTTGTTGTAGAGCTCTAAAAGCATCGGGAGCAAGCCCCCTCCCACATTTAACCGCGTATAACCTTTGGAATGCGGTCGAATGTGGGAGGGGGCTTGCTCCCGATAGCGGTTTATCAGGCGACCTTGTTCAAATCATTATCCCGCGTCTCTTTCAGGCACAGCACCGCAATCAAACTCAGCAACGCTGCCGCCGACACATACCCACCGACATAACTGAGCCCACCCATCGCCACCAGCTTGGTCGCGAAGAACGGTGCTGCAGACGCCCCGACAATCCCACCCAGGTTATACGCCGCCGAAGCACCGGTATAACGCACACGCGTCGGGAACAACTCCGGCAGCAGGGCACCCATCGGTGCGAAGGTCACACCCATCAGAAACAGCTCCAACGCCAGGAACAGCGCCACGGCCCAGGTCGAGCCGTGGGTCAGCAGCGGCTCCATGGTAAAGCCCGAGAGAATCGCCAGGATCGCCCCAACGATCAGCACCGGCTTACGTCCATAACGATCACTGGCCAGCGCTGCCAGCGGCGTCGCCAAGCCCATGAACAGCACGGCAAAGCACAGTAAGCCGAGGAACGTCTCGCGGCTGTAGCCCAGTGTGGAAACGCCGTAGCTCAGGGAAAACGCCGTGGTGATGTAGAACAGCGCGTAGCACACCACCATCGACGCAGCGCCCAGCAGCACCGGCAGCCAATGTTGGCTGAACAGTTCCACCAGTGGCACCTTCACCGGTGCTTCCTTGGCTACGGAGTTGGCGAATACTGGGGTTTCATGCAGCTTCAGGCGTGCATACAGGCCCACCATCACCAGTGCGGCGCTGAGAATGAACGGAATACGCCAGCCCCAGCTACGGAACTGCTCGTCATTCAGGCTCATGGCCAGGATCAGGAATAAACCGTTGGCCGCCAGAAAGCCAATCGACGGGCCCAGTTGCGGGAACATGCCGAACCAGGCGCGCTTGCCTTTGGGTGCGTTCTCGGTCGCCAGCAATGCCGCGCCGCCCCATTCCCCGCCAAGGCCCAGGCCCTGGCCGAAGCGCAATACGCACAACAGAATCGGTGCCCAGGCGCCGATGCTGTCATAACCGGGCAGCAAGCCGATCAAGGTGGTGCACACACCCATCAACAGCAGCGAGGCCACCAGGGTGGATTTGCGCCCGATACGGTCGCCGAAATGGCCGAACAGCGCCGAGCCCAGCGGACGGGCGATAAAGGCGATGCCAAAGGTCAGGAACGACGCCAGCATCTGCGCCGTACCGGAGCTCTGGGGAAAGAACACCGGGCCGATCACCAGCGCAGCAGCCGTGGCGTAGATATAGAAGTCGTAGAACTCGATGGCGGTGCCGACGATGCTCGCCGTGGCGACGCGGGCGGTCGAATTGGTCGGGGCGGCGGTCGCAGCCTCTTGGTAAGTGGTGCTCATGGCAGTATCCCTGACGGTCATTGCGCGTTTGGACGCGGATTATTATTGGTCGAACACCCATGGATCAGGGTTGTGCGCGGGGCGGCTCGGGATGGGAGCAAACACCGGTCGGACATGATAAAGCGGTGCCTGGACACGCTGAGTGCGGGTAGCACGCGGTCGGGCGGGGCTTGGGTAAGCCGGATGGATTATAGGAAGGGGGCTAAGGATCCAACAAGGGGCTGGTGAGGATCTATGGCCTGGAACTGGATCAATGTGGGAGCTGGCTTGCCTGCGATAGCATCACCTCGGTTCAACTGAAGGACCGAGTCGCCTGCATCGCAGGCAAGCCAGCTCCCACATTGACCGGGTTGAGCCTGCTGAGGTCAGGCGGCCACGGGCACATGGCTGGTATGCCAGATCAACACCTTGCTCACCCGGTTGTCCTCGGTTTCGAGGATTTCCAGGCGATAGCGGCCGATCTTCAGGCACACCGCGCAATCGGGGATGGTTTCCAGCGCTTCGGTCACCAGGCCGTTGAGGGTCTTGGGGCCGTCGCTGGGCAGGTGCCAGCCCAGGCTTTTGTTCAGTTCGCGGATCGAAGCGGCGCCGTCAATGATGTAGCGGCCATCGGGCTGGGCCTCGATGTGGGGGTTATCCACAGCCTGATCGCTTTCGAACTCGCCGACGATTTCTTCCAGGATATCTTCCAGGGTAACGATGCCCAGCACTTCGCCGTATTCGTCCACCACCATGCCCAGGCGCCGTTGCTGCTTGTGAAAATTCAGCAGTTGCAGCTGCAACGGAGTGCTTTCCGGAACGAAATAGGGTTCGTGACAGGCAGCGAGCAGCGCCTCTTTGGTCAGGCTGGCGTCGGGGAGCAGGTGCTGGACCTGGCGCGTGTTGAGCACCGCTTCGACCTGGTTGATATCACTGTGGAACACCGGCAGGCGCGTGCGTTGGGAACTGCGCAGCTGCTCGATGATCTCGTCGATCGAGTCATCCAGGTTGATGCCGTCCACTTCACTGCGGGGCACCAGGATGTCGTTGACGGTGATGTTATCCAGCGCGTGGATGCCGGGCATACCGGGCGCGCGGTCCTCGTCGGCCTCAGGCGGGGCTTGGTCGTCATGGTCCGGCAGCGGCTCATCGCTGTTTTTCACCACACCGGACTTGCGCGCGAACGGGCGCAGCAGCAACAGGCTGATGCCGTTGAGCAGCCAGGCCAGCGGGTAGAGGATTTTCAGCGGCACGCCCAGCAGGGCGTTACCGAAACCCAACACCGCTTGCGGATGGCGGGTGGCCAGGATGCGAGGCAGGTAGTCGGCGAGAATCAGCAGCAGTGCACAAGAGATCAGCCAACCCAGCCATGGGCCGTTCTGCGCCCAGGCATAGATTGCCAGCAGCGTGCAAAGGATCACCACGGCGGCGCGGCACAGGCTGTTGCACAGAATCAGGCTATGGCGCGGGAAGCTCAGGCGTGCGGCAGCCTTATCGCCCTGGCGGGTGCCGGGGCGCAGGGCCAACAGATGCTGTTGTGCTGCTTCGATGGCGGTAAACAGCGCCGCCCATAAAATCAGCAAGGCAATGACGGCGAGCATCGGCTCCAAAGGCAAGTTATCCATGATCGCTGCCCGTCAGATATGCAGGATGTATTCGCGAACCAGCTTGCTGCCGAAATAGGCCAGCATCAGCAGGCAGAACCCGGCCAGGGTCCAGCGTATTGCCTTGTGCCCACGCCAGCCGAGGCGGTTGCGGCCCCACAGCAGCACGCTGAACACCACCCAGGCCAGGCACGCCAGCAGGGTCTTGTGCACCAGGTGCTGGGCGAACAGGTTCTCGACGAACAGCCAGCCGGAAATCAGCGACAGCGACAGCAGGGTCCAACCGGCCCACAGGAATCCGAACAGCAGGCTTTCCATGGTTTGCAGCGGCGGGAAGTTCTTGATCAGCCCTGAGGGGTGCTTGTGCTTGAGCTGGTGATCCTGCAGCAACAGGAGCAGGGCCTGGAACACCGCAATGGTGAACATGCCGTAGGCGAGGATCGACAACAGGATATGGGCAAGGATACCCGGCTCTTCGTCAATCACCTGTACGGTGCCGGTGGGCGTGAACTGCGCCAGCAATACCGTCAGCACGCCCAAGGGGTATAGCAGCACCAGCAGGTTCTCGACGGGAATGCGGTAGCAGGCCAGCAGTGTCAGTGCGATGACGGCCGCGGCGATCAGGCTGGCGGCGCTGAAAAAGTCCAGGCCCAGGCCCACCGGCGTCATCAGGTGAGTGAACAGGCTGGCGGCATGGGCCAGCAGGGCCAGCACGCCAAGGCCGACGAGCAGACGTTTGTCCGCTTTGGCGCCTTGGGCCAGACGAGTGCCCTGATAGAGAGTCGCAGCGGCATACAGAATGGCGGCGGCGAGGCTGGGTAGCAAACTGGGTGACAAGGGGAGCATAAATCCTGGTAGGCAAGCCCGAAAGGCGTTGAGTTTGGCACACACCTGCGTTGCAAGAAAGACTCCCGGGCCAGACAGCGGGTGTGCATGGGCGCAGTCTTCGCTATAATCCGCGACCTGCCCACGCCGCAGGCTCGGCGAGCGCTGTTTTTAATAGCGATTGACCACAGCCTGGGCCGCCATTACCTCGGTCTACCTGCATTTCGATGAGTAGGGCCTGAAAGGATCGCGCATGTTTGAAAACTTGACTGACCGTCTCTCGCAGACGCTGCGCCACGTTACCGGCAAGGCCAAGCTGACCGAGGACAATATTAAAGACACCCTGCGTGAAGTGCGCATGGCGTTGCTGGAAGCCGACGTGGCCTTGCCGGTGGTGAAGGATTTCGTCAACTCGGTCAAAGAGCGCGCGGTCGGCACCGAAGTGTCCCGCAGCCTGACCCCGGGCCAGGCCTTCGTGAAGGTCGTCCAGGCCGAACTCGAAAGCCTGATGGGCGCGGCCAACGAAGACTTGAACCTGAGCGCCGTGCCGCCAGCCGTCGTATTGATGGCCGGCCTGCAAGGCGCGGGTAAGACCACCACCGCCGGCAAGCTGGCGCGCTTCCTTAAAGAGCGCAAGAAGAAATCCGTGATGGTGGTGTCGGCCGACGTGTACCGTCCGGCGGCCATCAAGCAGTTGGAAATGCTCGCTGGCGAAGTAGGCGTGACCTTCTTCCCGTCCGACCTGAGCCAGAAGCCGGTCGACATCGCCAACGCGGCTATTAAAGAAGCCAAGCTCAAGTTCATCGACGTAGTCATCGTCGATACCGCCGGTCGCCTGCACATCGACGAAGAGATGATGGGCGAGATCAAGGCGCTGCATGCCGCGATCAACCCGGTCGAAACCTTGTTCGTAGTCGATGCCATGACCGGCCAGGATGCGGCCAACACCGCCAAGGCCTTTGGTGATGCGCTGCCGCTGACCGGCGTGATCCTTACCAAGGTCGACGGCGACGCACGCGGCGGTGCCGCGCTGTCGGTACGTGCCATTACTGGCAAGCCGATCAAGTTCATCGGTATGGGCGAGAAGAGCGACGCGCTCGAGCCGTTCCACCCTGAGCGTATCGCCTCGCGTATCCTCGGCATGGGTGACGTGCTCAGCCTGATCGAACAGGCCGAAGCCACGCTCGACAAGGACAAGGCCGACAAGCTGGCCAAGAAGCTGAAGAAGGGCAAGGGCTTCGACCTCGAAGACTTCCGTGACCAGTTGCAACAGATGAAGAACATGGGCGGCCTCGGCGGCCTGATGGACAAGCTGCCCAACATCGGCGGTGTGAACCTGGCGCAAATGGGCAATGCCCAGGGCGCGGCAGAGAAGCAGTTCAAGCAGATGGAAGCCATCATCAACTCCATGACCCCGGCCGAGCGCCGCGACCCTGAGCTGATCAGCGGTTCGCGCAAACGCCGGATCGCCATGGGTTCCGGCACCCAGGTGCAGGACATCGGTCGCTTGATCAAGCAGCACAAGCAGATGCAGAAGATGATGAAGAAATTCTCCGCCAAAGGCGGAATGGCCAAGATGATGCGCGGCATGGGCGGTATGTTGCCCGGCGGCGGCATGCCGAAAATGTAAAGTATTCGAGCGGGAGCCCGGCTCCTGCTCCGACCCACAGGGATGTGGGATCTCCAGCAAACCCGCCGTTGGCGGGGGCTGACTCGCCGTTTTAACCGACGGCTCTATAGCAGATCTGAATGGCACGCTGATAGGCGCCAGAAAAAGACATTTGCAAAAGTCCGGATATTCCTTAGAATATGCGGCCTTTCGGGCACCTATGCCCGCTGTGCATTTAGATTTGCAGCACCGACTACAGGAACGATGTTCACATGCTAACAATCCGTCTTGCCCTTGGCGGCTCCAAAAAGCGCCCGTTTTACCACTTGACCGTAACCGACAGCCGCAACCCGCGTGACGGTTCGCACAAGGAACAGGTTGGTTTCTTCAACCCTGTTGCTCGTGGTCAAGAAGTTCGTCTGTCCGTGAACCAAGAGCGCGTAGCCTACTGGCTGAGCGTTGGCGCACAGCCATCCGAGCGCGTTGCAAAACTGTTGAAGGACTCGGCTAAGGCCGCAGCCTGAGCAATATGAACGCGACGCCAGCTGTTGCTGATGATTTGATCGTTATCGGCAAGATTTATTCTGTTCATGGCGTTCGCGGCGAAGTGAAGGTGTATTCCTTTACTGATCCGACTGAAAACCTGTTGCAGTACAAAACCTGGACGCTCAAGCGCGAAGGGAGTGTGAAACAGGTCGAGCTGGTCAGTGGACGCGGGAGCGACAAGTTCCTGGTCGCAAAGCTCAAGGGTCTTGATGATCGTGAAGAAGCTCGTCTTCTGGCCGGTTACGAGATCTGCGTGCCGCGCAACCTGTTCCCTGAATTGACCGACGGCGAGTACTACTGGTACCAGCTGGAAGGTCTGAAGGTTATTGATCAACTCGGGCAATTGCTGGGGAAAATCGATCATCTTCTGGAAACCGGCGCCAATGATGTAATGGTGGTCAAGCCTTGCGCTGGCAGCCTGGATGATCGCGAACGCCTGTTGCCCTATACCGAGCAATGCGTGTTGGCCGTCGACCTGGCAGCGGGCGAGATGAAGGTGGAATGGGACGCGGACTTCTAAGCGTGGCTAATTTGCGCATTGAAGTGATCAGTTTGTTTCCCGAGATGTTTTCCGCCATCAGCGAGTACGGCATCACCAGTCGGGCGGTGAAACAGGGGCTGTTGCAGCTCACCTGTTGGAACCCGCGAGACTACACGACGGATCGACATCACACTGTGGACGATCGCCCATTTGGCGGTGGCCCGGGCATGGTGATGAAGATCAAGCCCCTGGAAGATGCATTGGTTCAGGCCAAGGCAGCCGCCGGGGAGAGGGCGAAGGTAATTTACCTGTCCCCTCAAGGCCGTCAGCTGAAACAGGCGGCGGTACGCGAACTGGCGAATGAGGAAAGTTTGATCCTGATTGCCGGTCGCTATGAAGGCATTGACGAGCGTTTTATTGAAGCTCATGTCGATGAAGAGTGGTCGATTGGGGACTATGTATTGTCTGGCGGCGAGCTGCCGGCAATGGTCCTGATAGATGCGGTTACACGACTGCTGCCTGGAGCTTTAGGGCATGTGGACTCTGCGGAGGAGGATTCCTTCACGGATGGTTTGCTGGATTGCCCGCACTACACCCGACCGGAGGTGTATGCGGATCAGCGTGTTCCCGACGTATTGCTAAGTGGCAATCACGCACACATCCGGCGTTGGCGTTTACAGCAGTCCCTTGGTCGGACCTATGAACGACGCGCCGATCTTCTGGAAAGCCGCTCGCTTTCTGGAGAAGAGAAGAAGCTGCTCGAGGAATACATCCTCGCGCGGGACGATAGTTAACAACGTATCGATGGTAGGTCCATTGACTTACCTTAGGAGCACAGCATGACTAACAAAATCATCCTTGCACTCGAAGCAGAGCAGATGACCAAAGAGATCCCTACCTTTGCCCCGGGCGACACCATTGTCGTTCAGGTGAAAGTGAAGGAAGGCGACCGTTCGCGTCTGCAAGCGTTCGAAGGCGTGGTAATCGCCAAGCGTAACCGTGGTGTGAACAGTGCTTTCACTGTTCGTAAAATCTCCAACGGTGTTGGCGTAGAGCGTACTTTCCAGACCTACAGCCCGCAGATCGACAGCATGGCCGTCAAGCGTCGCGGTGACGTACGTAAAGCCAAGCTGTACTACCTGCGTGACCTGTCCGGTAAAGCAGCTCGCATCAAGGAAAAACTGGCTTAAGTCCAGCTTCCCGATGCAGAAAAAAGCAGCCTACGGGCTGCTTTTTTGTGTCTGAAATTTGTCCATTTGCCGGTATTGACCATGACCACCCGTCTCGAAGAAATCCAGCGCCGCACCGACCTGTCCGTCACCCGCGTGACCAAGGCCGTGTTCCCGCCTACCACCAACCACCACAACACCCTGTTCGGCGGCACCGCCTTGGCATGGATGGACGAAGTGTCGTTCATCGCCGCCACGCGCTTCTGTCGCTTGCCTTTGGTGACGGTCTCCACCGACCGTATCGACTTCAATCACGCAATCCCGGCCGGCTCCATCGTTGAGCTGATCGGCCGAGTGATCAAAGTCGGCAACACCAGCCTCAAGGTTGAAGTGGAAGTGTTTGTCGAGAGCATGAGCGCTGATGGCCGTGAAAAGGCGATCCAGGGCGTGTTCAGCTTTGTCGCGATTGACGCGGACAAACGCCCTGTACCGGTACTGCCTGGGTTTGCCGACTGATTACGTGGCGCTGCCGTTCTCCGGCTGAATCACCGCCAGCAGGGTCCAGCCGGCCGCCGGCTTCAAGCTGCTCTCGGGCGTGACCACATGCACCCAGCCGCTGGTGTCCCGGGCAAACAGCAAGGTGGTGCGCTCCCCGTGCAACGCCTGGTACTGCTCCCAGCCAAAGCCGTCGGTGAGGTTGGTGCTATACAGTTCGGCGCCCTGGCCCAACAGGCTGGTCAGTTTGGTATAGCTCAGGGGTTGGCTGCCCAGCAGGTGGCCGCGGTGTTCGTGGCTGGCCTTGTGTTTGTCGGTGCGGCGGCTTTCCTGGCTGCTGGCCAGGGCGAACAGGCGATGGCCGAAATCATGGCGAAAACGCATGGTCGCCAAGGCGTTCAGCTCGCCGGACGGGGAGAGCGCAAGCAAATGCCCCAGGCCGACCAGATCCAGATGGGACTCGGCATGTTGGGAGGCGGGGTTGCCGAAGTAGGTCGGCAGGCCTTCCATGCGACTGGCGCGGATATTTTCCCAGCTGGAATCCGTCAACAACACGCGGCTGCCCAATTGTTGCAACGCCTTGCCGAGTGCCCGCGCCGGGCCGTTCGCGCCGACGATCAGGAAACCGCTGGGCGCAGGCTCGGCGACTTTCAGCAGGCGCGCCAAGGGGCGTGCCGTGGCGCTTTGCAGCACCACGGTGCCGATGATCACCGCGAAGGTCAGCGGCACCAGCAATAACGCGCCTTCATGCCCTGCCTCATCCAGGCGAATCGCAAAGATCGCCGACACCGCCGCCGCCACAATCCCCCGTGGTGCGATCCAGGCCAGCAGCGCGCGCTCGCGCCAGTTGAGTCCGGAGCCAAAGGTTGAGAGCGCTACGTTCAGTGGGCGTGCAATAAACTGGATGATCACCAGCAGAATCAGCACGAATGGCCCCAGGGCGATCAAGGCATTCAGGTCCAGGCGCGCCGCCAGCAGGATGAACAGCCCGGAAATCAGCAGCACACTGAGGTTTTCCTTGAAGTGCAGGATGTGTCTTACATCCACACCCTTCATGTTCGCCATCCACATGCCCATCAGCGTGACCGCCAGCAGGCCGGACTCATGCATCACCTGGTTGGCGGCAATGAAGATGCCCAGCACACCCGCCAGCGTCGCCAAGTTATGCAGGTATTCCGGCAACCACTGGCGGCGCATGATCTGCCCCAGTACCCAGCCGCCGGCGATCCCGAACAGGCTACCGCAGAGGATGACGCCGCCAAAGGTCAGCAGGCTATGGCTCAAGCCGTCGCCCGAAGCCCGGGCAATAATGAAGCTGTAGACCACTACCGCCAGCAGCGCGCCGATCGGGTCGATGACGATGCCTTCCCAGCGCAGGATATTGGCGATGGAGGCTTTGGGGCGTACCACGCGCAGCATCGGCACGATCACGGTTGGCCCGGTCACCAGGGTCAGCGTGCCGAACAGCAGCGCGAGCATCCAGTCAAAGCCCAACAGCCAGTGAGTGGCCAGGGTGATCACTGCCCAGGTCGACAGGGCACCAACCGTGACCAGGCGATGCACCACGCTGCCGATTTCCTTCCACTCCGAAAGGTGCAGGGTCAGGCTGCCTTCGAACAGGATCAACGCCACGGCCAGGGACACCAACGGCATTAACAGAGGGCCGAACATCTCCTGCGGGTCGAGCCAGCCCAGTACAGGCCCTGCCAAAATACCCGTCAATAACAGAAACAGGATCGCCGGCAACTTGAGCCGCCAGGCCAGCCATTGGCAGCCCAGCGCCGCTACTCCAATACCACCAAAGGCCAGCAAAATCTGTTGTTCATTCATTGAAGCTTCCTGTTCCTTGAAGTAGCGGGCTATGAAAGACTAGCGGCCCTTGTCACAGTTCACTAAATAATTCGCACAGCCCCCATGCTGCGCCGCTTTGAGTGCCCATGCCCGCCATCGACCACCCTTTGATCGACCGTTTCCTCGACGCCCTCTGGCTGGAAAAAGGCCTCTCGGATAACACGCGCCAGGCCTACCGCAGTGATCTGGCCCTGTTCAATGGCTGGTTGCAGGAAAAAAACCTTGAGCTGATCAACGCCGGGCGCGAGCTGATCCTCGATCACCTGGCCTGGCGCCTGGAGCAGAACTACAAGCCGCGCTCCACCGCACGGTTTCTCTCCGGCGTGCGTGGCTTTTATCGCTACCTGTTGAGGGAAAAGCTCATCGCGACCGATCCAACTCTACAAGTCGATATGCCGCAATTAGGCAGGCCTCTTCCTAAGTCTTTGTCGGAAGCTGACGTGGAGGCTTTGCTGGCTGCGCCGGATCTCAGCGAAGCCATCGGCCAACGTGATCGCGCCATGCTGGAAGTGCTCTACGCCTGCGGCCTGCGCGTGACCGAACTGATCAGCCTGACGCTGGAGCAGGTCAACCTGCGCCAGGGCGTATTGCGTGTGATGGGCAAGGGCAGCAAGGAGCGGCTGGTGCCCATGGGCGAGGAGGCGATTGTGTGGGTCGAGCGCTACATGCGCGATGCGCGCCACGAATTGCTCGGTGGGCGCCCCAGTGATGTGCTGTTTCCCAGCCTGCGCGGCGAGCAGATGACCCGCCAGACCTTCTGGCACCGCATCAAGCACCAGGCCAAAGTGGCTGGAATCGGCAAGGCCCTGTCGCCCCACACCTTGCGCCATGCATTCGCTACCCATTTGCTCAACCATGGTGCCGATTTGCGTGTGGTACAGATGCTGCTCGGGCACAGCGACTTATCCACAACCCAGATCTACACCCATGTGGCACGCGCACGTTTGCAGGATATGCACGCCAAGCATCACCCGCGCGGATAAAAACGTCAGAAATGGCCCATTTCACTTGTCGCGGTCTGCCCTCCCGCCCAACTGTGGTAGGCTTTGCCGGTTCGCAAAGGGGACGGCACCCGTTGTGTTCCAGATCAGTATTCTGCTCCCGTCCCTGCCTCTGCCTTCAGGAGTTCCCATGCGCTTGACCCAGATTATTGCCGCCGCAGCCATTGCGTTGGTTTCCACCTTTGCTGTCGCCGATGATGCGGCCGAGCAGACCATTCGCAAGAGCCTGGCCAACCTGGCGCTCGACACCCCGATCGAAAGCATCAGCGCCAGCCCCATGGCCGGCCTGTATGAAGTCAAGCTCAAAGGCAGCCGTGTGCTGTACGCCAGTGCCGATGGGCAGTACATCGTGCAGGGCTACCTGTTCCAGCTCAAGGACGGCAAGCCGGTCAACCTGACCGAGAAGGCCGAGCGCCTGGGCGTGTCAAAGCTGATCAACGGCATCCCGGTGGCTGAAACCGTGGTTTACCCCGCCATCGGCGAAACCAAGACCCACATCACCGTGTTCACCGACACCACCTGCCCGTACTGCCACAAGCTGCACGCCGAGATACCGGCACTGAACAAGCTGGGTGTGGAAGTGCGCTATGTAGCGTTCCCGCGCCAGGGCCTGGGTTCGCCGGGTGACGAGCAGTTGCAAGCCGTATGGTGCTCGGCCGACAAGAAGGCCGCCATGGACAAGATGGTCGACGGCAAGGAAATCAAATCGGCCAAATGCGCCAACCCGGTTTCCAAGCAGTTCGCCCTGGGCCAGTCCATTGGTGTGAACGGTACACCGGCCATCGTTTTGGCCGACGGCCAGGTGATTCCGGGCTACCAGCCGGCGCCGCAAGTTGCCAAACTGGCACTGGGTGCCAAGTAAGCATTAATCGTCGAGCCTTTGACGATCATGACCCGCCGAACTGTCGACGGGTCATTAATTGAGAGCCGCAGTTGTGCGGCTGTTTTCACGGCCGACCTAGCGTCGGCCGTTTCATGGGGAGTTCTTCAGTGAAACCGGTCAAAGTAGGCATCTGTGGGTTAGGGACCGTCGGTGGCGGTACCTTCAACGTACTTCAGCGTAACGCTGAAGAAATTTCCCGCCGCGCAGGTCGCGGGATTGAAGTGGCGCAAATTGCCACGCGTTCGCCAAAGCCTCAGTTCGAAACGACCGGTATTGCGATTACCAACGATGTATTCGCCGTGGCCACCAACCCTGAGATCGATATCGTCATCGAGCTGGTAGGCGGCTACACCGTGGCCCGCGAGCTGGTGCTCAAGGCCATCGAGCACGGCAAGCACGTGGTCACCGCCAACAAGGCGCTGATCGCCGTGCACGGCAACGAGATCTTCGCCAAGGCTCGCGAGAAGGGCGTGATCGTGGCGTTCGAAGCCGCGGTGGCCGGCGGTATCCCGGTGATCAAGGCGATCCGTGAGGGCCTGTCTGCCAACCGCATCAACTGGGTGGCCGGCATCATCAACGGCACCGGTAACTTCATCCTCACCGAAATGCGCGAGAAAGGCCGTACCTTCGAAGACGTACTGGCCGAAGCCCAGGCCCTGGGTTACGCCGAGGCCGACCCGACCTTTGACGTGGAAGGCATCGACGCAGCGCACAAGCTGACCATCCTGGCCTCCATTGCCTTTGGTATCCCGCTGCAGTTCGACAAGGCCTACACCGAAGGCATCACCAAGCTGACCACTGCCGACGTGAACTACGCCGAAGCCCTGGGCTACCGCATCAAGCACCTGGGCGTGGCGCGCAGCACCCCGGCAGGCATCGAGTTGCGTGTGCACCCGACGCTGATCCCGGCCGACCGCCTGATCGCCAACGTCAATGGCGTGATGAATGCGGTGATGGTCAACGGCGACGCCGCCGGCTCCACCCTGTTCTACGGCGCCGGCGCCGGCATGGAGCCGACCGCCTCGTCGGTGATCGCCGACCTGGTGGACGTGGTCCGCGCTATGACCAGCGACCCGGAAAACCGCGTACCGCACCTGGCCTTCCAGCCGGACTCGCTGTCGGCCCACCCGATCCTGCCGATCGAAGCCTGCGAAAGCGCCTACTACCTGCGCATCCAGGCCCAGGACCATCCGGGCGTGCTGGCCCAGGTCGCCAGCATTCTGTCGGAGCGCGGTATCAACATCGAATCGATCATGCAGAAGGAAGTCGAGGAGCAAAACGGCCAGGTGCCGATGATCCTGCTGACCCATCGCGTGCTCGAGCAGCATATCAACGATGCCATCCACGCCCTCGAAGCCCTGCAAGGTGTGGTCGGCCCGGTGGTGCGCATTCGCGTCGAGCACTTGAACTAACCGATTTGTTCCAGGGGCCCCGCACCTTCGGCGGCCTCTGTTCGAGAATGTTTTAGAGGAGCCAGTCATGCGTTACATCAGCACCCGCGGCCAGGCACCGGCCCTGAATTTCGAAGACGTCCTGCTGGCAGGCCTTGCCACCGACGGCGGCCTGTACGTGCCGGAAAACCTGCCACGCTTCACCCAGGAAGAAATCGCTTCCTGGGCCGGCCTGCCGTACTACGAGCTGGCGTTCCGGGTAATGCGCCCGTTCGTCACCGGCAGCATTCCGGATGCGGACTTCAAGAAGATCCTGGAAGAGACGTACGGCGTGTTTGCCCACAGCGCCATCGCGCCTTTGCGCCAGCTGAACGGCAACGAGTGGGTGCTGGAGCTGTTCCACGGCCCGACCCTGGCGTTCAAGGACTTCGCCCTGCAACTGCTGGGGCGCCTGCTGGACTACGTGCTGGAAAAGCGCGGCGAGCGCGTGGTGATCATCGGCGCCACCTCCGGTGACACCGGTTCGGCTGCCATCGAAGGGTGCAAGCACTGCGAAAACGTCGACATCTTCATCCTGCACCCGCACAAGCGCGTGTCGGAGGTGCAACGTCGCCAGATGACCACCATCTTCGGTGAGAACATCCACAACATCGCCATCGAAGGCAACTTCGATGACTGCCAGGAAATGGTCAAGAACAGCTTCGCTGACCAGAGCTTCCTCAAGGGCACACGCCTGGTGGCGGTGAACTCGATCAACTGGGCGCGGATCATGGCCCAGATCGTCTACTACTTCCACGCCTCCCTGCAGCTGGGCGGCCCGGCGCGTTCGGTGTCGTTCTCGGTGCCGACCGGCAACTTCGGCGACATCTTCGCCGGTTATCTGGCACGCAACATGGGCCTGCCGATCAATCAGTTGATCGTTGCTACCAACCGCAATGACATCCTGCACCGCTTTATGAGCGGCAACCAGTACGTCAAGGAAACCCTGCACGCCACCCTGTCGCCATCCATGGACATCATGGTGTCGTCTAACTTCGAACGCTTGCTGTTCGACATGCACGGTCGCAATGGCGCGGCGCTGGCCGAGTTGATGAGCAGCTTCAAGCAGGGTGGCGGTTTCAGCGTCGAGCAAGAGCGCTGGACCGAAACCCGCAAGCTGTTCGACTCCCTGGCCGTGGATGATGCGCAGACGTGCGAAACCATTGCCGAGGTCTATGCCCAGACCGGCGAAGTGCTCGACCCCCACACGGCTATCGGCGTGAAGGCTGCGCGCGAATGCCGCCGTAGCCTGGATATTCCGATGGTGATCCTGGGTACCGCGCACCCGGTCAAATTCCCCGAAGCGGTGGAGAAGGCCGGTGTTGGCAAGGCACTGGAATTGCCGGAGCACCTGGCCGACCTGTTCGAGCGTGAAGAGCGCTGCACCGTGCTGGCTAACGACCTGAAGGCGGTGCAGGCGTTTGTCAGCCAGCATGGCAATCGTGGCAAGCCGCTCTGATGCCCGCGGTTGATCAGATTACATCCGGCAGTTAGCTTTTTTGCAGTCGGCCAAGCCCGTCCTCGTGACGGGCTTTTTTATTTTGGCGAGCCATACTTGTTCCTTCGCCCAATCAAGGAAGCCAAATCGGTGCAGGTTTTGATTCAATGGACAGTGCGGCTGATGTGCATGCTGTGGCTTACCCAACTACCGGTAAGCCTGGCGGCCGTCAGCCTGCCTTTCAAGCTGGTGCCGGCGTTTATCCCGCTTGAGCCTTTGCCCCTGGCGCCCGCAGAGCAGCAGTGGCTGGCGACGCATCGGACGTTGAAGGTGGGTATTTCCATTGATGACTATCAGCCGATCGATATCACCCGCGACCGCAACCGCTACCAGGGTATCAGTGCCGATTACCTGAGCCTGGTCGGCGCGCGCTTGCAGGTGCCGATGCAGGTGCTGGGCTTTGCCGAGCGGGCCCAGGCGGTCGAGGCGCTGCGCAGTGGAGCCATCGATATCCTGACCAGCGCCAACGGCTATGAGCGCGATGTGCCCGGCTTGCAGTTCACCCAGGACTACATGCCCGATCGGTCAGTGGTGGTGCTGCGTCGCGATGAGCTTCAAGAGGACGACCTGGCGGGCAAGAAAGTCGTATTGCTCGATGGCTACGCCAATGTGCACAACGTGCAGGCGGCCTACCCCGATAGCCACATCATGCTCGCGCCCAACCTCTACAGCGGCCTGGAGGCGCTCAAGCAAGGTGATGCCGATGCGTTTATCGGCAATGAAGTGATTGTGCGGGCCTACAAATCGCTGCGGCCTTACCTGGGGTTGCAGATCAAGGAACAAAGCCGGCTGGCGCCCATCGGCTTTGCTTTCGCCACCCGCCAGGCCGACCAATTGCTGGGGGCGATGATGAACCGCGCCTTGGCGAGCATTGACGAGTCGGTGCAGCGGGAGATCCTGGGCCGCTGGACCACAGGGCTCGGTGTCGGCTTCAGGGGTGAGCGCGTTGAATTGTCGGCCTCGGAGCGCACCTGGCTGTTGCAGCATCCCCATGTCGTGGTGGTGGCGCAGCAGATGTCACCTTACATATTCAAGGACAAGGACGGTCACTGGGTGGGTTTGAATGTCGACCTGCTGCACCGCATTTCGCGCATGACCGGTTTGCAGTTTGTCTTCGAAGAGGTGCACTCCACCGCGCAAACCCTGGAATGGCTGGAAACCGGCAGGGCGCAGATGAACACCACCCTGGCGTCGAATCAGGAGCGCAGGGCGCTGCTCGACTTCAGTCATGGCTTTGGCGGCTCCGGCTGGGTGTTCGTCGAACGCGCCGATGCCACGCCGCTGACTGGGTTGAAGCAGTTGGAAGGCAAGGTCCTGGCGCTGCCGGCGCGCCATGTGCTGGAGAGTTACATCCGCCAGATGCACCCGCAGATCAAGCTGCGCCTGGTGGACAATTACGCCCAGGCCCGCGAACTGGTGCAACGGGGCGAGGCCGCTGCCACGTTGCAGACTGAGGTGGAGGTCCAGAGTTACTCCCAGGAAGGCTTGCGTATTGGCCGCAGTGTCGACGGCAAGTGGTCATCCAATTGCTTGTCGGTACGCAAGGACCAGCCTGAGCTGCTGAGTATCCTGAACAAGGCCCTGGAAGCCTTGCCGGTGGCCGAGTTGAGCGCACTGCGCCTGCGCTGGATCGGCGCTGTGGCGATCCCCCTACCGGCCTGGCAACGGGTGCCGCCCTGGGCGTATTGGATGGTGGCCACGGCGCTGCTGTTTGTGCTGGTATCGCTGGTGTGGAACAGCCGGCTCAAGCGTCAGATTCGCCAGCGGCTGGAGGCCGAGCAGCGGCTCAATGACCAATTGGCGTTCAAACGTGCGTTACTCGACGGCATGCCCAACCCGCTGTTTGTGCGCGACCTGGCCGGGCGGCTGGTGACCTGCAACAAAAGCTATGAACAGCAACTGGCGACCCGGCTTGAGCTGATTCAGGGGCTGACGCTGCTGGAAAGTGGGGTAATGCCCGAGGCCACGGCGGCGCGCCTGCACGCCGGCCATATGGAACAACTGGCCACGCAACAGTCGTTGTTTGTCGATCGCGAGCTGGAGTTCAACGGCGGCAGCTTTCACGTTTACCAGTGGACGGTTCCGTTCTTCGATGCACAGGGCCGCTTGCAGGGGCTGCTGGGCGGCTGGATCGATATCAACGAACGCAAAGACCTGGAGCACCAACTGATGGATGCCCGCCAGGCTGCCGACGAAGCGAACTACGCCAAAAGTGCATTTCTTTCTGCGCTAAGTCATGAAATTCGCACACCCATGACCGCCATCATCGGTTTGCTCGAGCTGGAGCAGGAACGCTGCCTGGCAAGCGGCCAGCCCGTCTCTGAAGCATTACAGGTGGCCCATCGTTCGGCGCGCGAGCTGATCGCGCTGATGGGCGACAGCCTGGACCTGGCCAAGATCGAGGCCGGTCACCTGCAACTGGTTCCGCAAACCACCGAGTTGAAGGGTTTTTTCGAAGGCATCCAGCGTCTGTTCGAAGCCACGGCGCAAAAAAAGGGCCTGCATTTGACCCTGGCGTTTGATCCTGCGGCCAAGGGCTATTACTGGTTCGATCCGCTGCGTTTACGCCAAGTGATGCACAACCTGCTGGGTAATGCGCTGAAGTTTACCGAGCAGGGCGGGGTGCGGCTCAGCGTCACCTGCCAGCGGGATGAGTCTGATACCGAATACCTGCACCTGTGCGTCGAAGACAGCGGCCCGGGGATCAGCGCCGAACAGCAGCCAAGGTTGTTCAAGCCGTTTACCCAAGTGAGCGCATTGACCGCGGCGGAACATGGCGGCACCGGGCTGGGCCTGAGTATCTGCAAGCAATTGGTGGAGTTGATGGGCGGTCGCATTCACTTGGCAAGCGTGGTGGGTGAGGGCACCGAGGTGTGCATCGACCTGCGCCTTGATCGGGTCAGCACCGACGATGTGCCGGCCACGCCAGCGCCAGCGTTGCCCCCAGCGGGGCGTAGCCTGTCGGTGCTGGTGGTGGATGATTTGGCGGCCAACCGCTTGGTGCTGGCGCAGCAGTTACAGTTCCTGGGGCATCAGGTGATCGCCCTGGATTCGGCCGAGGCCGCTTTGCAGCGATGGCGCGAGCAGCGTTTCGACGTGCTGGTGACCGATTGCCAGATGCCGGGTATGTCTGGCTATGCCTTGAGCGAGGCGGTCCGGCGTATCGAAACCGAAGAACAACGGCCCCGTTGTGCGTTGATCGGTTGCACGGCGAACGCGATGAAAGATGAACAAAGACGCTGCGAGGACGCGGGTATGGATGAGCTGCTGGTCAAACCGGTGACTCTGGAGGATTGGACGCGCGTGCTGGCGCGGGTGGCGCCGCAGCGTTCGTTTGATATCCAGGCCCTGCGTACCATGACCCAGGCTGACGGGCCTGTGCTGCATAGCATGTTGCAAGAACTGGCAAAAAGCCTGGATCACGAGCATGAGGTATTGGCCGGCGCATTGGCCGAGCGTGATGTTGCGCGCTTGAATGCGGCGCTGCATCGGCTCAAGGGTATTTGTTCGCTGGTGGATGCGTTGCCGTTGGCCAAGGCTTGTGTGGCGCTTGAGCAATGCGCGCGGGAGCAGCGTGGGGCTGAGCTTGAGGAGCCGTGGTTGAGGTTGTCTGAGGTGTTGAAGGTGTTTCGTCGCGATCTGCAGCCTTATCTGGACTGATAGCTGACGCGATGCAATGTGGGAGGAGATTTGCTCCCGTGACGGCTTGGCAGCAGATGAGTATCTAACTGATGGTATTGGTCCCAAATGTGGGAGGGGGCTTGCCCGGCTCGGTGTGCCCGTAATCCGCCATGGATTTGGGGGGCCGCCGCCACGCGCCATCCATGGCGCGGGGCGGCTAAACCGGCATCCCTGCCGGTTTACCCCCCAAATCCCTGTCGAATTCCGGCCAGCGTGGTTTGACGGGGCGCCTGAGATCAAAAGCAGGTCAAGATCAAGATCGGCTTGCTTCGCATCGTGGTTAGCGGTGGCGTCAACCAAGTTGTGCGCTCCGCTCGACAGCATTTCGGACACGTCCTATGGGACGCTTCGCGTCTTATGGCTACTGTGAAGGACTTTTCCCAGTACCGACTCCATGACCCATGCGCTCTCTCAATGTCCTGATCCTCGAAGACAACCCGTTTCAGCTGATGGCACTGCACCAGATGCTCAATGCCAATGGCGTGTTCAATGTACTGACTGCTGAAGATGTCGAAACGGCTCGCCAGTCCCTGGACAGCAAAGGCCCGGTGGATGTCGCCATCTGCGATCTGTATCTGGAGCAGGGCGATGGGCTGGAGTTGATCCGCGAACTCGCCGAGCGCCGTTTGGCTCAAGTGCTGGTTCTGCTCAGCAATGCTGAGCCCGATGTGCTCGAAGGCGTGGCGAACATGGCCCGGCAATTGGGCCTCAACGTGCTGGCGTGCTTGCCCAAGCCGGCTTCGGCAACGCTGATCGGGCAGGTGTTGGCCGATTGTCAGCGGCACTTGCGCCCGGGGCCAGCGGTGCTGTCCTGGGAGCGTGTGCGCCAGTTGCTGGGGTTGAGCGCGCGAGAACAACTGCCACCGTCGGCGGATGTCAGCCAGGCCACTATCGCAGCCTGCGGCAGGGTCTGGTACCAACCCATCGTCAGCCAGGCCGGGGTGTTGCAAGGGGTGGAGGCGCTGGCGCGTTGGCAGTTGCCGCACGCTCAATTGCTGCTGCCCGAAGAGTTCCTGCCGGTGTTGGAGTTTGCCGGCATGGAAGAGGCCTTTACCTGGCATGTGCTGGAACAGGCACTTGGCCTGGCCAACCAGGTCATGGGCGAGACCGGCCAGGTGCTGCCGGTGGCGGTGAACATTCCCGGACGTATGCTTGAGCGCACACACTTCCCACAAATATTGCAGGGGCTGCTGCAACTTCACGGCATACCCGCCCATAGCCTCACCCTGGAGCTGGTGGAAACCTCAACGCTGAAAACCGACAGTGCCCACCTCACTGGCTTGCTGCGCCTGCGGATGCTGGGTTGCCAGTTGTCCATCGGGGATTTCGGCATGGGTGGCACCAGCTTGCAGCATTTGCTGGAGTTGCCTTTCACCGAACTGAAAATCCCCCCGGCGTTTGCCTGCGGAATGGCCGATGACGATCGCAAGGCGGCGGTGGTGGCGGGGGCCATGAGCATGGCCGCGCGTCTGGATATCGCCGTGGTCGTCACCGGGGTTGAAAGTGCTGCCGACTACCACGCTGTGGGTGAGCTGGGGGCGGCGTGGTTGCAAGGCTGCTTCATTGCCCGGCCGATGGAGGCCGAGGCGCTCAAGCAATGGATTGCGTTCCAGGCTAGGCCAGCCCGTGTTCCTGCACATAAATAAACAGAGCGGCATCATTGGCCAGCCCAAGTTTGCGCATGGCGCTGACTTTTTGCGCACTGACGGTCTGCTTGCTGCGATGCAGGTGCGCGGCGATCTGGCCCACCGTCATGCCAGTGGCCAACAGGCGAATCACCTCCAGCTCCCGGGGTGACAACTGTTCCTGGGAGTGCAGGCGATCGGCACCGACTTCTCCGGCCAGGCTCAGCGCCTGGCGAATGGTCTGGGCCACGTAGGTGCGTTGCTGGCGGACCTGACGAATCGCCTGCGGCAGTTCATCGGCCAGGCTGGCCTTGCTCAAAAGGCCCATCACGCCCAATGTCAGAATCGAGTGAAACAAACCGGCATTGTTGAGCATGGTGACCACCACAATCGGCAGGTCCGGGTAGTGTCGGCGCAGTTGGTCGATCAGGCGCAACCCGTCGGCATGGGGCTCGGCAGGCATCATGAAGTCGGTCACCAGCACATCGCAGGCACAGTCTTGCAGCAACGCATTGAGGGCCTGCGGCGAGTTGGCCTCCCCGACGATGCTGATGTGCGGGTCACGCTCAAGCACTGCGCGCAGGCCAATCAGAAAAATCGGATGATCGTCGGCAATGACGACGCGCAAAGGTGTTTCAGACGCAGCTCTCAAGGCAGGCTCCCAGGTAATCCAGGGATTCTAGCGTGTGAGCCTGTGTTTTTTCTCTGTCATCTTTTCCGTGCATGCTCGTTTTCCTCAAGCAGTGGATTACACAAAAGGTAGAACTTTCTGCTTTGAGCACGGGTCACTTGAATGTCAGCCTCTTCGTGACATTTTTGTTTTTCGAACCTTTTTCGAATGATTGAGTGGTGATCGAGATGGAAAGTATCCACCTATTGCTCAGTGAAGCACTGAGCCCTTATCAGGTTACGCTGACCACTTCTGGTGTGCGGGAAGACTGCCTGGTAACCGTAAAGAATCCCGGCGGCGCGATTGTGGTCGAGCGCGACGTCGATCGCGCGCAATTGTCCGACAAGCGTGCGCTGGTGGATGTCGCGGATTGCCTGCTTCGCGACGTGAAAATCGCCGAAGGGCGCCTGGAACCCTCGGTCATTGCTGCCTTGCGCAATGCTGCCCAAACCCGTGGCGGCGCACTCGCATGAAACATTATTTTTCTTCGGAACCTTCCTACGCGGCGGTCAGTCAGAGTCCGTAACAGCAAGAGCAATCATTGTGCTCCGGTGTTTGTCGCTTGCTGTGCGTGCCTTGTTAAGGCCACGTTTAACCCCGAGTTGTCTCCCCACTGCTCGGGGTTTCTTTTTGCCTGCGATTCTCAGATCGCGCCATTCTCACGCAGACGCGCAATAGCTGCCGCGTCGTAGCCCAGGGCATTGAGCAGCACATTGTTGTGTTCACCCAGCTGCGGGCCCACCCATTCACAACTGCCCGGTGTATCCGAAAGCTTGGGCACGATGCCCGGCATCTTGAAGTGCTTGCCGTCCGGGAGCTGAGCCTTGAGGAACATCTCCCGGGCCAGAAATTGCGGGTCGCCCAGCATGTCTTCGGCGCTGTAGATACGGCTGGCGGGTACTTCGGCCCTGTTCAGTTGCTCAATCACCTGCTCCAGCGGCAGCGAGTTGACCCAGCGGTCGATCACGCCATACAGCTCGTCGCGGCGGCTGTCACGCCCATCGTTGCTGGCCAATTGCGGGTCGTTCGCCAAGTCGTCACGGCCGATGCTCGCCATAAAGCGCTTGAAGATTGCATCGCCATTGGCGCCGATCTGCACATGCTTGCCGTCGGCGCTGGTGTGGATCGAAGACGGTGTAATGCCGGGCATGATGTTACCGGTACGCTCGCGAATAAATCCGAACACATCGAACTCGGGAATCATGCTTTCCATCATGGCGAAGATGGCTTCGTACAGCGCCACATCCACCACTTGGCCCAAGCCGCCGTTGACCTCGCGATGACGCAGCGCCATCAGCGCGCCGATCACCGCCCACAGCGCGGCAATCGAGTCGCCGATGGAGATCCCGGTGCGCACCGGCGGGCGGTCTTCGAAGCCGGTGATATAGCGCAAGCCGCCCATGGATTCACCCACGGCACCAAACCCTGGCTGATCCTTCATCGGCCCGGTCTGGCCGAAGCCCGAGAGGCGCACCATCACCAGCTTGGGGTTTAGAGCGTGCAGGGTTTCCCAGCTCAGGCCGAGTTTTTCCAGCACGCCGGGGCGGAAGTTCTCGATCAGGATGTCGGCGTCGGCCAATAGTTTTTTGAGGATTGCCAGGCCGTCGGGGTGCTTGAGGTTGAGGGTCAGCGACTGCTTGTTACGGGCCTGTACGAACCACCACAGCGAGGTGCCTTCATACAGCTTGCGCCATTTGCGCAGCGGGTCGCCGCCGTCCGGGGATTCGACCTTGATCACCTCGGCACCGAATTCAGCGCAAATGCGTGAGGCAAACGGGCCGGCGATCAGGGTGCCCAGTTCGATGACTTTCAGGCCGGCAAGTGGTTTGGCGTTGAGCGACATGGGGATCCTTACAAGCGCGGTACGATGGTGTCCTGCTTTTTAACATAGGCGAGCCGCCCGGATGCAGCGCAGTATTCGTTGAATGACCTCGCCATCGGTTAGACTGGCCGCCTTTCCTTGTCTTTAGAAGCCCGTTCATGGCCCAGCCGTCCACGACCTACAAGTTCGAACTCAACCTCACCGACCTCGACCGTTCGGTGTACGAGAGTGTCAAACAGACCATTGCCCGCCACCCTTCGGAAACCGAAGAGCGCATGACCGTGCGCCTGCTGGCCTACGCCCTCTGGTACAACGAGCAACTGGCGTTCGGGCGTGGCCTGTCGGATGTAGACGAACCAGCCCTGTGGGAAAAAAGCCTGGATGATCGGGTCCTGCACTGGATCGAAGTCGGCCAGCCGGATGCCGATCGCCTGACCTGGTGCTCGCGCCGCACCGAGCGCACCAGCCTGCTGGCCTATGGCAGCCTGCGTGTGTGGGAAGGCAAGGTAGTGCCGGTGGCCAATAACCTGAAGAACGTGCACATCGCTGCCGTGCCCCAGGAAGTGTTGGAGACCCTGGCCAAGGACATGCCGCGGGTGATCAAGTGGGATGTGATGATCAGCGAAGGTACGATCTTCGTGACCGACGACCGTGGCCAGCATGAAGTGCAACTGCAATGGCTGGTTGGCGAGCGCGGTTGAAAAGTTGGGAGCTGGCTTGCCTGCGATGCATACCACTCGGTACATCAGACACACCGAGTGGATGCCATCGCAGGCAAGCCAGCTCCCACACTTGATCTTTGTTGCGTTCAATATCTGTGTTTAACCGATGTATTAGAAGAGAAGCGCCCGTCACCCCATGCGTATCGATCCCCGCCCATTGCCCGCCGTCCTGCCTTTTCTCGGTGAATTGCCGCCGCTGTTGACCCGTCTCTATGCCGCGCGCGGGGTGCAATCGGAAGCTGAGCTGGACAAGAGCCTGGCGCGGTTGATTCCCTACCAGCAGCTCAAAGGGATCGACGCGGCGGTGGACTTGCTGGTGACCGCCCTGGAGCAGCGCCAACGCATCCTGATCGTTGGTGACTTCGACGCCGATGGCGCCACGGCGAGCACCGTAGGTACCCTGGGCCTGCGCTTGCTTGGGGCGGCCCATGTCGATTACCTGGTGCCCAACCGTTTCGAGTACGGCTACGGCCTGACGCCGGAAATCGTCGCGGTGGCGTTGCAGCGCGAGCCCCAGTTGCTGATTACCGTGGACAACGGCATCTCCAGCGTCGAAGGCGTGGCGGCGGCGAAAGCGGCGGGGCTGAAGGTGCTGGTCACCGACCACCACTTGCCCGGCGATGAACTGCCGGCCGCCGACGCCATCGTCAATCCGAACCAGCCGGGCTGCACGTTTCCCAGCAAGGCCCTGGCCGGTGTCGGCGTGATCTTCTACGTGTTGATGGCCCTGCGCGCGCGGTTACGCAGCCTGGGTTGGTATGACAACAAACCCCAGCCGAACATCGGTGAACTGCTCGACCTGGTGGCCCTGGGCAGTGTCGCCGACGTGGTGCCGCTGGACGCCAACAACCGCATCCTCGTTCATCAAGGCCTGGAGCGCATTCGTGCCGGTCGGGCGCGGCCAGGCATCAAGGCGATCCTGGAAGTGGCCAAGCGCGACCACGCTCGCATCACCTCCACCGACCTGGGGTTTATCCTCGGCCCGCGGCTGAACGCGGCCGGGCGCCTGGATGATATGAGCCTGGGCATCGAATGCCTGCTCACCACCGACGCTGGCGCCGCACGGGAAATGGCCGCGCAACTGGACGGCATGAACCAGGACCGTAAATCCATTGAACAAGGCATGCAGCGCGAGGCCCTGGCCCAGCTCAAGGACTTGCCGGTGGAGTCGATGCCGTACGGTTTGTGCCTGTTCGACCCGGAGTGGCACCAGGGGGTGATCGGCATCCTCGCGTCGCGCATGAAAGAACGTTACTTCCGCCCGACCATTGCCTTTGCTGACGCGGGCGACGGCCTGCTCAAGGGTTCTGGGCGTTCGGTGCAAGGCTTTCATATCCGCGATGCGCTGGCGGTTGTGGCAAGCCAGCATCCCAACCTGATCAGCAAGTACGGCGGTCACGCCATGGCCGCCGGGTTGACCCTGCCCGAGGCGAACTTCCCGCTGTTTGCGCAAGCCTTCGATGCCGAAGTGCGTCGGCAGCTGCGTGAAGAGGACCTCACCGGCCGCCTGCTCTCCGACGGCACCTTGGCCGTGGAAGAGTTCCACCTGGAGCTGGCCCGCGCCCTGCGTCACGCCGGCCCTTGGGGGCAACACTTTCCGGAGCCGTTGTTTCACGGTGTGTTCCAGTTGGTGGAGCAGCGGGTAGTGGGGGAGCGGCACCTGAAGGTGGTGCTCAAGAGCGAATGCGGGTCAGTGAAGCTTGATGGCATCGCCTTCGGCGTGGACCGCGAGGTGTGGCCGAACCCGACGGTGCGTTGGGTGGAGTTGGCTTACAAGCTGGATGTGAATGAGTTTCGTGGCAATGAGACTGTGCAGCTGATGATTGCCCACATCGAACCGCGCTAGATATTACTGACAATACAAGACAAATGTGGGAGGGGGCTTGCTCCCGATAGCGGTGCATCAGTCACTAAATCATTGACTGACATTCAGCTATCGGGAGCAAGCCCCCTCCCACATTGGGTCCTGTGTGCAGCCTGGAGCTACTCGGCTTTGGCCTGGTGCTTGACGATAATATCCACCAAGCGCTTGGCCAGCGCCGGGTAGTTTTCATCGAAGTGGTGCCCGCCCGGCAGCTTCATGGCTTCGCCCACTGCGGTCTTGTCGGTGCAGCCACTCTCGTCGACTTCCTCTGCACCATAGATGCACACGACCTTCTCAGGTGGCAGCTTGGCCATTTCCGGGCCGGTGGCGGCTTCTTTGCCGGCGTTGCCCAGCCAACCTTCCACTTCGATTTCAAAGCTGCCAGTGCGCGCAAATGCCAACAGGATGATCGCATCGACGCGCTGCTGTTCGTTTTCCGGCATACGGTTGTAAATGGCCGGCAGTACATCGGCGCCGAACGAATAACCGGTCAGCACGAAGCGCTTGGTGCCCCACTTCTGCCGATAGTGTTGCATCAACTCGGTGAGGTCCTTGGCGCTTTGCTCCGGGCTCTTGTGCTGCCAGTAGTAGCGCAGTGTGTCGATGCCGACCACCGGGTAGCCGATCTTCGCCATCTCGCCGGCCACATCGCGGTCCAGGTCACGCCAGCCGCCGTCACCGGAGAGGAACAGGGTCACGGTGTCTTTGGCCTGCCCGGCAGGAACTTCCACCACGGGAATCGCCAGGCCACCGTTGTCCGAACCGACCAGTTGCTTGCGCAGCTCGTTGTTCAGCACTTGCGGGTAATGAATGTCGTAGTCGCTGATGCTGGTGGTGGCACGCGGCGTGTCACGTACGAAGCTGGCGCTTTCATCGTCGGGATTGTCGTTCCACGCCACCAGCCAGTTGCCGTGGGCAGAGGTCGTGGGCAGCGGGTCGTTGCAGCCTTCCTGTTTCAGGGCAAAGCCGACGGAGATCGCGTTAGCCTTGTCATCATTCTGAGTGGCCAGCCAGCGCCAGGCGAGCGCAGCGCCAGGGCCGATGCCGCTGACCAGGGTCGCCGGGCCTTTGAGCTGGGCCAGGGCGCCTTGCAGCGCTTGTTCCTGCAGCTTGCAGTCATCCTTAGGCAGGATCACCTGAACGATTTGCGCCGCGCCGCCCTGGCTCAGGGCAACCAGTTGGCTGTCGGTCAGCGCTTCATCGGCCATCACGGCCACAGCCACACGGGCTTTGGCGGCGCTGGCGGGGGTGACGCGGGTCATTACCGAGCCATCGGCCTGGGGCAATTGCTCCAGGGTCGGTTGCGGGGCAGGGCGATTCCAGTACCAAAAACCACCCGCCACGACCAGCGCGAGCAGCACTACAAAGGCCAATACATACCGCCAGGAGCGTCGAATCATCAGCGTTTCACCAATCCAGTCAAGCCGCCCGCGATCAGGGCGGCGGTATCGGCCAGTGCCACCAGCGGATCAAGTCCTGCGGGCACGGCCATGTAACGGGGTTCCCAGTCGGGCTGGAACTTGTCTTTGAAGCGGCGCAAACCTTGGAAGTTATACAGTTGCTCGCCACGGCGGAACACCATCGAGCCCAGGCGCTGGGTCAGCGGTGCGCCACGGCGCGGTTGCAAGCCCGACAGCGGCACCATACCGAGGCTGAAGCGGGCGTAGCCGTGGTTCTTATAATGTTGAATCAGGCCCACCATCATGAATTCCATCGTGAGCTTGGGCGCGTCGGGGTGGGCGCGCATCAGGTCAAGGCTGGCCAGGTCATGATTGTAGGTCTCGAGCAGGTTGGCGAAGGCTACCGGGCGCCCTTCGAAGCGAATGATCGCGATACGGAAGTGCTTGAGGTAGTCGTCGCTGAAACGGCCCAGGGAGAAGCCTTTTTCCCGCACATTCTTACCTGTAAGCCAGGCATCGGAGATGACTTTTAATTCATCCATCGGCGCCTGGCCCGGTTCGAAGATTTCCAGGGACAAGCCGTCCCGGGTGCCACGGTTCCAGGTGTAGCGCAAATCCTTCATCTCTTTGCCCTTGGCTTCCAGGTCAAAGCGTTTCAGGTCGACGCGGGCTTCCTCGCCCAGCTTGATCGCGGTGAGGCCGATGTCCATGTAGTACGGCAGGTTCTCGGCGCGTACCTGGTAGAACACCGGTCTTGCGTGGTGGATATCGCACAGGTCACGGAACTGCCAGATCATCTCGGCGCGCGGCTGGGTCGGGCCGATCGGGTCGTACAAGGCCACTAGGCTGCGCCCGCGACGGGCGTACATCAGGAAGGCTTCATCGTTGGGGTGAAACAGCAGCGCCTTGTCGCCGGTCAGCGCCAGGCCGCCGTCGGGTTGGGACGAGGCCATCAGGATCTTGCTGGCGCGCTCCAGTTCTTCCGGGGTGGGCAAGTGGATGACCGGGCGCGCCGTGCGCAGCAGCCAGGTCAGCGATACGATCACCAGCAGCACCGCAGCGCCCAGCAACGAGCGCAAACCGCGGGGGGCGTTGGCGTCGAGGGTGAACTGCCACCACAGTTGATGGCTGTAAGGCACATCCTGATAGGCGAACAACAGCAGCCAGATCGAGGCGCCGAGTACACAGACACTGGCCACCAGGTAAAGCGGCGAAAACGGCAGCTCGGTCAAGCGGCTGGCGCGGTAGAACGAGCGGCGAAAGATCGCCAGCAGCACCGCGGTCATGGTCATCAGGCTGGCTTCTTCCCAGTCGAAGCCCTTGAGCAACGAGAGCAGGGCGCCGACCAGCAGCAGCACCATGGTCAGCATCCAGGCCGCCGACAAACGTCGACGCAGGCCCTGGGCGAGCAACAGGCACAACACGCCGATCAGGCTGGCACCAAAGTGCGAGGCGTCAATCAGGCGGTGGGGAATCAGGAAGCCGATGTTTTCCAGGCGTGAGTCGATCTCTGGCGTGGCGCCGGAAAACAGCAGGACCACGCCGGACAAAAAAACCAGGACGGCCAATACCGGCGCTGCCAGCCCCGACGCCACCCGCAGGCTTTGCTGGGTCTGGAACAGGCGCTGGGCCTCGTTGACCAGCAGGAACACACAGGCGATCAGCAGCGGCAATACCACGTAGATCATCCGGTACAGCAGCAAGGCGGCAGCCAGGGGCGCGGCACCGAGTTTGTCGGCGAAGGCCGCCAGCAGGATCGCTTCGAATACACCCACGCCCCCCGGCACATGGCTGAGCACACCGGCGGCCAGTGCCAGCAGGTACACCAGCAGGAACGGGCCGAAGGGCGGTGCTTCCGGCAACAGCATATAAAGGACGGCAGCGGCAGCGGCTACGTCGAGGGCGGTGATGATCAACTGCAGGAAGGTCAGGCGGCGGCCCGGCAGGCGCAGGGTGCGACGCCCGGCCTTGACCAGCAGGTTATCGGGGTAGGGCTGTTCCGGCAGGCGACGACGATAGATGCCGATGCACAGCATGGCCGACAACACCAACACGGCGCCGGAAATCCCCCCGAGCAGGCTTTGCGGTAAATGCAGGTAAGTCGAAGCCGCCGGCAAATTGCTCAGCGTGGCCAATGCGGCCAGTGGCGGCAGAGCACAGCCCAGGGCCAGGCTGGCGAACACGGTCATGTGCGCCACTTCCGATGCGCCGATGCCGTGGCGTGCATATAAACGGTAGCGCACCGAACCGCCCGAGAGCATCGACAAGCCAATGGCGTTGCCGATGGCAAAGGCAGTGAAGCCGCCCAGGGCCAGGGTCTTGGCGGGTAACTTCACGCCGGCATAGCGTGCGCCGGAAAATTCATAACCAAGCAGGATAATGAAACCTGCGACTGCCGCTGCAAACGCACCGAGCAAGGCTGGCTTGGGCACTTCCAGAATCGAATCGTGGAGTGCGTAGAGGTCCAGTTCCAGCAGCAGGTGTCGGCAGGCGATCAGGGCGATTGCAAACAGCAGCAGCGTTACGGCCAGGCCAATGGGCTGGCGATACTTGCTCAACAAATCCAGCCATCGCAAGCGGGTCGGCGTGATCGGTTGTTCTGCTGTGACGGTGTCTTGTGGTTCAGACGAGTTGGCGCGCATCAATCACCTCGTGGATTGTGCGCGACAGGATGGGGGTATCCGGCCAAGTTACCAATCCCTATGGACAAAATAATTACAAATATTAACGCGGATCACCGGGGTCGGCGACTGCGGCCATTGGTCGTAGAGGGTAGCGCTTGAGCATTGAGCCTAGCGTGCAATGAGATGGACTCTACAAACCGACTACGGTTTCATGAAAGATGCCATGCCATTGTTTCAGAAGAACTTTTTCGTCGGATACAAAAAAGGCCACTCTTTCGAGTAGCCTTTTTTGATGTTTGGTTGCGGGAGCCGGATTTGAACCGACGACCTTCGGGTTATGAGCCCGACGAGCTACCAGACTGCTCCATCCCGCGTCTGTGGGCGGCATTCTACAGCCAAGCGGCGAGGTGTCAACCGTTAATGAGCCGATGGACCAAATAAGCGCGAATTATTCTGAAATCAAAGTGTTGGCGGTGTTTTCAGGCGCAGCGGGAGAAAACACGCGAGCACAAAAAAGGCCACTCTTTCGAGTAGCCTTTTTTGATGTTTGGTTGCGGGAGCCGGATTTGAACCGACGACCTTCGGGTTATGAGCCCGACGAGCTACCAGACTGCTCCATCCCGCGTCTGTGTGTCGGCATTCTACAGAGGAACGCGAGTGTGTCAACCTGTAAATCAAACAAAAGCGCTTGTGGTTCAATCGGTTAGCTCTCCAAGGCGGGGTCATGAAGCGCTTCGGGCCAGTCAGGCTGAGGCTTTCAGCTCTATCGGAAGGCTGAATTCGATTGAGAAAATAAATTCATCGGGGAAACTTCCTACCACTTAGAAGGAAGAATCAAACTACTGGTGCTATATACAGGGGTGAATGCGATACTGGCCACCCGTTGGTTCACACCCCGTTTATATGACGCAGCGCAAAATCATCCACGTCGACTGTGATTGCTTCTACGCCGCCATCGAGATGCGTGACGACCCGAGCCTGGCGCAAAAGCCCTTGGCTGTGGGCGGCTCGGCGGACCGGCGGGGGGTTATCGCTACCTGCAACTACGAAGCGCGTGCGTATGGAGTTCGTTCTGCGATGTCGTCGCGCCACGCCTTGAAGCTGTGCCCCGACCTGACCATCGTCAAGCCGCGCATGGATGCCTATAAAGAAGCATCGAAGGAAATCCAGGCGATCTTTCGCGACTACACCGACTTGATCGAGCCGTTGTCGCTGGATGAAGCCTACCTCGACGTCTCCGACAGCCCGCATTTTGGCGGCAGCGCCACGCGTATTGCCCAGGACATCCGTCGGCGGGTCTCCAACCAGCTGCATATCACCGTGTCTGCCGGGGTGGCGCCGAACAAGTTCCTGGCCAAGATCGCCAGCGACTGGAAGAAACCCAACGGCCTGTTCGTGATTACCCCGGACCAGGTCGAAGACTTTGTCTCGCAGCTGCGGGTCAGCAAGCTGCACGGCGTTGGCAAGGTCACCGCCGATAAGCTCGCGCGCCTGGGCATCGAAGACTGCTTGCAGCTGCGCGAGTGGAACAAACTGGCGCTGGTGCGCGAATTCGGCAGTTTTGGCGAAAGACTCTGGAGCCTGGCCCGTGGGATTGATGACCGCGTGGTGCAAAACGACAGTCGTCGACAGTCCATCAGTGTGGAAAATACCTACGATGTGGACTTGCCGGATCTTTCAAGCTGCCTGGCTAAACTTCCCGAATTGATGGAAACCCTCGCGGGGCGTATGGCGCGCATCGACAGCAGCTATCGGGCGGGCAAGCCGTTCGTCAAAGTGAAGTTTCATGACTTTACCCAGACGACGCTGGAGCAGGCGGGGGCAGGGCGGGATCTGGAGAGTTATCAGCAGTTGCTGACCCAGGCGTTTAATCGCGGGAGCAAGCCGGTGCGTTTGTTGGGGATTGGGGTGCGGTTGCTGGACCTGAGCGGCGGTAACGAACAGCTCGAGTTCTCCTGGTAGAAACCCGAAACAAATGTGGGAGCTGGCTTGCCTGCGATAGCGGAGTGTCAGTCAAGAATGCTTTAACTGATACACCGCTATCGCAGGCAAGCCAGCTCCCACAGTTTGATCTTCACAGGTATTGCGCGATCAGCGTGCGCCAGGATCTGCGACCAACCGCCCCGCATCCTTGGTCAGTGCCTGCACAAACTCCTGCTGCAATTCCGGATCATTGCGGGTCAGCTCGATCAGGCTTTGTTCCAGTTCGCTGGCTTCTTCTTCCAGGCCCAGTTCCGACAGGCGCTTGACGCGGTGCACCCATTGGTTCACTTCGTCATCTTCCAGGTCGTCGTAGATCAAGGCATGGGCTTCCAGCAATTTGCCACGCAGGCCGTTGCTGACCGCCAGGGTCGAGTCTGTGTGCACATCGTCCTGACCATCTGCCACGCTGATCTTCAAGGTGGTGACGCGGTTCAGGTCCTGCTCGGCAAACGGGCTGTCCAACAGGTTCAGGCGCAGGATGCCGTTGCGGTCGGTGGTCAGCTCATGGGTCTGCTTGCCGGCAGTGACTTGTACCGGGCGCTCGCTCCACGGCAGGCTCGAATACTCCAGGCGCTTGTCGCGCTGGACTTCATCGATAGCTGCCAGGTTCTGTTGCGCACGGCCATGGGATTGCACGTTCATGAACGGGTTGATGCCGTCCACGCCATAGCTCAGCCAGTCTCGCGTCACACTCGTGGGCAGGTTGCCGAGGGCGAAGATATTCGCCACGTTGGCACCCACGCCCGCGACCAACGCCACGGCACCCAGCGGCATCTCATAGAGTTTGCGCCAGGGCTGGTAGGGCGTGTAGCGATCGTAACGACGGGTGACTTCGAATTCGGTGACCTCGAAGGTCTTCTGCTCATGAATGCGAACCCGGCGTTGCGGCAGCTCCAGCACTTTGGGTTCGCCTACATCGATCTGCAGGCTGTGATCGAGCAATTTACGCTCGACCCGCTCCTCGTGCTCACTGCGTTGCGACATCTGATTGGCGCAGCCGCTGACCAGCAGGGCGCCGCACAAGGCGGCGCCCCCCAGGGCTTTGGTGTTTCGCTTGAACATGACTTCTCTTGATCTGGTTTTCAGCGACGAATACGCGCCTGAAGGAAAGACAGCACGTCAGCCACCGGCAACGGTTGGGCTTGCGCTTCGGTCCGGCTCTTGTATTCCAGATTGCCATCGGCCAGGCCACGGTCACTGACCACGATCCGGTGCGGGATGCCAATCAGTTCCATGTCGGCGAACTTGATGCCCGGGCTGGTTTTCTTGTCCCGGTCATCGAGCAGCACTTCAAAACCGGCAGCGGTCAGTTCAGCGTACAGCTTGTCGGTGGCTTCGCGTACTTGCTCGGTTTCATAGCGCAACGGCACCAGGGCCAACTGGAACGGCGCCAAAGCGTCACTCCAGATGATGCCTTTCTCGTCGTTGTTCTGCTCGATGGCAGCGGCGACCACGCGGGAAACACCAATGCCGTAGCAGCCCATGTCCAGGGTGATCGGCTTGCCGTTCTCGCCCAGCACTTCGCACTTCATCGCCTTGCTGTACTTGTTGCCCAGCTGGAAGATGTGCCCGACTTCGATGCCGCGCTTGATTTCCAGGGTGCCCTTGCCATCCGGGCTTGGGTCACCGGCTACGACGTTGCGCAGGTCGGCCACGGTCGGAACCGGCAGGTCACGCTCCCAGTTCACGCCGAAGTAGTGTTTGTCGTCGATGTTCGCGCCGATACCG
Organism: Pseudomonas sp. P867; assembly: GCF_019891455.1. Lineage (NCBI taxonomy): Bacteria > Pseudomonadati > Pseudomonadota > Gammaproteobacteria > Pseudomonadales > Pseudomonadaceae > Pseudomonas > Pseudomonas sp. P867. The sequence goes on along the minus strand of NZ_JAFLXB010000003.1, from coordinate 281,363 downwards.
AAGTCGCTCATCAGCTCGACGGAACGGTCGATGATGATCGGCAGCGGCATGTTCAGCGGGCCTAGGGAACCGGCACCGGCACCAATGGCGTCGCGCAGTTCGGCATCGGTGGCCATGACCAGCGGGCTGGCTACGCCAGGCTGGTTGGCGGCCTTGATTTCGTTGAGCTCGTGGTCGCCACGGATCACCAGGGCGATCAGCTTGCCTTCTTCTTCAGCGCGCACGATCAGGGTCTTGATGGTCTTTTCAATCGGCAGATTGAATTTCTCCACCAGGGCCGCGATGGTTTTGGTGTCCGGCGTGTCGACCAGGCGCAGCTCCTCGGTGGGAGCAGGGCGCGAGGTTTCACGTGGTATGGCTTCGGCCTTCTCGATGTTCGCCGCGTAGTCGGAACCGTTGCTGAACACAATATCGTCTTCACCGGATTCGGCCAGCACGTGGAATTCGTGGGAGCCGGCACCGCCGATGGAGCCGTTGTCCGCTTCAACCGGGCGGAACTTCAGGCCCAGGCGCGTGAATACATTGCAGTAGGCCTGGTGCATGCGGTCGTAGGTCGCTTGCAGGGAAGCCTGGTCGGCATGGAACGAATAGGCGTCCTTCATGATGAATTCGCGACCACGCATCAAGCCGAAGCGCGGGCGGATTTCATCGCGGAATTTGGTCTGGATCTGATACAGGTTCAGCGGCAACTGTTTATAGCTGCTCAACTCGTTGCGCATCAGGTCGGTGATGACTTCTTCATGGGTCGGGCCGGCGCAGAAATCGCGGCCATGACGGTCCTTGAAGCGCAGCAACTCAGGGCCGTACTCTTCCCAGCGCCCGGATTCCTGCCACAACTCAGCCGGTTGGGTGCTCGGCATCAACACTTCCAGAGAGCCGGCAGCGTTCATTTCTTCGCGAACGATGGCTTCGACCTTGCGCATCACCTTCAAGCCCATGGGCAACCAGGTGTACAGGCCCGAGGCCAGTTTGCGGATCATGCCGGCGCGCAGCATCAGCTGATGGCTGATCACAACCGCGTCGGAAGGCGTTTCTTTCTGTGTGGCGAGCAAATATTGACTGGTACGCATGGTAGGCCGTTGTCGGTTGCTTGGACTTGAAATGACTTGGGATTGTACGGGCGGTTGCTGCTGGAGTACAGGCGTGAGGTGGTGGGGCGTATCTGTCGTAACCGTCGCTTGTGTGGGAGCTGGCTTGCCTGCGATAGCGGCGTTGGGTTCACCATCGCTATCGCAGGCAAGCCAGCTCCCACATTGGCCGAGTCGTATCAGTCTTCCTGTGGTGGATTAAGCCGGGCGCGCCGGTTCTCCTGGAACCAGTGCAATGCAATCAGGAGCAGCGTCGGCACCCCCAGCAAGCAGGTGATCATAAAGAAGTTGTGATAACCGAACTTCTCCACCATCACCCCCGAATACCCGCCGATCAGGCGTGGCAGCAACAGCATGATCGAGCTGAGCAACGCATATTGGGTAGCGGAGAACTTGAGGTTGGTCAGGCTCGACAGGTACGCCACGAACGCCGAGGTGGCCATGCCCGAACTGAAGTTGTCCAGGGAAATGGTGACGATCAGCATCTGCAGGTCGGGGCCCATGTCGGCGAGCATCACGAACAAAAGGTTGGTGCCGGCCGAGGCCACGCCACCGATGAACAGGATCGGCAGGATCCCGAACCGCACAATCAACAGGCCGCCCATTCCGGCGCCGAGCAGGGTCATGATCAGGCCGAAGATCTTGCTCACTCCGGCGATCTGGTCCTTGGTGAAACCCTGGTCGATATAGAACACGTTGGCCATCACGCCCATCACCGTGTCGGACATGCGATACGTGGCAATCAGCCCGAGCAGCAGCAGCGCCTGCCAGCGATAGCGCAGGATAAAGTCGTTGACCGGCGTCAGCACCGGCGCCAGGCCCCGACGGCCCATGGCCGAAAGGCACAGGGTGGTGAGGATGATATAAAGGATGGCACGCAGGAACGCGCGGTCTTCCATCAGCAGTTCCCACAGGCTCACGCCTTGGAACAGCACGCTGGCGAAGTCGGTGTTGTACAGCTGGGTGAACATCGCCGGCACCGAGACCAGCAGCACGATCAGCACAAACACCGACACCAACTGGTGCATGAAACTGTAGCGGCCGGCCTGCAACTGGGTGCGCAGTGGCACATCAGGTTCACGCATGAGGAAGGTGGTGAGCAACGCCGGCACCATCAACACGCCGAACAGCACATAGGTGCCGGTCCAGGCCGAGTGTTTATAGTTGAAGCCGGTGGAGCCAAAGCCTTCGGCAAAGAACAGCGCACCGGCCGTGGCCAGCAGGGCGGCAATGCGGTAGCCGGACATGTAGCTCGCGGCCAGGGCGGCCTGGCGGCTGTCGTCGGCGATTTCCAGGCGGTAGGCATCCACGGCGATATCTTGGGTGGCCGACGCGAAGGCGACGATCACCGCGATGGCGATCAACCAGGACAGGTGTTTTTGCGGGTCACAAAAACCCATGCCGATCAATCCGAGGATCACCAGCGATTGGGCCAGCACCAGCCAGGAGCGACGACGCCCCAGTTTACCGAGCAACGGCAAGCGCCATTGATCGAGCAGCGGCGACCAGACCCATTTAAAGGCGTAGGCCAGGCCGATCAGGCTTGCATAGCCGATGGTCTCGCGAGCCACACCGGCTTCACGCAGCCACACTGAAAGCGTCGAGAACACCAACATGTAAGGCATGCCGGCGGCGAAGCCGAGCAACAACAGCACTAATGTCGAGGGGCTGGCATAGGCGGCGAGCGCGGCGCGCCAGGTTTTACGGGGCATGGGCTGGAGTCTGCCTCAGGTTTGCGGAAACAAAGCGCGCACTCTAACCGCTGTGCTCTACCGGACGCCAGCCACGGCGCTGAATATCAACACGATTGTTCAAGATAGTGACGCCTTCGCTACGCAAACGCGCACGTTGTTCGTCGCCTGAGGCGCTGCCCGCCGGCAGACTTATCCGACCACCGGCGCCCAACACCCGATGCCAAGGTAATCGGGTGTCTTCGGGCAACTGGCTCAGGGTGCGCCCGACCCATCGGGCGGCACGGCCCAGACCCGCCAGGTGAGCCAGCTCGCCGTAGCTCACCACACAGCCTTCGGGCACTTGCGACAAGGTCAGGTACAGCGCGGTACGCCGCATTTCGGCGGGGCTTTGCGGCGTATCGGCAGGTGGCTTCACTATGGGGATATCCGTTGAGATCGTCGCGGTTTTGTCAGAAACGTCTGTAAACATGACGATGAGCATTGAACTCAATATAAATCCTTGAGTCAGTTCTAGCCATGTAACACTATAACGCCCCTATTTTTTGCCACCCCTGAGCCCCGTATCTGCTTATGTTGTCCAGAACCCTGTTGTGCCTTGCTGTTTTCAGTGCTTCCACGCCCTTGCTCGCCGATACCGTCTGGTTGAAAAACGGCGACCGGCTGACCGGCAAGATCAAAGTCTTCGACGGTGGCAAACTGCTGATCCAAACCACCTACGCAGGCTCGATCCCGGTGGATTGGAAGCAGGTCAAGACCCTGGAAAGCGATCAGGAGTTGCTGGTCAAGCAGGACGCCTACAGCGGCGAAAAGGCCAAGTCGTTGCAGGCGTCAGATGACGGCAAGGTGGTGCTGGCCAATGGCGAGGCACCCAAGACGGTCGACCTGGCAAGCATCCAACAGATCATGAAGCCCAAGCCAGTGATCGAAGACCTGGTGTGGAAGGGCAACGTCGACCTGGCGCTGGACTACAAGCGTGCCGACAAAGACACCAACGATTACGACATCGACTTCAAGACCTCGGCCCGTCATGGCCAATGGCGTCATACGGGCAAGGGCGAATACAACCGCGAGTTCCAGGACGACGTTACCACCACCGATAACTGGGCGCTGGAGTACAACCTGGACCGCTTCATCACCGAGCACTGGTTCTGGCAGGGTCGCCTGACCTACAAGCGCGACAAGGTCGAAGACCTGGCCCGTCAGCGCGTTGTCGGTACCGGCCCGGGCTATCAGTTCTGGGACGATGAACTGGGCGCGTTCTCCCTCGGTTCGCTGGTTAACCGCACCGACTACGAATACGCCGACGGCGGCAAGGACAACTTCTATTCCCTGGCCATGAAGTGGAACTACAACCGCTACCTGGTGGGCAAGACCGTCGAGTTCTTTACCAATGGCGAATTGGGCAAACCCCTTGCCGGGCCGTCCGAGTATTCCCTGGATGCGGAAATGGGCCTGCGCTACAAGGTTACCGAGTGGGCCTCGCTCAACTTGAAGGCCGAGCGCAACGAGGTCAGCGGCAGTTCCGAGAGCAGCCTGAGCAAGACTCGCTACACCGCAGGCTTTGGTGTGGCCTGGTAAAAGCTGCGTCGGCCACTCTGGCAACCTGCGCGGATATTGATTACCTTGTTTTGAGATCCATTCCCATATGCCATGGGCGGCGGAACACCCGAGGAGTCATACGTTGAGCGCGCACGTTGCCAAGAACGCCCGAGAGCTGTTGCTCAAGGAATACCGTGGGGCTTTGGCCACACAGTCAAAAGCCATGCCCGGTTTTCCCTTCGGCTCGGTCGTGCCCTACTGCCTCGATGAGCAGGGCCGTCCGCTGATCCTGATCAGCCGCATCGCCCAGCACACCCATAACCTGCAAAAAGACCCCAAGTGCTCATTGCTGGTGGGTGAGCGCGAGGCTGATGATGTGCAGGCCGTGGGGCGTCTGACCTACCTGGCCGAGGCCGAGAAACTGGAAGACGGCGCAGCCATTGAAGCGGCCGCCGAGCGTTACTACCGCTACTTCCCCGATTCGGCCAACTACCACAAGGCCCACGATTTCGATTTCTGGGTGCTCAAGCCGGTGCGCCACCGTTATATCGGTGGGTTTGGCGCGATTCACTGGGTCGACCAGTTGACCCTGGCCAATCCGTTCGCCGGCAAGGCCGAGCGCAGCATGATCGAGCACATGAACAGCGATCACACCAAGGCCATCGCCCATTACGTCGACCTCAGCGGTTTGCCGACTGGCGAGCCTGCGCAGTTGGCCGGCATCGACAGCGAAGGCATGCACCTGCGTATTGGCCCAAGCTTGCATTGGTTGCCTTTCGAGACGCCTTGCAACACACCGACACAAGTACGCGAGGCCCTGGTTTCATTGGCTCACGCCGCGGTGTGGCCGAAAAAAACCACTGCCGACGCTTGAATTCACACAATGGCGACGTCATCTAAGGTGAACTGGCAAGGCATTCTTGCGTTGAGGAACCATTTGATGCGCCCTTTTTTATTGCTCTTTCTGCTGTTCCCGGTGTTGGAGCTGTTCGTATTCGTCAAAGTCAGCGGTGCGATCGGGTTTTTCCCGGCGCTGCTGCTGATCATCGCAGGCTCCATGCTCGGCGTCCTGGTGCTGCGCGTGGCCGGCCTGGCCACGGCGTTGCGTGCCCGTGAAAGCCTGAACCGCGGCGAACTGCCGGCCCAGACCATGCTTGAGGGCCTGATGATGGCCCTGGCCGGTGGCCTGCTGATCCTGCCGGGCTTTATCAGCGACGTGCTCGGCCTGGTCCTGCTGCTGCCGTTTACCCGCAAACTGCTGGCCGGCAAGATGCGCCAGCGCGCCGAAGAAGCGGCCATGCGCCAACGCGCGTTTGCCGACGACCTGCAACCCCGTGGCGGCCCGGCCCCGCGTCAACCGCTGGGGCGTGAAGGCGACGTGATCGAAGGCGAGTTCGAACACCGCGACAACAAATAACTGCTTCACTGGCACGGCACCTTCGGGTGCCGTGTTGCATTGGCCCGGGGAGCGATCTGAGAAAAAATTTCCTCCCGGCCCCCTTGTAATAAGCGTATGCGCCCTTATGTAACGGTCACCGCAAGGTTTCTGGTGGTGACATCAGACAGACTTCCGCGTCTCGCCCAGCGAGCCGCGACCGGCACCGCCGGAATTTAACCCGCCGGAATTGATACCGGCCGATGAAAAACACAATTAGGAGAGATCGACAATGAAGCTTCGTCCTCTGCACGACCGCGTCGTAATCCGTCGCAGCGAAGAAGAAAAGAAAACCGCTGGCGGGATCGTTCTGCCAGGTTCGGCTGCTGAAAAAGCCAACCACGGTGTGATCGTCGCTGCTGGCCCAGGCAAGACCCTGGAGAACGGTGATGTACGCGCACTGGCCGTGAAAGTGGGTGACAAGGTTGTTTTCGGCCCTTACTCCGGTAGCAACACTGTGAAAGTAGACGGCGAAGACCTGCTGGTCATGGCTGAGAACGAAATTCTCGCCGTACTGGAAGACTGATTTCCTCGCTCATTTTCCCGTTACTACAAAGTATTTAAGGAATATCGATCATGGCTGCTAAAGAAGTTAAATTCGGCGACTCCGCCCGCAAGAAAATGCTCACCGGTGTCAACGTCCTGGCTGACGCAGTAAAAGCGACCCTGGGCCCGAAAGGCCGTAACGTGATCATCGAGAAGAGCTTCGGCGCTCCGACCATCACCAAGGACGGCGTTTCCGTCGCCAAAGAAATCGAACTGGAAGACCGTTTCGAGAACATGGGCGCGCAGCTGGTCAAAGACGTTGCCTCCCGTGCCAACGACGACGCAGGCGACGGCACCACCACCGCTACCGTACTGGCTCAGGCGATCGTCAACGAGGGCTACAAGGCCGTCGCTGCCGGCATGAACCCTATGGACCTCAAGCGTGGCATCGACAAGGCGACCATCGCCATCGTTGCCGAGCTGAAAAACCTGTCCAAGCCATGCGCCGACACCAAGGCCATCGCTCAGGTCGGCACCATCTCCGCCAACTCCGACAGCTCCATCGGTGACATCATTGCCGAAGCCATGGAAAAAGTCGGTAAAGAAGGCGTGATCACCGTTGAAGAAGGCTCGGGCCTGGAAAACGAACTGTCGGTTGTAGAAGGCATGCAGTTCGACCGTGGCTACCTGTCTCCGTACTTCGTCAACAAGCCAGAGACCATGGTTGCCGAGCTGGACAACCCGCTGATCCTGCTGGTTGACAAGAAGATCTCCAACATTCGCGAAATGCTGCCAGTACTGGAAGCCGTTGCCAAAGCCGGCCGCCCATTGCTGATCGTTTCCGAAGACGTTGAAGGCGAAGCCCTGGCGACCCTGGTTGTGAACAACATGCGTGGCATCGTCAAGGTTGCAGCCGTCAAGGCTCCAGGCTTCGGCGACCGTCGCAAGGCCATGCTGCAGGACATCGCCGTATTGACTGGCGGTACCGTTATCTCCGAAGAGATCGGCCTGAGCCTGGAAAGCGCCACCCTGGAAAACCTGGGCAGCGCCAAGCGCGTGACCATCTCCAAGGAAAACACCATCATCGTTGACGGTGCTGGCGTTGAAGGCGACATCGAGTCCCGTATCGCGCAGATCCGTGCCCAGGTTGCCGAAACCTCCTCGGACTACGACCGTGAAAAACTGCAAGAGCGTCTGGCCAAGCTGTCCGGCGGCGTTGCAGTGATCAAGGTTGGCGCTGGCTCCGAAGTTGAAATGAAAGAGAAGAAGGCCCGCGTTGAAGACGCCCTGCACGCAACCCGTGCAGCCGTTGAAGAAGGCGTGGTACCTGGCGGTGGCGTTGCGCTGATCCGTGCTCTGGAAGCCCTGACCAACCTGACCGGCGACAATGCCGACCAGAACGTTGGTATCGCTGTGCTGCGTCGTGCCGTTGAAGCACCGCTGCGCCAGATCGCTGCCAACTCCGGCGACGAGCCAAGCGTTGTGGTCAACGAAGTCAAGAACGGCAAAGGTAACTACGGTTACAACGCTGCGACTGGCGTCTATGGCGACATGATCGAAATGGGCATCCTGGACCCTACCAAGGTGACCCGTTCCGCGCTGCAAGCGGCAGCCTCCATCGGTGGCCTGATCCTGACTACCGAAGCTGCCATCGCTGACAAGCCGAAGGCTGAAGGCGCAGCTGGCGGCGGTATGCCAGATATGGGCGGCATGGGTGGCATGGGCGGCATGATGTAAGCCAGCCTTACCCGGCGCTATAAAAAGCCCCGCCTGCAGTGATGCAGGCGGGGCTTTTTTGTGAGCGGTTGTATCTCTCAACTTCGATATGACACTGGACCTGTGGCGAGGGAGCTTGCTCCCGCTGGCGGCCTGACAGCCGACGCCTATCTACCTGACACGCCGCGATCCAAATGTGGGAGGGGGCTTGCTCCCGATGGCGGCCTGCCAGCCGACACAGTTATACCGAGTACATATCCATTCCTGCGGTAACGGCCACTTAGGGTTCCGCCCTGACGGCGGCTCACTTTGCAAAAGCGGCAAAGTAAGCAAAACGCTCTTGCCCCACCACTCGGCACCTCGCCTAGGCTCGGTGTGCCCGTAATCCGACAGCGATTTGGGGGGCCGCCGCCACGCGCCATCCATGGCGCGGGGCGGCTAAACCGGCATCCCTGCCGGTTTACCCCCCAAATCCCTGTCGAATTCCGGCCAGCGTGGTTTAACGGGGCGCCTGAGATCAAAAGCAGATCAAAAGCGACTCGCTTCGCATCGTGGTTACTGTTGGCGACTGTAAAGTTGTGTTGATACCCATGCCAATCGCAGGCAAGCCAGCTCTCACATTTGATCTTCGTTGCGTTGAGCATTGCATTCGCTTAACTGATCGGCATTACGGCTTGCCGTGAAGGCCGGTACAGCAACAGGCAATACAAACCCAGGCAAATCAGCCAGCAAAAAATCGCTGTCCACACGTTGTGGGAAAAAAAGTGTGCCCCTTGCAGCATACGGCTGACGGAGAAGACGCTGCCCAGGCTGACGGCAAAAATGAACGCGTTGCGCGCCAGCCGTGGTCGCCGATCCCTCAGCGCGAAGAACCAGGCGAACAAGGCAAAACCGGTAGCTGCATGTCCGCCAGGCCAACAGCGGCCAGGTTTATCGGTAGGCGGGCGCGGGCTGAGCAGTTCGCTGTAGGTTTCCTGGCCGCCGAATTCCTTGAGGCTCCAGGGGCATTGCACGGCGGTGATGGTTTTCAGTGGCGACACGAACGCCGTCGCCATTCCCAGCGACAGCACCAGGCACACCAGTTCGCGGCGGTACGGCTTGAGTCGTTGCAGAATGAAACTGCCGACCAGCCCCAGAATCGCCAGTACCGAAAACAGAATCACCAGTTGCTTGGCCCGATCATGCAGGATGTCTTCAAGGAAGAAGCTATAGCGGCCGATGAAGCCGCCAGCCTCCGCGCTGTAGAAGCGCCTGGCCAGGTCCATGTCCAATGAGGTCAGTTCCAGCAACAGCAAGACCACTGCGGCGCCGGCAGGCAGGCCCAGGCACAGCCAGAAATTGAGCGGTTTGGAAACCGGTAAAGAAGAGGAGGATTTCATCACGAACCTTGGTGAGAAAGCCCCGTGCTCACCTGCACGGGGCTTTTTGATTAGCGTTTGCTTAAGACTGGAGCTTCTTCCTTGGGCGCTTTCCAGCTCAGCAGTTGCTGTTTGTAGTCGTAGCTGGCGGCCTGATAATAGGTAATTGCCCGCTGGATCAATGGGTCATCGCTACCGACGCGCAACTCCTGGCTTTCTCCAAGAGCCTGGTCATGGCGACGCAGGCCTTGGCGCGGGCTGAGGATTGCCAGGTCCTTGCCGTCAAACAAGCCCAGATGCTGGTAGTTGCCCACCACGACCCGCGGTGGCAGCGGGTTGTCTTGCAACAGATTACGGCCGAAGAACGTCGACTCGTAGCTGAGGTTGATCAGGCCCAGCAAGGTCGGCGCAAGGTCGATCTGGCTGGCCAGTTGCGCGGACTCCCGTGCGTCGATCAGCTTGGGCGCATAGATAAACAACGGGATCTGGTAGTTGGTGATCGGCAGGTCTTCCTTGCCTGCGCTGCCGGCCGTGTGGTCGGCGACGAACACAAAAATGGTGTTGTCGAACCAGGGTTTCTGGCGTGCAGCTTCAAGGAACTGGTTGATGGCGTAGTCGGTGTATTTCACTGCACCATCGCGACCCTTGCCGGATTTGATATCGATGCGCCCATCCGGGTAGGTATAGGGGCGATGGTTGGAAGTCGTCATCAGTTGCAGTAAGAACGGCTGTTGCTTGGCGTAGTCGGCGTCGGCCAGTTTAAGCGTCTGTTTGAACAGGTCTTCGTCGGCCATGCCCCAGGCATTTTTGAACGAGATTTCTGACTCGGGCACGCTGCTTTGGTCCACGACCCGATACCCGTTGCCGCTGAAAAACGCGTTCATATTGTCGAAGTAACCGCGACCGCCGTAGACAAACACGCTGTCGTAACCGATGGCCGTGAGTTGTTGGCCGAGGCTCGCGAACCCGCTTTCACGACCGATGCGCTTGACGATCGAGCGGCCTGGCGTGGGTGGGATCGCCAGGGTAATGGCTTCCAGGCCCCGGTCGGTTCGTGTGCCGGTGGCATAGAAGTTATTGAAGTACAGGCTTTGTTTGCGCAACGCATCCAGGTTGGGCGTGAGGTTGCGTTGATCGCCGTTGCTGCCCATGTACTTGGCGCTGAAGCTTTCGATGGTGACCAGCACGATGTTGGGCTTGCGCAGTGTCCCCGGGTTGGTGATGGCGCGGCGAATATCCAGCGGGTCCGGGTCGATAAAGCGCGCATTGGGCTCGCTGAGTTCGGCGCGCAGTTGCCGGGCGACCACGTCAGTGGGCAGGCTCTGATAGAACTGGGTGTAGTCCAATTCGTTATTGCGGAACGCAGCGAAGAATTGATAAGGGCCGTTGCTGGCCAGTTCGTTCTTGTAAGCGTTACCGCCCTGGGCACGCGGGCTGTCCTGGCTGATCAGTTGCAGGCTGAGGCCGGCGACCACCAACAGGCCCAGGGCATTGACCAAACGGCCACGCAGTGCCGGCAACGGTGCCGCCATGGCGGCATTGAAGGGTTTACGCAGGGCCAGGCTCATGAGGATCGCCAGCATTGCCAGCAGGCTCAGCAGCTTGCCGATCGGGTAAGACTCCAGCAGGTTGTTCAGCACCTCATCGGAATACACCAGATAGTCGACCGCAATAAAGTTGAAGCGCACCCCAAACTCATCCCAGAACAGCCATTCGGCCACCGAGGTGAACAGCATGGCGAACAGGCTGATCGTCAGCAGCGCCTGCAAAAACCAGCGGTGGCCGCGGCGGCGCCACAGTGCGGGTGGGCAGAGCAGCAAATACAAGCCCAGCGGCAAGGCCGCATAGGCGAGGAAGCCCAGGTCGTAGACCAGACCCACGCCAAACACCGGCAGCAAGTTGCCGCCCACTTCATTCAGGTGAGTCACGAGCAACACGCTGCGAGTAAGCAGGAAAACCAATAACCAGGCAGCGGTTATCAACAGCAAATAGCGCATTGGCGCTGTTTTGAGAAAGCCCATGTCCAGGTTCCTTAGATCGATGGGCGCGATCTTCACCCTGACACTGTGGTCTGTTTGTGAAGCTATAGTGAAAAACTCGTTTGTCCCTGTAATCAGTTGAAAACCCTCATCAGTGGGCCTTTCAGCTCTATCCCTGAGCCCCGCTTGGCCTTAAGCTGCGCGAGCCAACACGGCTGTTACCGCGTACGGAGACACTGCCCATGCGAATTTTATTGGTTGAAGACAACCGCGATATTCTGGCCAACCTGGCCGATTACCTGGGGCTCAAAGGCTACACAGTGGACTGTGCGCAGGACGGCTTGTCGGGCCTGCACCTTGCGGCCACCGAGCATTACGACCTGATCGTGCTCGATATCATGCTGCCTGGCATCGATGGCTACACCCTGTGCAAACGCCTGCGCGAAGACGCACGGCGCGATACGCCGGTGATCATGCTCACCGCACGCGATCAACTGGATGACCGCCTGCAAGGCTTCAAGTCCGGGGCTGATGATTACCTGCTCAAGCCATTTGCCTTGTCGGAACTGGCCGCGCGGATCGAGGCGGTGTTGCGGCGTGCCCAGGGTGGTGGCCGCCGCGCCCTGCAGGTGGGTGACCTGAGCTACGATCTCGATACCTTGGAAGTCACCCGCGAAGGGCGCCTGCTCAAGCTCAACCCCGTCGGCCTGAAACTGCTGGCAGTGCTGATGCAGAAGAGCCCGCACGTGCTACGCCGGGAAATTCTCGAAGAAGCCCTGTGGGGCGATGACTGCCCGGACAGCGACAGCCTGCGCAGCCACGTTCACCAATTGCGCCAGGTGATCGATAAGCCCTTTGCCAAGCCGTTGCTGCAAACGGTGCACGGGGTGGGTTATCGCTTGGCCGAGGGACGTGATGGAGTTTAGACAAAGCCTTGCCCAACGGATCATCATCGCCTTTGCCTTGATGAGTGCGTTGGTGGCGGGGGCCTTCGCCATGGGGATCGTTGCGACGGTGCACCTGGTGGAAGAGAAGCTGATCTCGGCGGGCCTGGGCGGTGACCTGCAACGCCTGCTGTTGATGGACAGCATGGAAGACTGGCGACATCGGCCGGAGCCGGACCAGCTGTTTTACTTCAGCGGCGGGCAAGGCGATTTCGAGTTGCCCAAGGATCTTCGGCATCTGGACCCGGGCTTCCACGAAGTATTTCGCGAGTCTCTGTCGTACCACGCCATGGTCGAGGTGATCGACGGTCGGCGTTATGTGCTGTTGCAGGATCAAAGCGATTTTGAAGAGCGCGAGCGCGTGCTGTTTGCCGTGGTGCTGGTGGGGTTCGTGCTCAGCCTGGCGCTGGCGGTGTTCCTCGGCTGGGTGCTGGCCCGCAAGGTGATGGCGCCGGTAGTGCGCCTGGCTCGCCAGGTGCGGCATCGTGACCAGTTATTAGGGCTGGCGCCGCCCTTGGCACCGGATTATGCAGCCGATGAAGTGGGCGAGCTGGCGGTGGCGTTCGATGCCACGCTGGGTCGCCTGCGGCAGGCGTTGTCCCGTGAGCAGTTGTTTACCAGCGATGTAAGCCATGAGTTGCGCACGCCCTTGATGGTGTTGGCCAGCTCCTGTGAGCTGCTGCTGGAAAACCCCGCCATCGATCAACGCGGCCGTAATCAGGTCCAGCGAATCGCGCGGGCCTGTGAGGAAATGCGTGAACTGGTGCAGACCTTCCTGATGCTGGCCCGCGCCAAGCACGATGATGCTGTCATGTCGGCTCAGGTCAACCTGACGCAGGTCGCCGAAGATTTGCTTGGGATCTGGCGTGGGCCCATCGAGCAAAAAGGCCTTGAGTTGATCTACTGCCCTGGCAATCCTCTGGATACTCGCTACAACACTACGTTCCTGCACGCAGTGATGGGTAACCTGTTACGCAATGCACTGCATTACACCGAGCAAGGGTTTATCCGCCTCACGCTGGAGCCGAGTGGTTTTGTGGTGGAGGACTCTGGCGTGGGCATTCCTGAAGACAAGCGCGAAGCGATGTTCGAGCCTTTTGTGCGCGGCAGCGAGAACCGTGGCGAGGGGCTGGGGCTCGGCCTGTCGCTGGTGCAACGGATCTGCGAGAGCCAGGGCTGGAGCGTGAGCCTGACGACGATGGAGCCCAATGGCTGCCGTTTTCATGTGGAGCTGAGCCAGGTCAAAAGCTGACCGTTCAGTCTGTCGTTTTGCGGATGCAGACTGCCTGCTTTTCAGCGAAGATGGCCCGATGCTACTGAATGTTTCTGTAAAGTCTTGAAATGTATGCAGTTGGACAGGACAAGATTTTCACAATGAGTTGACCTGTTGATTACGTTTAACTGCTTAAGGTTGCAGGCATCAGTTACCGGAGACGTACGATGCCTTCCCCAATCAAGTTGGAATTTTCCGAAAAGTACGACGATCAACACGCGCAACAATATTTACTCAAACATCAGGACAATCTGGCTCGCCGGTTGTCCCACAAACGCGACGAGCAACTGGCGCGTGGTGCACTGGCCATGGCCGGTGAGCCGGGCCTGGTGCTGGACCTGCCTTGTGGCGCTGGACGTTTCTGGCCGTTGCTGGCCGAAAAACCCAACCGTGTGATTATCGGGGCTGACAATTCGGCGTCGATGTTGAAGATCGCCACCACCGCGCAACCGGCGGAGGTGGTGAAACGGGTACGCCCTTTGCAGACATCTGCCTTTGATATCGATTTGCCAGATAACTCCGTCGACAGTATTTTCTGCATGCGCTTGATGCACCACATCGGTGAAGCGGAGCACAGGCTGACAATACTGCGTGAGTTTCAGCGAGTTACCCGTGACAGCGTGATTATTTCGCTGTGGGTGGACGGCAATTTCAAGGCCTGGAAGCGCAAGCGCAGCGAAGTGCGTCGTCGCAAAAGAGGTGAGCAGGAAGGTTACCAAAACCGGTTTGTGTTACCGGCTGCTACTGTCGAGGCAGAATTCGAGCAGGCCGGTTTCCGTGTTCAGGAGTCCCTGGACTTCATACCGCTCTACGCCATGTGGCGAGTGTATGTATTGCGCAAGAGGTAACAGATGGCAGTTGAGTGCGTAGCAGGCAGTCATGTAGCTCCCGAGGAGCGGTTTGATTATTTCTGGCGCCAGAAGGGTGAGTGGGTCGAAGAACCCAATCGCCGGCGTGGCGGTGAAAGTGGTGTGCAGCGAGTGGTCAGCCCTAATGGGCGTTTGCTGTATTGCAAGCGTCAGATCGGGCACATCTACCGCAGTTGGTTGCATCCATTCGGGCGTCCGACCGTGCTGCGTGAGCGTGATGCCTTGAAGGGCCTGCGTTTGCTGGATGTGCGCGTGCCGGAGTTGGTGTTTTGCGAGGCGCGACGCGACCCGGAGCATCAATGGAAAGCCCTGTTGGTGACCGCGTCATTGGACGGTTTCGACGAGATCGAAAACTGGTACGCCGCCGGTGGCCGTGAGCAGTACGGCGAGGCGGTCCACGAGCGTTTGCTCCAGGAGCTGGCCGGCACCCTGGCCCGTATGCACAAGGGTCGCTGGCAGCACGGTTGTTTGTATATCAAGCACATTTTCGTGCGGGTAACCGGTGAGCCTGATGCGGCGATTGTGGAAGTGGCCCTGCTGGACTTTGAAAAATGTCGCCAGCGTTTGACCGCTTATCGGGCCGCGTCCCATGACATGCTGCAATTGCGCCGCCATTCGTCGTGGAACGATACCGACTGGAAAAAACTCAGCTACTTTTACGAGACGGCGTTTGGCAGCGCTATCAAGGGTTTAACCAGATGAAGCTAGAAATAGCACGAGGTTTGTTTTTGGTCGGGGCGTTGGGCATTTCAGCCCTTGCCCTGGCAGCGTGGGAACAACCTCGCACACAAGTGCTCAGTGCGGTAGACGGTGGCGGGCAATGCCTGCTGCCGCGGATTGCAAAGGCAAGTGTGGCGGCCAGGCCTGATCATGATTTGCTGCTATTCATGTTCGGGATGTCTCAAGCAATGAGGCCGCAAAGTTGAAACGAGTAAAACTCCTGGAAAGGGCCTTGCGATGCGAGGCCCTTTTTTTACGCCTGACGCTTTAACGGTAGGAGCAAGCTCGCTCCTGCAGAGGGGCAATTTTCAGATCAGGTGCAGGTGGTTATCCCAAAACCCCGCCGGTAATTCCAATGGCTTGGCCATCAGTCGTTCCTGACGACAATCATAGAAGCGGCAACGTCCCTGTCCCGACGTAACCACAAACCCGTCCGCCACTGCACCCACACCGGCGCAGTCGGGCAACGGCCCATCCAGGCGCAGCTCGGCGCTGTCCATATCCCAGATGAAGAAACGATTGCCACGCGGCGCCGTGAGCGCTACCAGGCGCAATTCGCTGTGCACCGCCACGCTGGCGGTGTAGTGCCCCATCGCTTGCAGTTGCTCATCGGCTACCGGGAACGCCATAAAAGGCTGGCCCGGGCGCTTGATTGCGAGCAACTCGGAACGCTCCTGGGACGGCCCCATGAACTGCTGCCCGGTGAGGATGGTGCCATCGCTGGCGATCCCCATATGGCGCACGCTGTTCATTTGCTGCCCCAACGTTTCCTTGCTGATCAAGGTGCCATCGCGCTGCATCAGCACCAGGCTCGGTTCCATGGCGTTGAGGTTCATCTCCACGCGGCTTTCGGCTTCGGTGCGAATGCCGCCGTTGGCCACCACCAGGGTTTCGCCGTCGGGCATCCAGGAGACCTGGTGCGGGCCGATACCGTGGGTGGAAATCTCACCGCTATGTACCAACCGCTCGCCTTCGAACTTATACACCCCCAACAACCCACGACCGGGATCGGAGGTGTCGTTCTCGGTGGCGTACAGCCAGTCGCCGCTCTTGTGGATCACCGCATGGCCGTAAAAGTGCCGGTTGGCCTTTGAGGTGATGGTTTGCAGCAGCGTGCCATCGCGCAGGTCGATCAGGTAGCTCTCGGTGCCCGGACGACGGGCGACGAACAACGCAATTGGCAGTGTGGGGTGGTTGATGATGTCGTGACAGCGCTGGCCGACCTGGGTGGCAAAGACGGGCTTGCCGTCCAGGCGATAGCCGACAGCGTAGTGCTTGCCGTCGGCATCATCGCGTGCCGAGAGCAGCAGCGGCCCCTTGTCTTTGCCTTTGAACAGCGTCCAGCCGCCCAACGTGAGGGCGCTGAGCAGCACGCTACCCAGCGCCAAAGCCTGTCGCCTGAGCATCATCAGTCACCGTCGTTGGCGTTGAAGCCCAGTTGGACGCCCAATGCTTTGGCCAGCTCGCCCTCGTGAAGGCGATGGACCACATTGAGGCTGTCGTAGATATCGTTGAGTTGCTGGCGCCCGGCGTCATCGTTCAACAGTTCGTTGAGGGAGCGCTGGTTGCTGGCGAACAGTTTCAGGGACGCAGCATAGGCGGCATCGATCTTCTCGGCCAACGGCTTCTGATCGCTCGGCAGCAGGCCGCGCAGGCCTTTGTTGTCGACACCGACCCATACGGTCTGGGCGGCGGCGAGGCTGGCCTCCAGGCTTTGCAGGGAGGACTGGCTGCGCCATGCATCGGCCTGGAAGGGTTGCGGGATGCCCTTGGTCTGGCGGCCCATCGGCGTGCCGAGTTTTTTCTTCAGGGTGTCCAGTGCGGTTACTTGCACGCGCAGCAGATCGGCAATGGCTTCGTGGGAATCAGCGTAGCGCTGGTTCGGAAACTTGGTCATCTGCGCGAGCATACCGTCGGTGCTGTTCCAACTGGCGAGGATTTCTTCAGCCAGGGCTTTCTGACGCTCGCCGATGGCCATCAGCAGCGGGCAGTAGCGGGCTTTCTGGGTTTCGTCGGCAACGTCGGGCTTGGCGTCGTAGAGGATGTATTCGTAGGCCGACAGGCCCTGCACCACCACGCTCGATTTGGCCAGGGCGGCCGCATCGATCTGCGGCTGGGCGCTGACCAGTTGCTCGACCTGGCGACCTACCAGGTTCTTCTTGTCCGGCCAGAACTGCACCTGCCAGGCGCGGTTGCCTTCGGCCAGTGGGCCGATCAGCAACGGTTGCAACTCGGCCCAGGCTTTTTGGGCGTGCAGGAAGTCGGCGCGGGCAGTGTCCAGGCTTTCCTTGCCCTGGCAGTAGGCCAGGGCGCTTACGGCCAACTGGCGGTCGGCTTCAACCCAGCGGCTGTAGGTCGGCAGGATCACCTGCTTGGCGATAGCCGCCGAGGTCACCGCTTGCGGGTCCTGGGGCGAGCACGCGCCCAGGGCAAGGGCGGCGAGGCTGGTGAACAACAACTTGGGACGAAACATGTCGAGCTCCCTTCTGTGAGTGGGGCGAAGCTTATAAAGAATTCAGGAACGCCAGCAACGCGGCCCGCTGTTCGGCGTTAAATGACAACACATGTTGCTGCGCCGCTTGTGCTTGCCCGCCGTGCCACAGCACGGCCTCAAGCAGGTTGCGGGCGCGGCCGTCATGCAAGAACTGGGTGTGACCACTGACGGTTTGCGTCAGGCCAATGCCCCACAGCGGCGGGGTGCGCCACTCACGGCCAGTGGCGTTGAATTCGGTACGGTTGTCGGCCAGGCCTTCGCCCATATCGTGCAACAACAGGTCGCTGTAGGGGCGTATCACCTGATTGGCCAGCTCGGGTTCGGCGGCGTTGGCGGCCGTGGTGAATGTCGGCTTGTGACAGCCCTGGCAACCGGCCTCGTAGAACAGGTTCTTGCCGGCCAACACTTGAGGCGTGTTGACGTCTCGGCGCGCAGGCACCGCGAGGTTGCGGGTGTAAAACAGCACCAGGCGCAGGATGTTGTCGCTGACTTCCGGCTCGCCGTCAGGGCCATTGCCGTTTGGAGCCTGCTTGCACGCCACTTGGGCGTCGGTGCAGTCATCAAAGGGTCTCAGGGAGGTCGTGAGACCCATATCACCCGAAAACGCGTGAACATTTTGTTGGTTGAGGTTGGGTTGCCCGGCTTTCCAGCCAAAACGCCCAAGTACGGTTTTATGCTGGGCGTCATCCCAGACCCAATTGGCGCGGCCGACGATTGCGTCTTTGTCGGCGGTCTTGGGGTCGGTGTTGCGCAGGATATCGGCGTCGCTGATTGCTTCGAGCAGGCCCAGGCCGATCATCGGCGGCGCGATGCGCGCCGAGAAGCGTGTGTCGGGGTGCATCGGGCCGTAGCCGAGCTGGGTAATTTTCAGGTCGGGTTTGCGCAGTTCGAGGACGGTGCCGTCCTTGAAGCTGACCTGGACAGGGCTGTAGTCGACCCGCACCTTGCCTTCCGGAACGACGCCCGGCACGGACATGTCTTGCAACTGCCCGCCATACACCGGCTCGGGCACCACGCCGAGCTGTTCGATCAGCTTGGCGTAGGGGGGCTGCTCTGTAATGGAGAGAGGAATTGAGAGGCGTACCAGCATCGACACGGCATTGGGCGCATCAGGCAGTGGCGGGTGGCCACGGCCGTCCTTGATATGGCAGTTCTGGCAGGCGTTGGTATTGAACAGCGGGCCCAGGCCATCCCGTGCCGTGGTGGTGGCCGGCGCGATCACCCAGGGGTTGCGAAAGAAGCTGTTACCGACGCTGAAATCCAGGCGACGGCTGGGTGCCAGGTTGGCCGAGGGCAGGGAAAAGGCGTTCTGGTCGCGCTTGTTTACCGTTGTCGCGCCACCGGATCGCGATTCACCCGGCTCGGCCTTGGTGAAGCGAGGGGCGTCGTCGCAAGCAGTCAGGCATAGAGCCAGCAACGCTGCAGACAGGTAGGAAAGCGAACGGAACATCGAGATTCCTGGACGAGGGGGCAAAATCTGGTCGCAAAGTCTAACAGGGCCGGGCGGTTTGAATAAGAGCAATTATCGTTTGGTGGCATCGCGATTCTTTCCCGCTAGAATGACCACACATTTTTTTTGGAGGTGGCCAATGCAGGCTCTCGACGCTTTGCTCAACCGTGTTTCCGTGCCGCGTTTACTCGACCCGGCACCGACCCAGGAGCAGCGCGACCTGTTGTTCGCTGCCGCCATGCGGGCGCCCGATCACGGTCAATTGCGCCCTTGGCGTTTCCTCACCGTAGAAGGCGCAGCCCGTGAGCAAATGGGCACGCTGTTGGCTGAAGCCGCCCGGCTGCAGGACGCCGACGCACCGCAAGCCGTCATCGACAAGGCGCAGAACGGCCCGCTGCGTGCGCCGTTGGTAGTTGTGGTGATTGCGCGTTTGCAGGAGCACTTCAAAGTGCCCAAGTCCGAGCAATTGCTGGCGGCGGCCTGTGCGGCCCACGGCATCCTGCTGGCGGCGTATGCCCAGGGGATTGGTGCGGTGTGGCGGACCGGGGAGTTGTCCTATTCGGCCCATGTGGCCAAAGGCTTGGGGCTGACGGCGGGTGAAGAAGTGATTGGCTTTCTTTACCTGGGCACGCCGCAGAACCCGCCGCGTACGGCGCCGAAGGAAGACCTGACGCCGTTTGTCCAGGCCTGGAGCGGACGCTAAGCGGTGTGCGGTCAAAATGTGGGAGGGGGCTTGACAGCTAACTAGGATGTTGGGGGGGGCGAGTACATATCCATTGCTGCTGTAACGGCCACTTAGGGTTCCGCTCTTACAGCGGCTCACTTTTGGAAGGACCGGAATGCCGGCCCAGCCAAAAGTAAGCAAAAGGTCCTCGCCCCACCACTCGGCACCTCGCCTAGGCTCGGTGTGCCCGAACGAAGGCTTGAATCCGTGGGCCGCCGCAATGGGCCATCCCTGGCCCAGTGCGGCTAACCCGGCGTCCTGCCGGGTTACCCACGGATTCAAGCCTGCGTTCGGCCAGCGTGGTTTAACGGGGCGCTTGAGATCAAAAGCAAGATCAAGAGCGGCTCGCTTCGCATCGTAGATACGCTGGCGGTGCTTCTGCTTTTCTGTAGGAGCGAGCTTGCTCGCGAAAAACCTGAGGGCGCCGCGCTCATTCTGATTTCCCCCGTCATCGTTAACGACCTTCGCGAGCACGCCCGCTCCCACAGGGGTACGCGCACGCTTCAACGATCAGGTCGGCTATAAGGCCGCCTCGCTGTGCTTTTGATCTTGATCTTAGGCGCCCCGTTAAACCACGCTGGCCGGAATTCGACATGGATTTGGGGGGTAAACCGGCAGGGATGCCGGTTTAGCCGCCCCGCGCCATGGATGGCGCGTGGCGGCGGCCCCCCAAATCAATGTCGGATTACGGGCACACCGAGCCTAAGCGAGGTGCCGAGTGGTGGGGCAAGAGCGCTTTGGTTACTTTCGCGCTTTTCGAAAGTGACCCGCTGTAAGAGCGGAACCTATAGTGGCCGTTACCTAAATAACGGATATGTACTCGGCCCAACCACCCAACCACCCAACCACCCAACCACCCAACCACCCAACCACCCGGTCACATCGTCAACGTGGGGCTGTCGCGCAGCCCCCTCCCACATTGGACCTGTGGTGTGAATTACACCCTGAACTGATCCATCAACTTCATCTGCTGGCTGGCCAGGGCATTGAGCTGGCTGCTGATCGCCGCCGACTCGGTAGCCTGGCCGGTGAGGGTTTCGGTCACGGTGCGAATCGCCGAGACGTTGCGGTTGACCTCTTCGGCCACCGCGCTCTGCTCTTCGGCGGCGCTGGCGATTTGCAGGTTCATGTCGCTGATCACGGTGACCGCGTCACTGATCTTGCCCAGGGCCTGCACCGCCTGGTGGATCTGCCCGGCATTGCTCTGGGCCTGTTGCTGGCTGGAGTGCATGGTCGCTACCACGCCTCGGGTGCCGCTCTGGATACGCTCGATCACCACGCGGATTTCCTCGACCGAATCCTGGGTGCGTTTGGCCAGGTTGCGTACTTCGTCGGCCACTACCGCAAACCCGCGCCCGCTTTCGCCGGCGCGTGCTGCTTCGATCGCGGCGTTCAATGCCAGCAGGTTGGTCTGTTCGGCAATGCTGCGGATCACTTCCAGGACTGAACCGATTTGCTCGCTGTTGACTGCCAGGGCTTCAACTTCGGTCACGGCCTTGCTGACTTCCTCGGCAAGGGTGGTGATGTCGCGGGTGCTCTGCTCGATGATCGACATGCCTTCGCGGGCCGACTGATCGGCGCCGCGTGCCGCGCTGGCGGCATTGGAGGCGCTGTTGGCGACGTCGTGGGCGGTGGCGCTCATTTCATTCGACGCGGTGGCGACCTGGTCGATTTCACGGAACTGCACCTGCATACCTTCGCTGGTCTGGCGTGCAATGGCCGAGGATTGATCCGCCGTACCTCGGGCTTCGGTGATGCTTTGTTTGATCTGGGCGATGGTCGGTTGCAGCTTGTCGAGGAAGCGGTTGAACCAATTCACCAGCTCGCCCAGTTCGTCTTTCTTGGTGTAGGCCAGGCGTTGGGTGAGGTCGCCGTCGCCGCTGGCAATGTCCTTGAGCATGGCCGCCACGCTGTTGATCGGACGGGTCACGCCGGTGGCGGTCAGCCAGATCAGCAACAAGCCCAGCAAGCCGGCGGCGGCTGCCACCAGCAAGGCTTTGAGGGTGCCGGTAGCCTGGGCTTCGTCGAGCACGGCTTGTAGCTTTTCGTTATCAGCCAGCATCACGCTTTTAGGCAGTTTGATCACCACACCCCAGGATTTGGCGTCGGCAATCGGCTTGACCGGGTACACGGCGCGAATCGTGTCGTCCTGTTCGCGGATCATGGGCCGATCATTGCCCAGCAGTTGCACGATCTCCTTGCCTTCGGCGCCGAGGGTGTCGACCAGGTTCTTGCCGACCCTGGCCGGTTCGCCGCTGTAGGCTGCAATCAGGCCGGTGCTGGACAGGATTTCCAGGTGAGCAGCACCGTTGAACACGTCCTTTTGTGCCGCATCGGTGGTGGCTTGCAGGGCGGTGAGGGCGATGTCGACACCCACAACGCCGATGACTTTGCCGTCGACGATCAGGGGCAGGGAAATGGTGGTCATCAGCACAGGTTTGCCGGCCACCGTGTCTTCATACGGGTCCAGCAGGCAGGTGCTGCGGGTGTCCCGTGGGCAGGTATACCAAATGTTGTAAGGCGTACCGCTGAGGTTGAGGGTGGTCTTGGTCAGGTCATCCTCGACCATGATGGTGTTCAGGCTTTCGCCGCCGGCACGGCTCCAGTAGCTGGAAAAGCGACCTTTTTCGTTGGAGACGCGAGCCTTGTCGTCAACGAATTCACTGTCCTTGCCATCCAGGCCGTTGGGCTCGAACGACAGCCAGATGCCCAGCACCTTGGTGTTGCGCTCGAACGCGGTTTTCACGCTCTGGTTGATTTCTTCGCGCAGGGCGCCGGCTTCAATGGAGCGCTTGGTCCCCAACTGACGCAGGTCCTTGATCTGGTCGGCGAGGGCGGTAACCGCCAGCAGGTTTTCACCGAAGGTCTTTTGTAACTGTACGGCCTGTTCAGCGGCCTTGGCTTGCAGCAGCTGTTCCACGCTGGCGGTGAGCATTCGTGAGCTTGAATCACTGACCAACCGATCGTTCTGGTTGGTGTTGTAGATATTGATGCCGACCACCAGTGCGATCACTCCCAGCAGGCAGAGGCCGGACAGCAGCACGATTTTCAAGCGGATAGAAAGGGTGTCGAACATAGGTTCACTCACGAATGGACTTGTGGGTATGCACGCAGCAGAGCCAAGTCCATTCGGCGCCGTTCCTGAAACATCGGCGTCACAAATCAATTCATGAGTAATAGGCGATGAGCGGTAGGAAAATGCCTACGCCGGGCGTTATACGGGCCGTGCGAGCTGCTCGGGGCGGGACCAGATCCACAGGTTGCCCAGGCTCATCCCGGCGATTGCCAGGTACACCGGCCAGCCATGATCAAGCATCACCAGCATCAGCAGGGCACACAGCAACATGCTTACGGTGGCGCTGACCTTGGCCCGGCGTGCAATGATCTTGCCGTTGCGCCAGTTGAACAGGATCGGCCCGAACAGGCGGTGGTTTTCCAGCCAGGCGCTTAAGCGCGGTGAGCTTTTGGTGGCGGCCCAGGCGGCCAGCAGGATGAATTCGGTGGTCGGCAAACCCGGTATGACAATCGCGACCAAACCGATCCCCAGGCTGACGTAGGCCAGCAGGCCATAGAGAAGTTGGGCGATCTTTGAGGAGGATTGGGTTTTGCCGGTCATGCTGCAATTTTCTGGTGGGAGGGTTTACACATGATCTGCCATGAAATGCACTCAAATGTGGGAGCTGGCTTGCCTGCTCCCACATTGAACCGATGTCTACCGGAACATTTACGCCATTTCTGGGGCGCTAGCGTACGCCTGTTCCAGCAACACGGTGAAGCGCACAAACGCATCGATCGCGCCTTTTTCTACCGCAGCTTCTTCTTCGGCGCTGAACTCCAGGCTGTCGAGGGTGCGGGTGAAGCTTTTCCAGCCTTCGGCGCGGCCACCGGCCGGTTCGCCCAGGTGGCGGGCCCCGAAGGTTTCGCTCAGGCCCAGGCCCAGGGCGCGCTTGATCAGAAACGCGGCGCCCAGCTTGGAGCCTTCGGACACGAACAGCCAACCCAGGGCTTCGGCCTGGCTTGGGTTTTTCACCGCGCCGGCGACCGGAGCCGGAACGTCGGTGTCCAGGTCAGCCAGGTCGAGCTTGGCGGCTTCGGCGCGGCAGCGGGCGGCCAGGTCGGGAATGATCGTGTTCAGCGCGGCATCGTTGTACAGCGCCACCAGTTCCGACTGGAACAGGTACTGGGCCACCACGAAGCGGGCGAAGTTGGCTTGGGTTTCGAACGGCGCATGAGCCTTCACCAACGCATCCAGCTTGGTGTGCGGTTCATTGGTGATCTGGTTCAGGCGCTGGGAGCGCAGGCTTGGGCGTTCTGCGGTAGGAGAAGCGGTCATGTAAAAAGTCCTTGAAAGAGGGAGCGCCTGGGTGCCCTTAAAGAGAGCTGTTATCAACTAGACGAACAAGAAGACGTGGCACAGTAAAAAATCCTCACCCCGCCGCTGATGGATTCCGGCGAGGTGAGGCGGGTGGATCAGATGTCCCAGATCAGGTTGATCGCAAAGTTGCGACCGGGCTGGGTCAGGCGGTCCAGGTTGGCCGGGCCGGTTACGCCAGCTTCGCCGACGCTGTCGTAACTGCGCACGTCATCCCAGTTCCAGTACTTCTTGTCGGTGAGGTTGTAGAGGCCACCGTTGATGGTCACGTCGTTGGTGACCTTGTAGTAGGCGGTCAGGTCGAGGATGCCGAAGCCCGGGGTCTTGAACGGGCCGTCGGTGCTGCCGTCGGGAGCGTGGAAGGTGGTGCTGTCGACGCGGTTCTGTTTTTTCACCAGGGTCCAGCTCAGCAGGCCGCCGTAATTGTCCTGGTCGTAGCCCAGGCCAAACACGCCCTTGAGCGGGTTGACGCTGTTCAATGGTTCGCCATTGTCGTCGTTGCGACCGTGGGCGTAGGCAATCGAACCCTGGGTGTACAGTCCCTTCGGCGCGCCGAACGCATCCAGGTTCAGGCGGCCCTTGGCTTCCACGCCCTTGATGGTGGCGCGCTTGATATTGACGGCCTGGAACTGCTCCACGGTGCCGCCGACCACGGCGTTGTCTTCGTCGATAAAGTCGCGGTACTTGTTGTAGTACACCGCGATGTCGAAGGAGCCTTCGTCAAACTTGCCGCGTATCCCGGTCTCGATGCCTTTGCTGGTCTCCGGCTTGAGGTCGGGGTTGGGTTCGACGGTGTAGCCAATGTTGAGGTTTTCGAAGCGGCCATACAGGGCCTTCGCCGAGGGGGTGCGGAAGCCTTCGGCGTATTGGCCGAACCAGGTGTAGTTATCGGTCAGGGCGTAGGTCAGGCCGAACTTTGGCGTGACGCGGTGCCAGGTTTTGTCCTTGCCATCGACGGCATATTCGCCGGTCGGGTTGACGGTGTTGAGGAACTCCTGGGTCAGCTTGGGCTTGAGCCGGGTGTAGTCATACCGCACGGCGGGCAGGAAGGTCCATTTATCCCAGCTGATCTGGTCCTGGGCAAACAACGAGTAAGTGTTGATGGTCGGGTCGGGGAAGTCGCTGGCCTTCTTCACGCTGTCGCTTGCTTGCGGGCTGGGCGCGCCGATGGCGGTGCAGCCGCCACCAATGGCCAGGCACGAGGCGGAGCCTTCGCGCGAGCCGGTGACTTTCTGCTGCTTGAGGGTGGTGCCGTAGGTCACCTGGTGGTCGGTTTCGCCGACGCTGAACGCCTTGTCCAGTTGAGCGTCGAAGACCCACTGTTTTTCTTCGTAAAGGGTGTCGCGGGTACGCAGTACGCGGCGACCAGCCTGGTAGATCTCGGCGGTGGTCTGGTCGGTCTTGGCGATCTGGTAGTTGAGGCTGGTCTTGATGCGATCAGCAATCGGCGACTCCAGGGCAAAAGTGTTTTCCAGGCCGAAGCGCTCGCGGGTGATGGTGTCGTTGCCCGAGCGGGCACGGTAGAGGTTCATGCCTCGACCGCCGATGAACGGGCCGCCTACGGCATTCTTCAGGTTGACGTCGCGGTCATCCTTGAACTTCTCGTAGGTCAGGCCCAGGCGGTTTTCATCACCATAGTTCCAGCCCAGCTTGGCCAGCACGTTGGTGGTGCGCGCGTCTTCCGGGTTGGCGCCGGTGCGGGCCAGGCCGGTGGCGTTGTTGCCGTCGTAGGATTCGGTTTCATGACCATTGCGCTGGCTCAGGTGCAGCAAGCCATCGAAGTCCTGTACCCGCCCTGCGAAGGTGCCGGAGGTCAGCCAGCTCTCGTCGGCGGAGCTGTAGCCGGTCTTGAGGCGGGCGCCGACGTCCTTGCCGGGCTTGATGATGTCGTCCGGGTCGAGGGTGAAATAGCTTACCGCGCCGCCGATGGCGTTGCTGCCGTACAGGGCCGAGGCCGGGCCGCGCAGGATCTCCACGCGCTTGACGATTTCCGGGTCGACGTAGTTGCGACGGGTCTTGGCGTAGGGGCCGTTGAAGAAGTTGTTGGGCACTTCGACGCCGTCCACCTGGGTGAGGATGCGGTCGCCGTCGATACCACGGATGTTATAGCCCGCGTTGCCTGAGCGGGTGCCGGCGCCGCCGACGGAGACACCGGGCTCGTAGCGCACCAGTTCGCGGATGTTGTTGGTGTTCTGGCGGTCCAGTTCCTCGCGGTCGTGCACGCTGACGGTGCTGGGTACGCTGTTCACATCCTGTTCGTTACGGGTGGCGCTGATGGTCACCTGTTGCAGGGCGAGGGCGCCGCCCGCGGCGCGTTTCTCCAGCACGATGTTGTTATTGCCCAGTTTGCGGTAGCTCAGGTTGGTCCCCACCAACAACCGCTCCAGGGCTTTTTCCGGCGACAGCGGGCCGCGCACGCCAGGGGACGACACTCCCTGGCCCAGCTCTGCCGGCAGGCCGACTTGCCAGCCGGTCACCGCGGTAAAGGCGTTGAGCGCCGACACCAGCGGTTGCTGCTCGATGCTGAAGTTGTAATTACCGTGGCTGCGAGGGGCGGGTTCGGCGGCGGTGGCGCTCATGACGGGCGCGCCAGCCAGCAGGATCGCAGCGGTCAGCAAAGACAAAACGGGCGAAGAACACCGGCGGTTGAAACGAGAGGACATCGAGAGCGCTCCGGGATACGAATCTTATAGTTGCGAACTGAACCAAATAGGAATCAGTTGCATTGGCTATAACGAGACGTATCGCCGGTTAACATCGAGTAAAAATAATTCTCATTTAGTTCAGAATCACCAGCGCCGGGTATTCCGACAGCTTGGCCGAGGTGATGTGGGCCAGGGAGCGCACCACGTCCAGGGGCTGGTCGAGACGATAGTTGCCGGTGACGGCGACGCTGGCCAGTTGCTCATTGTTGTTGACGATCCAGCCAGGGTAATAGCGGCGCAGTTCAGCCAGGACTTCGCTCAGCGGGCAATTTTCGAACACCAGCCTACCCTGCACCCACGCCAGATCCTTGCCGACATCGAGCTTGGCCGGTTGGCCGAAACCCTTGGGGCCGATGCGGATGCTTTGCCCGGCACTCAGGCGTACGCGGGCATCGTCGAAGCTGTTGCTCAGGTCGACATCGCCACGCTGCACCTGTATCTGGGCCTCGCCATCGAGGTAGCGCACGGCGAAGGCGGTGTCGCGCACGCTGGCACGCACGGGGCCGGCGTCGATTTCCAGGGCCAGGCCACGGCTGGGGGCTATGTCGAAGAACGCTTCGCCCTGGTACAGGCGCGCAATGCGCTGGTGGTCGGTGATGCGGCTGGAAAATGCCGAGTTGGTGTTGAGCAGCACCTTGGACCCATCGTCCAGTTGCAGGCGCTGGCGCTCGCCGACCACGGTGAGGTGATCGGCCTGCAAGCGCATCGGCAAGTTGCTGAAGCTGAACAGACCGATCAACAGCACGGCCGCGGTGGCCAAGGGCTTCCAGTGCGGTTTGATCCGGCGCCAGCCGCTTGGCTTGCGTGGCACCGCCAGGGCCACGGCGGCGCTGTGTACCGGTGCACCTGCCCAGGCCGCCTGAGCCTTGCTGAACGCGTGGACATGCGCCGGGTCCGCGGCCAGCCAGGCGTCGAACTCGGCCTGCTGCCCGGGTTGCGGGCACTGCAAGGCGATCAGCCAATCGAGGGCTTGGTCCATGGCCGTGTCTTGCAGCACCTCATGAGCCAACGCATGGGGGCGCAGTTTATTCGGGTCCGTCACGGTGTTCCTCGGGTCTTCGCCACGTTCTATTCATTTTTTCGTACAGCATGGATCGATAGCTCTATCGGATGGAGCTTAAGGCTGATCCAGCCGTTCGGCCACACCTACACAGATGGCCATGATCAATTTCAGTTCCTTTTGTACGGTGCTCAAGGACACGTTCAACTGATCGGCAATTTCCTGGTAGCTGCAACCGTGCAGGCGGCTGAGGATGAAAATCCGCTGCTGACGAGCGCTCAGCTGGCCGAGGCTGACGCTCAGATGCTCCAGCAGTTGCTCGGCCTGAATGGCTTCTTCAGGCGTGCTGGCAGGGGCGGCGACGCTTTGCAGCACGTCCAGCGGGACGTCTTCCTGCAACGTGCGGGCCTGGATCCGGCGCGAGCGCAGGTGATCCAGCGCCAGGTTGCGCGCGGTCTGGTACACAAAGGGTTCAAGGTGGTCGATCGGCCGCTCGCTCAGGGCCCGAGTGACGCGCAGGTAGGTTTCCTGCAACAGGTCCTCGGCAGTGCTGTGGTTATTCACCATCCGCTGCAAGGTGCGTAGCAGAATCACCCGTTGGGTGAGAAAGACTTGGTTGAAGCGAGATTGGCTCACAGTGATACCAGATCGATTTGCAGCGAATGATAATGCTTATCATCAACCGAAATGGCAAGTGGCTATTTCCCTGAACCTACGCTGGACAAAATGTAACTGTGGGAGGGGGCTTGCTCCCTCCCACAGGTGGGGTTACTCGGCGTTGCACAGCGCCAGGCAGTTATCCAGCATACGGTTGGAGAAGCCCCACTCGTTGTCGTACCAGGCCAGCACCTTGAGCAGCTTGCCGCTGACCTTGGTGTGATTGGCATCGAAGATCGACGACAGCGGGTTATGGTTGAAGTCACTGGAAACCAGCGGCAGGGTGTTGTAACCGAGGATCTTCGAGTGCTGGCTGGCCTGTTTCAGCAGGGCGTTGACTTCATCGGCCGTGGCTTCTTTCTTCAACTGCACAGTCAGGTCCACCAGAGACACGTTGATCACCGGTACCCGTACCGCCATGCCGGTCAGCTTGCCCGCCAGTTCCGGCAGTACCAGGCCAACGGCTTCAGCCGCGCCGGTTTTGCTCGGGATCATGTTCTGGGTGGCCGAGCGCGCGCGGTACGGGTCGGTGTGGTAGACGTCGGTCAGGTTCTGGTCGTTGGTGTAGGCGTGAATGGTGGTCATCAGGCCGCTTTCGATACCCAGCTCACGGTGCAGCACCTGCGCGACCGGCGCCAGGCAGTTGGTGGTGCACGACGCGTTGGAGATGATCTGGTGGGACTGACGCAAAATGTCATGGTTTACGCCATAAACCACAGTGGCATCCGCGCCCTTGGCCGGAGCCGAGATGATCACCTTGCGCGCGCCGGCGGTAATATGGGCGGCAGCCTTGTCACGGTCGGTGAACAGGCCGGTGCATTCGAACACCACGTCGATCTTGTGCGCAGCCCACGGCAGGTCGGCGGGGTTGCGAATGGCACTGACGGCAATCCGGTCACCATTTACGGTCAGGCTTTCCTGATCGTGGGCGACCTCTGCATCGAAAGTGCCGTGTACGGTGTCGTACTTGAGCAGGTGGGCGTTGATCGAACTGTCGCCCAAATCATTGATGGCGACGATCTGCAAATCCTGGCGATAGCCTTGGGTATACAGTGCGCGCAGGACATTACGGCCGATACGGCCAAAACCATTGATTGCGATACGTAGAGTCATTGGAAAAGTGCCTGTCGTCGATTTGTTGTAAGAATTACAAGATTATTCGCATAAAAATAGAAAACAAGCCTTTTTAGTGGCAATATTTTGTTCAATCTACAACGAGTGACCTGAATCAACTGGTCCGATGATCCAAACGACCCCCTGCCATCCCATGAGCTGTGGGCGTTTGATCAGCATAGACACTCAGGTCGCCACATCCGTTAGCCTGGAGTTCTATACATGCATCCCCGCGTTCTTGAGGTCACCGAACGGCTTATCGCCCGCAGCCGCGCCACCCGCGAGGCTTACCTTGCGCTCATCCGCGGCGCAGCCAGCGACGGTCCGATGCGCGGCAAGCTGCAATGCGCCAACTTCGCCCACGGCGTGGCCGGTTGCGGCACCGAAGACAAAAACAGCCTGCGCATGATGAATGCTGCCAACGTGG
Source organism: Pseudomonas sp. P867 (assembly GCF_019891455.1). Lineage (NCBI taxonomy): Bacteria > Pseudomonadati > Pseudomonadota > Gammaproteobacteria > Pseudomonadales > Pseudomonadaceae > Pseudomonas > Pseudomonas sp. P867. The sequence continues at coordinate 251,320 of NZ_JAFLXB010000003.1, read as the reverse complement.
CAATTGTTTCTTCTTATAACGACATGCTCTCGGCGCATCAGCCCTACGAACATTTCCCTGAACAAATAAAGAAAGCCCTGCGTGAAGTGGGCTCGGTCGGCCAGTTCGCCGGCGGCACCCCCGCCATGTGCGACGGCGTGACCCAGGGCGAGCCGGGCATGGAACTGAGCCTGCTCAGCCGTGAAGTCATCGCCATGTCCACGGCGGTAGCGCTGTCCCACAACATGTTCGACGCCGCGCTGATGCTGGGGATCTGCGACAAGATCGTCCCCGGCCTGATGATGGGCGCGCTGCGCTACGGCCATCTGCCGATGATCTTCGTGCCGGGCGGCCCGATGCCGTCGGGTATCTCCAACAAGCAGAAAGCCGATGTGCGCCAGCGCTACGCCGAAGGCAAGGCCAGCCGCGAAGAGCTGCTGGAATCGGAGATGAAGTCCTACCACAGCCCCGGTACCTGTACCTTCTACGGCACCGCCAACACCAACCAGTTGTTGATGGAAGTGATGGGCCTGCATTTGCCGGGCGCGTCATTCGTCAATCCGTACACGCCGCTGCGTGACGCGTTGACCCGCGAAGCGGCGCACCAGGTCACGCGCTTGACCAAGGCCAATGGCAACTTCACGCCGATCGGCGAGATCGTCGACGAGAAATCCATCGTCAACTCCATCGTTGCGCTAAACGCTACCGGCGGTTCCACCAACCATACGCTGCACATGCCGGCCATCGCCATGTCGGCGGGCATCATCCTGACTTGGCAAGACATGGCCGACCTCTCCGAGGTGGTGCCGACCCTGTCCCACGTGTACCCAAACGGCAAGGCCGACATCAACCACTTCCAGGCGGCGGGTGGCATGTCGTTCCTGATCCGCGAACTGCTCGAAGCCGGCCTGCTCCACGAAGACGTCAACACCGTGGCCGGCAAGGGCTTGAGCCGCTATATCCAGGAGCCGTTCCTGGTGGACGGCGAGCTGGTCTGGCGCGATGGCCCGATCGAGAGCCTCGACGAAACCATCCTGCGCCCCGTGGCCCGTGCGTTCTCGCCGGAAGGCGGCTTGCGCGTGATGGAAGGCAACCTTGGCCGTGGCGTGATGAAAGTTTCGGCTGTCGCGCCCGAGCATCAGGTGGTTGAAGCGCCGGCGGTGGTGTTCCAGGACCAGCAAGACCTGGCCGACGCCTTCAAGGCGGGCCAGCTGGAAAAAGACTTCGTTGCGGTGATGCGCTTTCAGGGGCCACGTTCCAACGGTATGCCGGAATTGCACAAGATGACCCCGTTTCTCGGCGTGTTGCAGGACCGTGGTTTCAAAGTGGCGTTGGTAACAGATGGGCGAATGTCCGGCGCCTCGGGTAAGATCCCTGCCGCGATCCACGTCAACCCCGAAGCCCAGAGCGGCGGGCCGCTGGCGCGGGTGCAGGATGGCGATATCATCCGCGTCGATGGCGTCACCGGCACCCTGGAGCTTAAAGTGGACGCCGAAGTATTTGCAGCGCGCGCGCCTGCCACGGGCCTGTTGGGCAATAACGTGGGAGCAGGTCGCGAGCTGTTTGCATTCATGCGCTTGGCCGCAAGCTCCGCAGAGCAGGGCGCCAGCGCCTTTACCTCTGCCTTGGAGACGCTTAAGTGAAGCTTGCGCTGGTCGGTGATATCGGGGGTACCAACGCCCGTTTTGCGTTATGGCGAGATCAGGAGCTGCATTCGATCCGCGTGCATGCCACAGCGGATCACCAAAGCCCTGAAGAGGCGATCAAGGTCTATCTCGCAGAAGAAGGCCTGGAAACCGGGGACATCGGTGCAGTGTGCCTGTCGGTGGCCGGGCCGGTGAGTGGCGATGAGTTCAAGTTCACCAACAATCACTGGCGCCTGAGCAAGACGGCGTTTTGCCAAGCCCTGCAAGTGGATGAACTGCTGCTGGTCAATGATTTCTCGGCCATGGCCCTGGGCATGACGCGTCTTAAGCCCGACGAGTTCCGCGTGGTCTGCGAAGGCACGCCGGAGCCTTTGCGCCCAGCGGTGGTGATCGGCCCGGGCACTGGCCTGGGCGTTGGCACCTTGCTGGACCTTGGCGCCGGGCGTTTCGCGGCATTGCCGGGGGAGGGCGGGCACGTCGACCTGCCCCTGAGCAGCCCGCGGGAAACCCAGCTGTGGCAGCATATTTACACGGAGATCGGCCATGTCAGCGCCGAGACCGTATTGAGCGGCGGCGGGTTGCCGCGTCTGTATCGCGCTATTTGTGCGGTGGACGGGCACGAGCCGGTGCTGGATACGCCCGAAGCCATCACCGCAGCGGGCCTGGCCGGTGACGCGGTAGCCATGGAAGTGCTGGACCAGTTCAGCATCTGGCTGGGGCGGGTCGCGGGCAATAACGTCTTGACCACCGGTGGGCGCGGTGGCGTGTACATCGTGGGTGGGGTGATACCCAGGTTTGCCGACTTCTTTATCGCCAGCGGTTTCGCCAAAAGTTTTGCGGATAAAGGCTGCATGAGCGACTACTTCAAAGGTATTCCGGTGTGGTTGGTGACAGCGCCGTATTCGGGGCTGACCGGGGCTGGCGTGGCGCTTGAGCAGGCTTTTGCATAGGCTGTGATGGCCTCTTCGCGAGCAAGCCCGCTTCCACATTTGACCGCGTTCCAACTCTGGAATGCAGGCAAATGTGGGAGGGGGCTTGCCCCTGATGAGGCCCTACAGAACACCCCATAACAACAAGGAGGCCCCCGTGAGCGTAATCAGTAAATCCATTCTCCTCGTCGACGACGATCAGGAGATCCGCGAATTGCTGCAAACCTACCTCAGTCGCGCCGGCTTCCAGGTCCGTGGCGTGGCCGATGGTGCGGGGTTCCGCCAGGCGATGAACGAGGCGCCGTGCGACCTGGTCATCCTCGATGTGATGTTGCCGGATGAAGACGGGTTCAGTCTGTGCCGCTGGATCCGCCAGCACCCGCGCCAGGCGCAGGTACCGATCATCATGCTCACCGCCAGTTCCGACGAAGCCGACCGTGTGATCGGCCTGGAACTGGGCGCTGACGACTATATCGGCAAACCGTTCAGCCCTCGCGAGTTGCAGGCGCGGATCAAGGCACTGCTGCGCCGTTGCCAATTCGGCCAGGAGCGCAGCACTGGCGGTGATGTGCTGGTCTTCGATGAATGGCGCCTGGACATGATCAGCCACCGCTTGTTTCACGTTGATGGCGAAGAGGTCATCCTTTCCGGCGCTGACTTTGCCTTGCTCAAGTTGTTTCTTGATCACCCGCAACAGATCCTCGACCGCGACACTATCGGCAACGCTACCCGTGGCCGTGACCTGATGCCGCTTGACCGTATCGTCGATATGGCCGTCAGCCGTCTGCGCCAACGCCTGCGCGATACCGAAAAACCCCCGAGGCTGATCCGCACCGTGCGCGGCAGCGGTTATCAACTGGCAGCCAGCGTGGTTGCCGGCAATGCCCACTGAACCTTTGACCGAGCGCCGCCGCCGCTTTCCGGTGCCACGCTCGCTGCTGGGGCGCATGTTGCTGCTGACCTTGCTCGCCGTGCTGTTCGCCCAGGCGCTGTCCAGCGTGATCTGGGTGTCGCAATTGCGCGCCACCCAGCTTGAGGGCCTGGTGACCAGCGCCCGCAGCCTGGCGCACTCGATGACCGCCAGCGTGAGTTATTTCCGTTCGCTGCCGGTGGCCTATCGACCTTTGGTCCTTGATCAGTTGCGCAGCATGGGCGGTACCCGCTTTGTAGTGACCCTCAATGATCGCCCGCTGGATATGGCGATCCTGCCGCAGACGCCACGCAAGCAAGCGGTGCTGGAGGCGGTCGATGAGGTGCTACGCCAAACCCTGGGCGCCGATGTACATATCTCGGTGGAGTTCGTCAGCGCCGAAGACCTGCGCATCTTCAATGCCGGCCTCAAGCTCGACGAACTGCCACGCTCCTGGGCCCATTACGCGTTAACCCTGGAGCCGGTTAACCCACCGGTATTGGTCACCCAGATTCAACTGGCTCCCGGCGAATGGCTGTACATCGCCTCGCTGTTGCCAGAGCCGTACACCAGCCTTGAAGAACAGGGCCTGCCGTCCCAGCAGGTGTGGTTTATCGTGCTGACCAGTGGTTTTTTGCTGCTGTTTATCGGTTTGCTGGTGCATTGGCAAAGCCGGCCGCTCAAGCGCCTGGCGCGGGCGGCGCGGGATATGTCGCTGGGCGCCGATGTAGAACCGGTGGCCGAAGGCGGCGGCAGTGAAGTGGTGGAGGTGGGCCGCGCATTCAACGCAATGCGCGAACGCATCAGCCGTTACCTGACCGAGCGCAGCCAGTTGTTCAGCGCAATTTCCCACGACTTGCGCACCCCGATTACCCGCCTGCGGTTGCGTGTGGAATTGCTCGAAGACGAGAACCTGCAAACCAAATTCGGCCGCGACCTGGATGAGCTGGAACTGCTGGTCAAAGGCGCGCTGCAATGCGTGAAAGACACCGACATCCACGAAAACATCCAGCCGGTTGACCTCAATCATGTACTCGAATGCCTGGTGGAACCGTACCTGGCGCCCAACGGCAACGGCCGGGTAACCCTTGAAGGCGCGGCCCTGGCGGCCTACCCGGGCAAGCCGCTGGCGCTCAAGCGTTGCATCGGTAACCTGATCGACAACGCCTTGAAGTACGGGCAGAACGCGCATCTGCATATCGAGGACGATGGTGTGCAGTTCGTCCTGCATGTGGATGACGAAGGCCCCGGTGTGCCGGAGCAGCGTCTGGAGCAGGTGTTCGAACCGCACTTTCGCCTGGCCGGCCAGCAGCAGGGGTATGGCCTGGGGCTGGGGATCGCGCGCAACATTGCCCATAGCCATGGGGGTGAAGTGAGTTTGCAGAACCTGCGCGAAGGCGGCCTGCGCGTCACCCTGCAACTACCAAGAACCTTGGACTAACAAACACCTGAGCTGCGTACATCAGATGCTTTGGCGCAACCGGGCCAGGTCGCGCAGCGGTGGCGCTCCAAACAACCGACTGTATTCCCGGCTGAATTGCGACGGGCTTTCATACCCCACCCGATACCCCGCGGCCGAGGCTTCCAGTCCTTCGGCAATCATCAAGCGCCGGGCTTCCTGCAAGCGCAGCTGCTTCTGGTACTGCAGCGGGCTCATGGCTGTAATCGCCTTGAAGCGATGGTGCAAGGTCGAGACGCTCAGGTTCACTTCCTTGGCCAGGTCGTCGATGCGCAACGGTTGTTCGTAGTTGCCGTTCAACCACTTGATCGCCTGGCTGACGCGATGGCTCTGGCTGTTGGCCACGGCAATTTCATACAGGCGATAACCCTGTGGGCCCCGCAGCAAGCGATAGAGAATTTCACGGTTGATCAACGGCGCGAGCATGGCGATGTCTTTGGGCGTGTCCAGCAGGCGGACCAGGCGCAGCACGGCGTCGAGCAACGGGGTGTCGATGCGGTCCACATACATGCCGCGAGAGGTGGGACGCGACGGCACCCCCATAGGCCCGGCTTCGGCAATCAGCGCGGTGAGCTGGGCCGGATCGATATTGATGCGGACCGACAGGTTGGGGTCTTGCGGGGTGGCATCGATGATTCTGCCGGCTACCGGCATGGCGACCGAGAACACCAGATAATTGAGCGGGTCGTAGGCAAAGATTTCGTCGGCCAGGCGCACTTCCTTGCTGCCGCTGGCGAGGATGCACAGCGCAGGTTCCACCAGCACCGGCATGAAATCCCGTGGCGTGTTGTGGCGGTTCAGATACAGCGAGGTGATCGCCGTGCCGTAGGAGCCATCTTCCCAGGTGTGGCGGTGCACGATACTGGCCAGCTCGGCGCGTTGTTTCTCCATCTCGGCATCGACGGGGATGGGCTTTGGTTCGGGCGACGACATGGGGCGTCCTCTACACGCTGCTTTGATGGGCTCAGCTTAGCGGCAGCTTTTCAAAAAGTGTTACGTCGATTCTGCAGGATCCTTGCCTGATCCTGCGATAGGTAGTGAATCAGGCAAGCAGGCCGCCTGTCATCTCCCTGAAACACTGGGCCGGTGCATGGAATAAATCCCGGGGGCCAAATGTCCTCTCTATGTTTCTCGCAGGATTGTGCAATAAGCCTGCAGGAATCGACTAACTGCATCCACAGCTGGGCCGCTATCTTTGATCCTGTGGCAACACACCCTCACCGTGCTTGCCGAGCATCACTTCTCAACGGGAGAGTCGAACATGTCCACCCCCATTCCCGCGAGCCACATGGCCTTTATCCGCGCCCGTAGCGGGTGCAGCACCGAACTCGGTGCACGCTTGAGCAGTTTGATCGAACCGGGCCGCCAAGCCCCAGGTTGCCTGCAATTTTCGTTGCAGCATTCCCAGGTCGATCCTGATATATGGCTGGTATCAGGTTTTTGGAGCAGCGAGGAGGCCATGAGTGCCTACTTCAGCTCACCGACCTTGATGATTTTTACGGAGTTGCTCAACGACATGGTCGTGCGCAGCATGGACTTCCAGACCTTCACCGATGCATCTGCCGTCAACGCCTACGGCGAGTACCTGCAACTGGCCGGTTGAACCGGTTTACAATGGCCGACTTTTCCATTGGCCAGGACCTGCAACATGGCACGTAAACAATTTGCCCACCACGAAGCCGTTTCCGCCTTGATGCGTGAAGAAGAGGGTGGCTATAGCGCTGCCATCGCCGTCAAGGCACTGGATGGCATGGGCGCCCCCAAGTTCCACAAGATCCTTGACGGGCAGAAGTTCAAGTCGGCTTCGGATGCCGATGATGCGGCCACTGTGCAGCTAGAGGACCTGGTCGACGTGGACGCGGAAGGTCAACTGACTTGGGCAACGGCTTCCAACTAACGAACGCTGCCGATCAAATGTGGGAGGGGGCTTGCTCCCGATAGCGGTGTATCAGCCAGCAAATTTTTAGCTGATACATAGCCATCGGGAGCAAGCCCCCTCCCACAATTTGACTGTATGTCAGTCAGGGTTTTGTGGCGCCTGGGCGGTACATCTTGAACAGCGCTTGCGGCCCCAACTGGAAGTAATCCGCCGGGCCGCCGCCGCGCAAAATCGGCTCGGCGGCAGCAGTGTCGTAGATCCCATCCTTTAGCAACCACTTGGCGATGTGCACCGCAACCACTTCGCCCAGCACCAGCCAACTCGGCACCAGCTCCTTGTCGGCGCGTTGCAGTTGGATGATCTGCGTCACTTTGCATTCAAACGACACCGGGCTCTCGCCGACGCGGGGTACAGCGACGACTTTCGAAGCCACCGGCGTCAGGCCGGACAACTCGAATTCATTCACATCCGGTGAGACCGCCGCGCAACTCTGGTTCATCTGCTCGGCCAACGGGCGAGTGGCCAGGTTCCACACAAACTCGCCGGTCTGCTCAATGTTATTCAAGCTGTCTTTGCGCCCCACACTGGAAAACCCAATGATCGGTGGGATGTAGTTGAATGCATTGAAGAAGCTGTAAGGCGCCAGGTTCAGGCGGCCTTCGCTGTCGTGCGAGGAGATCCAGCCAATCGGGCGTGGGCCGACGATGGCATTGAACGGGTCATGGGGCAGGCCGTGGCCGTTGGCGGGTTCGTAGAAGTGAATATCGTCGGACATGACCTGTTCTGCTCTCGATTCTGGGGCCCACATCATATCCAATGTGGGAGGGGGGTTGTCCCCTCCCACATTTTTTAGTCCGTGGTAATCCGCGAGTGCTTGCGGGTGTCTTTCATGGTCACGTAGACCATCAGCGACACTGCGATACACGCGGTCACGTACCAGTAGTAGCCAGTTTCCATACCGATGCTCTTGAACCACAGCGCGATGTATTCAGCGGTACCGCCGAAGATCGACACCGTCAGCGCATACGGCAGGCCCACGCCCAGGGCGCGGATTTCGGTGGGGAACAGTTCGGCTTTCACCACGGCGTTGATCGAGGTATAGCCGCTGACGATGATCAGCGCTGCCATGATCAGGAAGAACGCGCCCCACCAGCTCTGGATGGTGTGCAGGGTGGTGAGGATCGGCACGGTGAACAGGGTACCCAGGACACCGAAGGCAATCAGGATCGGGCGACGACCGACTTTATCCGAAAGCCCGCCGATGATCGGCTGCAGGCACATGAACAGAAACAGCGTGGCTGCCGAAATGGTGGTGGAGTCGGAGATGCTCATGCCGACCGTGTTCACCAGGTATTTCTGCATATAGGTGGTGTAGGTGTAGAACGCCAGGGTGCCGCCCATGGTCAGGCCGACCACGGTCATCAGTTCCTTGGGGTGGCGCATCAAGGTGCGCATTGCGCTTTCCTTGGCCTTTTCCTTCTTGGTGAACGACTCGGTTTCTTCCATGCCACGACGCAGATAGAGCGCGACCACTGCACACAAGGCGCCGATGGCGAACGGGATACGCCAGCCCCATGCGTACAACTGTTCGGTAGTCAGCAGTTGTTGCAGCACGATCAGCACCGCCAGCGCGATGAGTTGGCCGGAGATCAGGGTCACGTATTGGAAGCTGGAGTAGAAACCACGACGTTCCTTGGTCGCCATCTCGCTGAGGTAAGTGGCGGAAGTGCCGTATTCGCCACCGACCGACAGGCCCTGCAGCAAACGGGCAAACACCAGCAGGATCGGCGCACCGATACCGATGAGTTCATAGCCAGGGCTCAGGGCAATCAGCAGCGAGCCGAAGCACATCAGGTAGACCGAGGCCATCAGGGCTTTTTTACGCCCGACCTTGTCGGCATACAGGCCCATCAGCCAACCACCGATAGGGCGCATCAGGAAGCCCACGGCGAAGATCGCGGCGGTGTTGAGCAGTTGGGCGGTGGTGTCGCCTTTGGGGAAGAACGTCTTGGCGAAGTACAGCGAGAAGGCGGCGTAGACGTACCAGTCGTACCACTCGACCATGTTGCCGACCGATCCACTGAAGATCGACTTGATGCGGCTGGAAGTGGTGCGTTCTTTTGCCGGCGCAGACGCCGATCCCAGAGGCAGGGAGTTGGAGTTATCCATTGAAGGATCCTTCATCTAGTTGTTTTTATGGAGCGTGCTTGAGCACTGCCTGGCTTGGGCTATAGCAGAAGCTGTGCCAAGTGGATGAAGGCCCGGAATAGAAGGGTTGCGAGGTTTTTTTGAGCGGAAAGTTGCCGATTATTTTTGCGGGATGAGCGGAAATCCGCTTATGGCTGCTGGACCCTTCGCGAGCTACATAAGCAGGATCAGAGGAACATTTCCCGCACCAACCCATGCCGCTGCATCTTTTCATTAAAGGTCCGACGCGGCAGTTGCAGCTCGGCCAGCACCGCTTTGATATCGCCTTTATGCCGGGTCAGCGCGGCTTTCAGGCAATGCGCCTCGAAAGCCTCCTGCTGCGCGGCCAGCGATTGCCCAGGTTCAATACCTTCAGGTTCAGGCTCTCCAAGCCCCAGCACCTGGCGCTCGGCGACGTTGGCCAGTTCACGTACGTTGCCCGGCCAGTCATGGCTGAGCAGGCGACTCAGCTGCGGCCCACTCAATGGCTCAAGATGGCGGCCCAAACGTTCGGCAGCGCTTTGGGCGAAATGCTCATACAACAACGGAATGTCTTCGCGACGCTCGCGCAGGGGCGGCAGGCGCAGTTGTGCGACGTTCAGGCGATAAGCCAGGTCCTCGCGAAAACGCCCGGCGCGTGCTTCTTCGAGCAGGTCCGGCTTGGTAGCGGCGATGATGCGCAGGTCGACATTGATGCTCTGGTTGGAACCCAATCGCTCCAACTTCTGCTCTTGCAACACGCGCAGCAGTTTTACCTGTTGCGCCAGGGGCATGCTTTCAATTTCGTCGAGGAACACGGTGCCGCCATGGGCGTACTCCAGCTTGCCGATACGCTTGCCCTGGGCGCCGGTGAAGGCGCCGCTTTCGTGGCCGAACAGCTCGGCTTCAAATAATTGCTCGGGGATAGCCGCGCAATTGAGCGCCACAAACGGCTTTTTGGCTCGTGGGCCGAAATCATGCAGGCAGCGGGCAACCAGTTCTTTACCGCTGCCGGTCTCGCCACGGATCAACACATTGACCGGCAGTGTCGCCAGGTCCAGCACCTGGCGACGCAGGGTTTGCAGGCCCTTGGACACCCCCAACAAGCTGGATTCCAGTTGTGCACGGTGATCGGCCTGTTGGTGCAGGCGACGGTTTTCCAGGATCAGGCCGCGCTTGTCCAGCGCCCGACGCAGGCTGTTGAGCAGGGCATCCGGGCTGAAGGGTTTTTCCAGGAAGTCGTAGGCGCCGTCGCGCATGGCTTCGACGGCCATCGGCACGTCACCATGGCCGGTGAGCAAAATCACCGGCAAGTCAGCATCGCGCCGCTGTACCTCGGCCAGCAATTCAAGGCCACTGAGCCCGGGCATACGCACATCGCTCAAGATCACCCCGGGGAAGTCCTTCGGCAGGTGCGCCAGGCATTCCTCGGCACGGCTGTACAACTGAACGTCAAACCCCGACAGGCTCAGCCACTGCTCGACGGCCGTACGAATGCTGGCTTCGTCATCCACCACAATCACTGCGTTCAACATAGGTCAGGTGTCTCCAGCGCGACGGGCAGGGTCAGGGTAAAGACTGCGCCGTCGCCACGATTGCCGGCGATCAGGCGCCCGCCCAATTCATGCACGATAGCGTAGGACACCGCCAGGCCCAAGCCGAGCCCGTCACCCACCGGTTTGGTGGTGAAGAACGGGTCGAATACGTTGTTCAAATGTTCTTCGGCAATCCCGCCACCGCTGTCGCTGACGCTCAACTGCCACAGCTGCTGATCGGCGTGCAGACGGATTTCCAGGCGTTTGCGCGGCTTGTCGGCCATGGCGTCCAGGGCGTTGCGCAGTAGGTTGATCAGCACCTGTTCCAAGCGAATCGCATCGCCGCGTACCCAGGCCGGGCGGGCCAGGTCCAGCACCACGCCGATGGCCTCATCGCGTAGGCGCGCGTCAAGCAGGTGCAGGGACTGGTCGACCACGGTGGCCAGATCCAGGCGTTCGCGCAGGCCGCTGGGGCTTTTGCGTGCGAAGGTCTTGAGGTGGCCGGTCAGCGCGGCCATGCGCGTCAGCATGTCATCCAACGGCGTGAGCGCCTTGTAGGCGTCGTCCACACGGCCATGGTCGAGCAACAGCCGCAGGGTGGCCAGCTGCATGCGTTGTGCGGTCAGCGGTTGATTGATCTCATGGGCGAGGGCGGCGGACATCTGCCCCAGCGCCGCCAGTTTGGCTGATTGAACCAGGCCATCCTGGGCGGTGCGCAGGGCCTGGGTGCGTTCTTCTACCAAGTGTTCGAGTTCTTCGCGGCTGCGTTGGCGAAGGCGAGCCAGGCGCCAGCGTTGACTCAGGAACAGCACAAGAAACACCAGCGCCAGCCAGGACCCGGCGGCGGCGAGGCCGGCATTGCGTTGGTCTTCAAACGGGAACTGCGGTTTGCGCAGCAGGTGCAGGGTCCAGCCTTCGGCTTTCAGCGGCAGGGATTCCCAGATGTAGTTGGCGCTGCCGTCCGGGCCGTTGACGCGCATCAGGTGGCTGTTGTCGTCGAAGCGCTGCAGGGTCTGGGTCTCCAATGGTTGCAGCTGCTTCTTGTCGTATTGGCGAGTGGCCTTGAGTTCCGCCAGGTCACTCTCTGGTAGCGGCCGCAGGTTGCGATAACGCCAGCCCGGCTGGTTGGCGATAAACACAATGCCGCGTGCATCGCTGACCAGCAGCAAGTCATTGCCCTGAGCCCATTCGCGTTCCAGTTCGGGAAACTCCAGCTTGACCACCATGGCGCCGAGGAACTGCTCGTGTTCATCGACCACCGCGCTGGACAGGAAATACCCCGGAATGCCGGTCGTCACCCCCACCGCGTAAAAGCGCCCGGTGCCTTGGCTCAAGGTCTGGCTGAAATACGGACGGAACGCGTAATTGTGGCCGACATAGCTGCTGGGCAAATTCCAGTTGCTGGCGGCCACCGCCAGGCCGGTGCGGTCCATCAGCTCCAGAGTGGAGGACTGGGCGGCGCCGTTGATGCGTTCGAGCTTGCGATTGAGTACATCCTGGGTGGCGCTATCGAGTGGGCCCTTCAGCGCGCTGATCATTTCCGAATCCAGCGCCAGCACGGCGGGGAGGGCGCGGTAGCGTTCGATCAAGGTATGCAGCGAGTTGGCATACAACGCCAGCTGTTGATTGGCTCGAGCGGCTTCATCCACCAGGGCCTGGCGCTCGGCATGGCGGGTGGCCAAGGCGGCGGCCAGCACTGCGCCGGCGATGATCAGCAACGAGTAAAATGTCAGACGCAGAGGGCGAGGGATCACGATCATACGATGATGAGCAGGCACAGTGAGGGGCGAGCACCATAGCATGAGCTGTCTGGATCTTGTGGCGAACGAGCTTGTGTGGGAGCTGGCTTGCCTGCGATGCAGACACCTCGGTGCTTCAGTCACACCGAATTGATGTCATCGCAGGCAAGCCAGCTCCCACATTTGACAGAGTTCGCCATGGCAATCGCTTCAGGTATAAAAAAGGCGACTGGGCCATGGGCCGCAGTCGCCTTTATGCTTGTGGAGAAAGCGCTTACTGCACTTCCACCGCCAGGCTCTCACTGATCTTTTTCTGCCAGATGGCAGGACCGGTGATGTGTACCGATTCGCCGTTGCTATCGACTGCAACGGTGACCGGCATGTCTTTCACGTCGAACTCGTAGATGGCTTCCATGCCCAGCTCGGCGAACGCCACCACGCGGGACTTCTTGATCGCTTGGGCCACCAGGTAGGCGGCGCCGCCCACGGCCATCAGGTACACGGCCTTATGGTCCTTGATCGCTTCGATAGCAGTAGGGCCGCGCTCGGACTTGCCGATCATGCCCAACAGGCCGGTCTGCTCGAGGATCTGACGGGTGAACTTGTCCATCCGCGTCGCGGTGGTCGGGCCCGCTGGGCCAACCACTTCCTCGCGCACCGGATCAACCGGGCCGACGTAGTAGATAAAGCGGCCCTTGAGGTCCACCGGCAGGGTTTCGCCCTTGTTCAGCATCTCGACCATGCGCTTGTGCGCCGCGTCGCGACCGGTGAGCATCTTGCCGTTGAGCAATACGGTTTCGCCCGGCTTCCAGCTCTGCACTTCTTCCGGGGTCAGGGTATCGAGGTTGACGCGGCGGGCCGATGGGCCGGCTTCCCAGACGATTTCCGGGTAGGCGTCCAGCGATGGCGCTTCCAGCGACGCCGGGCCCGAACCGTCGAGCACGAAGTGCGCGTGACGGGTGGCGGCGCAGTTGGGGATCATGCACACCGGCAGGGACGCGGCGTGAGTCGGGTAGTCCATGATCTTCACGTCGAGCACGGTGGTCAGGCCACCCAGGCCCTGGGCGCCGATGCCCAGTTGGTTGACCTTCTCGAACAGCTCCAGGCGCATCTCTTCGATACGGTTCTGCGGGCCGCGCTTTTTCAGCTCGTGGATGTCGATGGATTCCATCAACACTTCCTTGGCCATTACCGCGGCTTTCTCGGCAGTGCCGCCGATGCCGATGCCGAGCATACCTGGTGGGCACCAGCCGGCACCCATGGTCGGAACGGTCTTGAGCACCCAGTCGACGATCGAGTCGGACGGGTTGAGCATAGCCATTTTCGACTTGTTTTCGGAACCGCCGCCCTTGGCCGCCACGTCCACTTCCACGGTGTTACCCGGGACGATGGAGTAGTGGATCACCGCAGGGGTGTTGTCCTTGGTGTTCTTGCGCGCGCCTGCCGGGTCGGCGAGGATCGAGGCACGCAGAACGTTTTCCGGCAGGTTGTAGGCGCGACGCACGCCTTCGTTGATCATGTCGTCCAGGCCCATGGTGGCGCCGTCCCAGCGCACATCCATGCCTACGCGCATGAACACGGTGACGATACCGGTGTCCTGGCAGATCGGGCGATGGCCGGTGGCACACATGCGCGAGTTGATCAGGATCTGGGCGATGGAGTCACGGGCCGCCGGCGATTCTTCGCGCAGGTAGGCTTCGTGCATGGCCTGGATGAAATCAACGGGGTGGTAGTAGGAAATGAATTGCAGGGCGTCGGCAACGCTCTGAATCAGGTCGTCTTGCTTGATCACGGTCATGAGTCGCGCTCCTCTATAAGGGAACATTCAATAAAGGTGGCTTCAGTGTTACGTCGGTCGGCTGAAACCATCTTTCCAAGGCACGCCAAAGTGGTGCAGGCGCGACGCTAAAAAGGCGCGGCAGTATAACCCGGCGCGGTGGCCGATACACCCGACTATGGTCAAACTGTCGCAGGCATGATTCCCTGTGCGCGCTCCTTATGCTTGAGACCCTGATATGCCTGAACTGTACGTCGGCGAACGCCACTGGTCGGTCACCACCGGCAGCAACCTGCTGGATGCCTTGAATCAGGCAGGTGTGGCCGTGCCCTACAGTTGCCGGGCCGGCAGTTGCCATGCGTGCCTGGTGCGTTGCCAGGGCGAAGTCGACGACCAGCAGCCTGACGCGCTGAGCTCGGCGCAACGCCAGGACGGGTGGCGCCTGGCGTGTCAGTGCCGGATCAGCGCTGATCTGAGGGTCGAGGCGTTTGATCCGTTGCGTGATGGCCTGCCTGCGCGGGTGGAGGGTGCCGATTGGCTGAGTCCGACGGTGCTGCGCCTGCGCCTTCAACCCGAGCGTGGCCTGCGGTACCGCGCCGGGCAGCATCTGGTGTTGTGGGCAGGGCAGGTGGCACGCCCCTATTCCCTGGCGAGCGTGCCCCAGCAGGACCCGTACCTGGAGTTTCATATCGATTGCCGTCAACCCGGGGAATTCAGCGATGCTGCTCGCCACTTCAAGGTCGGTGAGCCGTTACGCTTGGGCGAGTTGCGCGGCGGGGCGTTGCACTACGACCCTGACTGGCAAGCCCGGCCCTTGTGGCTGCTGGCCTCCGGCACTGGGCTGGGTCCGTTGTGGGGTGTGTTGCGCGAAGCGCTGCGCCAGGATCACCAGGGTGCCATCCGTGTCATTCACCTGGCCCATGATGCCCAGGCTCACTACCTGGCCGAACCCCTGGCGGCGCTGGCCGCGCAGCATCAGAACCTTGTGGTGGAGTTATGGACCGCAGATGAGTTGGCCCAGGCATTGGGGCAACTGCGGCTTGCTTCGCGACAAACCCTGGCCTTGGTCTGCGGGCATCCTGCCAGCGTCGAAGCCTTTTCCAAGCGCTTGTTTCTGGCGGGGCTGCCGCGTAATCAACTGTTGGCCGATGTGTTCCTGCCCCGTGGTTGAGTGCTGACTTTCGAGTACAGGCTTTGCGGGTGTACGCGATTAACTGTGGGAGGGGGCTTGCTCCCGATGAGGCCCGACGGTTCAACACCTCAGCCGGCATTTGAAATGCAAAAAGCCCCGCCATTCTCATGGCGGGGCTTTTGTTTTTTCAGCCTGTCACTCAGACCTGTGGGTCGCCCACATGCAGGATCTTCATGCCATTGGTGCCACCGGTGGTGTGGTAGCTGTCGCCCTTGGTCAGGATGACCCAGTCGCCTTTCTCCACGACGCCGCGCTTGACCAATTCGTCGATAGCCTTCTGGCTGACTTCGTTCGGTGCCAGCGATGCCGGGTCGAACGGGATGGTGTATACGCCACGGAACATGGCCGCGCGGGCCTGGGCTTCGCGGTGCGGGGTGAACGCGTAGATTGGCACCGAGGAGCGAATGCGCGACATGATCAACGGCGTGTAGCCACTTTCGGTCAAGGCGATGATCGCTTTAACGCCCGGGAAGTGGTTGGCGGTGTACATGGCTGCCAGGGCGATGCTCTGGTCGCAGCTTTCGAAGACCTTGCCAATGCGGTGGCTGGAGGTCTTGCTGGTCGGGTGCTTTTCCGCGCCGACGCAGATGCGTGCCATGGCCTGGACGGCTTCCAGCGGGTACGGGCCGGCGGCACTTTCAGCCGAGAGCATCACGGCGTCGGTGTAGTCGAGCACGGCGTTGGCCACGTCGGACACTTCGGCGCGGGTCGGCATCGGGTTCTGGATCATCGACTCCATCATCTGGGTCGCGACGATCACCGCCTTGTTGTGGCGGCGTGCGTGCAGGATGATCTTCTTCTGGATACCGATCAGCTCGGCGTCACCGATTTCCACACCCAGGTCGCCACGGGCAACCATCACGGCGTCGGATGCCTTGATCAGACCGTCGAGGGTTTCGTCGTCGGCCACGGCTTCGGCACGTTCGATCTTCGCTACCAGCCAGGCGGTACCGCCGGCTTCGTCGCGCAGTTTACGGGCGTATTCCATGTCGGCGGCGTCGCGAGGGAAGGACACCGCGAGGTAGTCGACTTCCATTTCGGCGGCGAGCTTGATGTCGGCCTTGTCTTTTTCAGTCAGGGCCGGCGCTGTCAGGCCGCCACCGCGGCGGTTGATGCCTTTATGGTCGGACAGCGGGCCACCGATGATCACGGTGCAGTGCAGCTCGGTCGGGGTCGCAGTGTCGACGCGCATGACCACGCGACCGTCGTCCAGCAGCAGTTCGTCACCGACGCCGCAATCCTTGACCAGGTCGGGGTAGTCGATACCGACAACGTCCTGGGTGCCTTCGGTCAGCGGGTGGCTGGTGGAGAAGGTGAACTTGTCACCGATCTTCAGCTCGATCCGCTTGTTGGCGAATTTGGCGATACGGATTTTCGGGCCTTGCAGGTCACCCAGCAATGCGACGAAGCGGCCATGCTTGGCGGCAAGGTCACGCACCAGCTTGGCGCGAGCCTTGTGCTCGTCCGGGGTGCCGTGGGAGAAGTTCAGACGGGCGACGTCCAAACCAGCCAGAATCAGCTGTTCGAGGACTTCCGGCGAGTTGCTGGCCGGGCCAAGGGTGGCGACGATTTTGGTACGACGGACGGACATGCACAGACTCCTGAGTTCAAGCGCTGGGGAAGGCTACTATGCTCTTTCGTTGTAGTCATTGTTCGTTTGCACTACTTATCGACGATTGCCTTTGTTTTTGCTGCAGTTGGATGGGCAAACAGCCTTGAAGATTTTCGCCCGGGGGTCGATACACTGCACAAGACAGGAGAACCCCCATGCGAATTTTGCTTGTTGCTGCCCTGGCCGTCAGTGTTGTCGGCTGTACCCGCTGGTCGATGGACCACCACTTGAACAACGCCTACCGTGCCTATGGGGTGGGCGACTGCGCACGTGTCACCCTGGAGTTGTCCCAGGTCGATCGCGAAAGCCGTACCCGTCGCTATGTGCAACCGGAGGTTTCGATGTTGCGCGGGCAGTGCCTGGAGCGGCAGAAACTGTTTGTCGATGCCGCACAAACCTATCAGTTCATCATCAGCCAATACCCGTCGAGCGAGTATGCCTACCGCGCTCGCGCCCGGCTCGATACCTTGCAGCAGCTGGGGCATTACCAGGGCGGTGGCGTCGCAAAACCACGGCCAGCGTCGTTGTAATGAAATTTGTCATTTCATGGCTGGCCCGTTGCCAGTCTTGGGCTATTCTTTGAAGGTCTGTTTGTATAAGTTTTCATTCGAATGGATGCAAGGCCCGGATTTGGCAGCTGTCTGGTGACGAGCGGTACCTGTTGTCAAACCGGGATCCAGGGAGAGCGAGCGGTTGCTCGCTCCGAATCACTGGCACAGTCAGACTCTTGGCTATTGGATGGCGACTTTCATCATGTTTACTGCGCGACGGATCGAACGGCATCAATTGCCTTACTTTTTGCAGGTGTTCAACCGTATCACCGACAAACCAATAGGTTTTTTGGGCAATGTGTCTGAAAACGGGCTGATGTTGATCAGCCAATTACCCATGATGATCAATGTGGATTTTGAGCTGTGCCTGAAAGTACCAACGGCACAAGGCGAATTTCAGACGATTGATCTCACAGCGACCTGTTTATGGAGTCATGAGGATGTCAATCCTCAGCACTATGACTCCGGGTTCCGGGTGCAGAATGCATCCGAAGAGTACAGGCAATTGATTGATGCCCTGTTGCAGTACTTCAGCTTTGATCCTCAACAGGCCTCCGTCTGAACACAGCAGTTAGAAAACCCCGGCTTTTTTCCATCCCAGGTAGCGCGTCACCAGCGTGGCGCCCATTTCTGAAGGCAACGTGTCCAATACTGAAAGCCCATGAGCGCTCAATCGATCATGGAGTTGGTTTCGGCTGTTGAGGTAATCGACGGTGCCACTGTAGGCCAGTGCTTCGGGCAATGTTTGCACAGGGGCCTGGCGCAGTTGATCGAGGATTTCCTCTCGCAGGCTGGCTACCAGTACGCGGTGTCGCCTACCGATTCGTTTGACGGCGCTCATCAGCGCTTCATCATCCTCGTCCCGCAGGTTGGTAATGATGATCACCAGTGCCCGGCGTTTTTGGCGTGCCAGCAATTGATGGGCGGCAGCCTCATAGTCGGCGGTGTTTCGGGTGGCCTCCAGATCGTAGACAGCATTGAGCAAAGTGTTCAACTGGCCACTGCCCTTGACCGGCTTCAGGTAGCGCGGTTGGTCGCTGGCAAAGGTGCACAACCCCACGGCGTCGCCCTGTCTCAGGGCGACGTAGCTCAAGAGCAGGCAGGCGTTGAGGGCGTGGTCGAAATGAGATAGCTCGGCATCCTGGCTGCGCATGCGCTGGCCGCAATCGAGCATGAATACGATTTGCTGGTCGCGCTCGTCCTGGTATTCCCGGGCGATCGGTGTGCGTTGGCGGGCGGTGGCCTTCCAGTCGATCTGGCGCAGGCTGTCACCTTCACGAAACTCGCGCAGTTGATGAAACTCCAGGCCTAATCCCCGGCGTTGATGTTGGCGCACGCCCAGCTGGCTCAGCCAGTTATCCACACCCAGCAACTGCGCGCCATACAAGCGGGCGAAATCCGGGTAGACCCGGGTGGCGTCGTGGGTCTTGACGCATCGCCGTGCCGACCACAGCCCCAATGGGCTGGGCAGCCAAAGTTCGCAGCGACTGAAACTGAAATGTCCGCGTCGCAAGGGACGAACGCGATAGCCCAACTCGCCGCGCTCGCCGGGGCGCAATTCAATGGATTGAGGCAGGTTATCCACACTCAGGCCATCGGGCACGTGATCGAATACCTGCACGGTCAGTGGCTGAGGAAAGTCGTGCTCCAGGCACAGGCGCACTTCTTCCCAGCGCCCCAGCGCCAGGCTGCCGGGCAGTTTCCTGTGGACGCGCGCCGTGGGGCGACGGTGCAAGCGTACGGCATCCAGCAGCGCCAGCAGCAGCAAAGCCAGCAGCAGGCCCCAGGCCACTGAATGCAAGGTTTCAGGTACCTTGAGCTGCAACGCGACCGAAGCGCCCAACAAGGTGTTCAGGCCAAGCAGCACACCCAGCCAGATCAGGAGCAGACGGGTCGGTTTCATGGGCGTGTCATTGCCTTGGCGCCGCTACTTGATCCAGCAACTGCTTGAGCACCTGATCCACCTCCAGGCCGTCGATGTCCAGTTCCGGCGCGATGCGTACCCTATGCCGCAGCACTGCCAGGGCACAGCCCTTGATGTCATCGGGTGTCACGAATTCTGCACCACGCAACAGCGCCCGAGCCCGGCCGCCGCGTACCAGGGCGATAGAGGCCCTGGGCCCGGCACCGATGGTCAGTCCTGGCCAACTGCGTGTGGCGCGCGCCAGGCGCACAGCGTAATCGAGCACCTGTTCATCCAGGGGCACGTCACTGGCGATCTGCTGCATCAGCACCACATCCTCGGCCTGCAGCACAGTGCGCAACGGCTGCACATCCAGCATGTCTGCCCTGGATGAGCGCGTCACTTCGCGGACCATGTCCAGTTCTTGTTGGGCGTCGGGGTAGTCCATGCGGACCTTGAGCATGAACCGGTCCAACTCGGCCTCGGGCAACGGGTAGGTGCCTTCCTGCTCGATGGGGTTCTGGGTCGCCAGCACCATGAAGGGCTCGCCGATGGGCAATGCCTCGCCCTCAAGGGTGACTTGGCGTTCCTGCATGGCTTCGAGCAACGCTGCCTGGGTCTTGGCCGGGGCGCGATTGATTTCGTCGGCCAGCAACAGGTGGGTAAACAATGGCCCCTTGCGCAGTTTGAACTGTTCGGTCTGCAGGTCGTACACGGCGTGGCCGGTGACATCGCTGGGCATCAGGTCCGGGGTGAACTGGATACGGGCGAAATCACCGCCAAAGCATCGGGACAGGGCACGTACCAGCAAGGTCTTGCCGAGCCCGGGTACGCCTTCGAGCAGTACATGGCCGCCTGCGATCAAGGCGGTGAGCACATCGTCAATCACCTGATCCTGGCCAATCACTGCCTTGCGCAATTCCACACGCAGGGCCTGGGCTTGCTGGCTGGCACGTTGCAGGTTCTCGGCGGTCAGGGCGGTGGCCATTGGAGAGTCGCTCATAAGGCATTCCTGAGGGTTTGCAGGCACGCAACCTGTCGGCTGAAGTCGGTGCTGGAGAGCCGTTTCTGCGTCAGTGGTTCGAGTGCCTGGCTGATGATGTGAGGGGGTTGTCGCGTCAGGTGTTCCAGCACCTGCCACTGCTCTGCTGTATCGAGATGCTCAAAGCCTGGATGGCGTCGCCGGGCGGCGCGCAGGATGTCGTGCTGCAAGGCTTGCAGCAAGGTGCCCTGGCCGCTGCGGCGCAGCAGGAAATCGGCGCTGGCCTTCAAATGTTCCTGGAGCTGCCGACGTGCCTTGGGCGCCGGTGCCTGGATCGGGCCCTGGCGCAAGGCGGCCTGCCATAGCGCCAGGGCAACCAGTGCCGCAAGGGCGACGAGGGCCTGTGGGAAATATCGAATCAACAGGGTAAACAGATCGTCCGTTTCACTGTTGAACAGCAAGGTGACGTCAGTCTCCTGGGTCAGGTACCACAGCAACCAGGCGTTATCGTGTTGGCCGATGCTTGGGGTTTTCCACAGGTCGCTATCGGTAATCACAGTGACGCGGCCGTGCCCCAGGTTGAGTTGCATCAGGTGGCTTGAATGGGCGCTGTTGGCGGAAAACTGCGCCAGGTGTTTGGGGTCGATGAGGTTGAAGTCGGTGTCAAAACTGAAATACGCCGGGGCGGTTTCGTTGTCGACATAAAGCCTGGTCAGGTCTGCTGCAGGCTGTTTACGGGCAGGCGCCGATTCGTCGAAGGTTTCGCTCAAAGCCTGGTGGATATCAAGGCGATCAAGCAGCAGGTCGCCGCTCTTGCTGGTCTCCTCGTCCCACAATGCCTCGGCGACCAGCAGCAAGTGCCCGCCGGCGTTTGTCCAACCCAGCAGTTGCTCGACCTGGCGCGGGGTCATGTTGCTGCGTTCCCCCAGCAGCAACAGGCTATGACCTTTGGCGGGTAGGTCCGCGAGCCGTTCAAGGCCGTTGGCGCGTTCCACCACCAGGCCTTGCTGGTGCAGGAAATGCTCGGCGGCCAGATAAGGATTGGCGAGTGCATCCGGCGATGGGCCGCGATCCACCACTTCGTCATAGGGGATTGCCTTGTGCCAGGCGTACAAGCCACCCATGCCCAGCAGGCACACCAGCAGCAGCGCCACCCACAATAATGGCCGGTTCATTGGCTGGCTCCGTCATTGAACAGAGCGCGCCAATCGCTGCACAGCTTTTGTTGGGTCGAGGAGGGCGGCAGGCGATGACCATAGGCGAGGTTTTGCCAGTGACGCGTCAGTTCGTCACTGAACGCCAGCAACTGCGGTTGTTGCAAGTGCCGAACGCGCTCCAGCACCTGGCCTTCGGTGTCGGCGCTTTTGAGCGGCAGGTCGAATTCATGCAGCAGCCGGCTGAGCAGGCCGCGATACAGCAGGCCAAGGGCTTGCCTTGGCTGAGTGGGCCATAGTTGTTCGGCGGCGCTGGCGATGTCTTGCGGCAATGTATCGAGCCCCAGCTCAAGCCCGAACAACTGAGCGGGGGTAGGTGTGGCGGTTGCAGGGCGGGCGCGCCGGCTGCGGCTGACAAAGGTGCGTAGCCACTCACGGTAACGCCACACCACCAGGGCCAGCCCACCAATCACCAGGCTCCACAATAGTA
Source organism: Pseudomonas sp. P867 (assembly GCF_019891455.1). Lineage (NCBI taxonomy): Bacteria > Pseudomonadati > Pseudomonadota > Gammaproteobacteria > Pseudomonadales > Pseudomonadaceae > Pseudomonas > Pseudomonas sp. P867. Next base: position 229,417 of record NZ_JAFLXB010000003.1, on the reverse strand, counting down.
TTTCCAGGGTTTTGGCGAGGGGTTTGAAGGTGTCGCTGTTGAGGTTGTCGAGTAAGGCCTGGAGCCAACCGGGTAATTTACCGTCGCCACGGGCTGTGCTTTTAACCGGTGTTTTTTCTTCACCAAACCGATAACGGGTGACGGTTTCCGGATTCTTGAAGGGCGGCTTGTCCAGCAGTGCCTTGATGGACTGACTGGCAGCCTGGGTATTGAGTGGCTTATGGCCCGTTGATTCATCGGCCATGGCGGGTGGGCTGAACGGTATGAGCGTCAGCCCGACGACCAGCAACAACAGCGACGCAGCACTGCTCAGGCGCTGACGCAAACGGCGCAATACCAACTCCAGGTCCCAGGCTTCCAGAGCCGTACGACGATTGAGGTACAGGCTGAAACCACAGGCAACGTAGATGGGTTCCCAGAACACCAGGATCAGCGCGTAAAAGGCATTGCCCAGGTGCTCCAGCCACAGCACGTTCGGGCTGGTTGCCAGTGCCAGGCGTTGCCAGTCCCAATCCATTTCCAGCTGCTGCGGGATGAATAAATAGAACAGCGCCATGGCGCCGAACCACAGGCCGATTTCCAGGTGTACGCCGATAATGGTCAGCCAGCGGGCGGCACCAGCGTTACGTTGCAGCAATATCCCCAGGCGCTGTTGCCGCGCCTGACCCTCGAGGCCTTCAAGTTGACCTACCGGCAACGTAAAGCTGCGGCTCATGCTCAGGCGTCGCCAGGTCAGGCTGGCGAACAGTTGGCCCTTGAGCAGTTGCGGCCACTGGCGAACGGCCTGTTTGAGACGGGGGGGCTCGCCAAACAGGGCTTTGGAAAGAATGTACAGCGGCAAGCGGTCAAAGGCCGGCTTGAGCCACCAGAACAGAAACATGGCCAGCGACGGGTAATTCCACAGCAGCACGGTCAGCGAGATAAACACCGGCAGGCTCACCATTGCCCAACTGCTCATCAGCAGCAAACGATGTTCCCTGGCCATCAGTACGCCCAGGTCCATGGCTTCCCAGGAAGTACGCGGGCGAATCACCACGCTGGCGTCAGTCAGGCGCATGGCGAGTCCGTCCGGCGAAGATCAGATAAACGGCCACCAGCAGCCAGAGCGCGGTGCCTACCAGGTATTTGAGCCAGGGCTCGATGTGGGTGGTGGAGGACCAATAGGCTTCGATGAACGCCGCGATCAGCAGAAACACCATGACGCCGCAGAGTATCCGCACACTTTTGTGGGCTGCCAGGCGCAAGGCCTCGCTGCGTGCCAGCCGCCCGGGAGCGATCAGTGACCAACCCAATTGCAAACCCGCGGCACCGGCCAGCGCAATGGCGCTCAATTCGAATGCGCCATGACCGATGACGAATGACCAGAAGGTTTGACCATAGCCAATGTCGGTCAGGTGCCCTGAGACAGCGCCGATGACCAAGCCGTTGAAAATCAGGAAGAACACGCTGCCCAGGCCAAACAACAGGCCGGCGGCAAACGTCTGGAAGGCGATGCCGATGTTGTGCATCACGTAATAGCCAAACATCATCCAGTCCTCGCTGGCTGCACGCTCGGCAGCGCGCCCCAGACGACTGGCGGCGGGGTCGTACATGCCCTGCATCTCGGCCACCTGTTGGGCGCTGACGATGCTGTAGATCAGGTCGGGGAACAGGTAGACCAGCAGTGCAATGCCCACCAGGCTGCCGAAGAACAGCAGACCGGCGATCAGTACGAAGCGCCACTGTTCGCGTACCAGGCATGGGAAATCGGCGAGCAGGAACGCCAGTATCTTGGCCGCCAGTTGGCTGCGATGACGATACAACTGTTGATGGCCGCGCAGCGCCAGTTGCTGCAGCCGGTCTACCAGGTAGCTGCTGTAGCCACGCTGTTGGGCCAGGGCCAGGTGTTGGCACAGGCGTCGATACTGGTGAGGGAAGTCAGCCACTCCGCCAGCCTTGGCTTTGCCTTGCTCCAACTGCTCAAGTTGCTGCGCGAAGGTTTGCCATTGCTGCTGGTGGCGGCTTTCAAAAAGACTCTGCTTCATGTCGGCCCCAATAAGCCACGGGCCACACCGTTGAGTTGCTCCACGGCGCGTGCCGGAGGCACTTGCAGGGGCGTGGCGAGGATCGCCGCCAGTTCATGAACGCGTTCGGCAGACAGCTCGGCCTGGCGCTCGGCAAAACCGAGGATGGCCCGCTGTTCGCTCAACTCCAGTGCAAAGGGCAGCCGCAGCGCGGCGGCTTGAGGGATACGCGGGCGCACCAGCGGTAGTTCGCGGTAGACCACCAGTGTACCGGCGGCCAGATCGCCCAGACGCTTGAAGTGCGGGTGTTGCAGGCAACTGATCGCACCGAGGAAATAACCAAAAGGCAGCATGTCGACAAAGCGCAGCAGGTTGCGGATCAGCGACGCCGACCAGCCAATCGGGGTGCCGTCATCCTGCACCACCCGCAGGCCCATGACCTGCTTGCCCGGCGAGCAGCCCTGGTTGAGCACTTCAAACAGCACCATGTACCACCAGCTCACCAGGAACAGCAGCAGCGACCCCAGCCCGATGCCAATATTGCCCAGCAGCGCCAGGGGCACCAGCAGGATGCCCATGATGATGCCACGCACACCCAGGTCGAATGCAAAAGCCAATGCCCGGGATGGCAGGCCGGCAGGGCGCAAGGGCAGGTCGATCCCCTCCGGGGTCTCGATTTGGTAATGGGTATCCAAAGGAGCTGGCGGCATTGCGATCCCTGGCAGTGCAAAGTGGTTAGGAGACACGGATGCTAGCAGTGTCGACGCTGGAAGCAACCACTCAAGGTTTTGCTGGATATTTATACAGTAAAGGTATCGCTGGCCCCAGGCACCTTGCAGCGCCTAGACTTTGTCGGTCTTCAGCACAGGAATAGCCCGTGACCTCGATTTTCTGGTACGACTATGAAACCACCGGTATCAACCCGCGCAACGATCGCCCGCTCCAGGTAGCCGGTATTCGCACTGATCTCGAACTCAACGAGGTCGGTGCGCCGATCAATCTTTATTGTCAGCCCGGCGACGATATTCTGCCCCATCCGGCTGCGTGCGCGATCACCGGCATCACGCCAGGCGTCCTGGCACAGAAGGGCCTTGCCGAAGCCGACTTCATGACCCGGGTGCACGCCGAGTTGGCCGTGCCAGGCACCTGCGGCGCCGGTTACAACACGCTGCGGTTTGACGATGAAATGACGCGCTACAGCCTGTACCGCAATTTTTTCGACCCTTACGCGCGCGAGTGGCAGGGCGGTAACAGCCGTTGGGATTTGATCGACGTGATGCGCACTGCCTATGCGCTGCGGCCGGAGGGCATTATCTGGCCTGAGCAGGACGGGCGCGTGACGCTCAAGCTGGAGCGGCTGACCCACGCCAATGGTATCGACCATGGTCAGGCACACGATGCGTTATCTGATGTGCGTGCAACCATCGCCCTGGCGCGATTGGTTCGGCAAAAGCAGCCCAGGCTGTACGAGTGGTTATTTCAACTGCGCAGCAAGCAGCGAGTTATGGATGAGGTGCGGTTGTTGCAACCAATGGTGCATATCTCCGGGCGTTTTTCCGCCGAGCGCCATTACCTGGGCGTGGTCTTGCCCCTGGCCTGGCACCCGCGCAACCGCAATGCGTTGATCGTCTGCGACCTTGGGCTCGACCCACAGGGGTTGCTGGACCTGGATGCACAGACCTTGCGCGAGCGCCTCTATACGCGCCGTGATGAGTTGGCGGACGGTGAACTGCCGGTGCCCCTCAAGTTGTTGCATATCAACCGCTGCCCGGTGGTAGCACCGTTGAAGGTGTTGCGTGCGCAAGACCGCGAGCGTCTGCAACTGGATATGAACACCTATCAGGCGCGGGCGCTGCGGCTAACTGACGCACAGGAAGTTTGGCGCGACAAGTTGGCGGCCATTTACGCCGAGGAAGACTTTGCCTCGAATGCAGACCCGGAGCAGCAGCTCTACGATGGTTTTATTGGCGATCGGGATCGCCGGTTATGTGAACAAGTTCGCATGGCAGAGCCCGCCCAATTAGCACATCAATCGTGGCCGTTCGATGATCATCGTTTGCCGGAATTATTATTTCGCTATCGCGCACGTAACTTCCCTGAAACCTTGAATACAGAGGAACAACAACGCTGGAGACTTTTCTGTCGGCAACGTTTGTCAGATCCGCAGTGGGGAGCACCGAATACCCTGATGGCATTTAAGCAGGCGCGCGAGGAGTTGGCGCTTAGTGCCACCTCATTTCAGTGCCAGGTGCTGGATCAATGGCAGGAGTATGCCGATTCTTTAGCGGCCCGCCTGAGCCTGTAGGCCGGTAATTGCTGAGTATTCAGACAATAAAAAACGCCAGCAAGCTGGCGTTTTTAATGTGTAGCGTATCGGGTGAACGTCCGACCAGGCTTAGCCCAGCAGAGTCGCCCAACCTTCAACTACGTCACCGCCCCACTTGGCTTTCCACTCTTTCAGAGTTTTGTGGTTGCCACCTTTGGTTTCAATCACTTCGCCGTTGTGCGGGTTTTTGTATTGCTTGACTTTGCGAGCACGCTTGGTGCCGGTAGTTTTTACAGCGCCGCGCGGCGCTTTAACTTTCGACTCTGGATCCAGCAGCGCGATGATGTCACGCAGGGATTTGGAGTATTCACCCATCAGGGTGCGCAGTTTGCCTTCGAATTCCAGCTCGGTTTGCAGCTTGTCGTCTTGGGACAGGTTCTTCAAACGGGCTTGCAGCTCTTTGATTGCTTCTTCGGTGGCGCGGTATTCGTTGATCAGGGACATGTGGACTACCTTATGTAGAACGCTGATTGACAGGGTGAGTGGCCTAATAATAGTCAGGCAATTTCACCAAGTAAACATTTAAGAAAATATTTATGTGAAGCAGATTGAATGTTTGTGGCAAAGCGATGCAAAAGTGTTAATTGGCAGCCGTTACGCCGAAAGATAAATACCTTAATTTTTCGCTAACTGTCTGGGCGTGCCGTTGTACGGTCATATAGCGATGGTAAAGCCTTACGCTATTAAGGGCTGTTGCCACCAGGCGGCTGCAGAATAAGGCGCAAGGAATACTGCAGTTTTTCTGCGCAATCGCTAGAATAGCGGCCTTTGCGAAGTTCTGGAGTTTCCCCCTAATGCGCACTTTTCGGCTGGTGATTGCTTGCCCGGACCGGGTTGGCATCGTTGCCAAGGTCAGTAACTTTCTGGCTTCCCACAATGGTTGGATCACCGAGGCGAGCCATCACTCGGACGATCTCAGCGGTTGGTTTTTCATGCGTCACGAAATTCGTGCCGATACGCTGCCCTTTGGCCTGGAAGCTTTCCGCGAGGCGTTTGCGCCCATCGCTGAAGAGTTTTCGATGACCTGGCACATCACCGACACGGAACAGAAAAAACGCGTGGTGCTGATGGCCAGCCGCGAATCCCACTGCCTGGCAGATCTACTGCACCGTTGGCACAGCGACGAGCTGGACTGCGAGATCGCCTGCGTGATCTCCAACCATGACGACCTGCGCAGCATGGTCGAGTGGCATGGCATCCCGTACTACCACGTACCGGTCAACCCGCAGGACAAGGAGCCGGCATTCGCCGAGGTTTCGCGCCTGGTCAAGCAGCACGAAGCGGATGTGGTGGTGCTGGCGCGCTATATGCAGATCCTGCCACCTGAACTGTGCCGCGAATACGCCGGCAAGGTGATCAATATCCATCACAGTTTCTTGCCATCGTTTGTTGGGGCCAAGCCGTATCACCAGGCTTCCCTGCGCGGCGTGAAATTGATTGGCGCGACGTGCCACTACGTCACCGAAGAGCTGGACGCCGGCCCGATCATCGAACAGGACGTGGTGCGTGTCAGCCACAGTGACAGCATCGAAGACATGGTGCGGTTTGGCCGGGACGTCGAGAAAATGGTGCTGGCGCGTGGCCTGCGTTACCACCTGGAAGATCGGGTATTGGTACACGGCAACAAGACCGTGGTGTTCTGATCGTTCGGGTTTGGTTGAATAAGCAGGGGCCTGGGAGTAAAACTCCTCAGGCCCTTTTTTATTCCTGCTATCAAGGAGGCCTCTATGACCGATCCACTCGATAAAGCCACCTCCAGGGCGCCCGCTACGGTGGGCGAGGGTTGTCTGAGTCGCTACGACCCGCAGGCACTGGGCGCCGAGGATGGTACTGAGTTTCCCGATGCGGCCCGTTTGTGGGAACAGCTGCAGGCGCAGGACGAGCCGCCTCTCGACCCTGTAAAAGACGCTTGAACAGCGGTTTGCCGACCATCAGCACAAAGACCGGGGCGCCGGCCAGCAGATAGAAGTAATAGGTGACCGCCCGCCAGATCAGGATTGCCGCTGCCGCAGTGGACTTGCCGACCATGGGGGCCAGTAAGGCCGCTGATGTCAGCTCTGCCGCTCCCGCCCCGCCCGGCAACAGACTGAACTGCCCCGCCGTCAGGGACAGCATCTGGATCAGGAAGCTCAAGGCCCACTGCACATCCCCGCCCAAACCGCGCAGCGCCAGGTACAACACGCTGTAGCGCAACAACCAATGCAGGCTGGTCAGCGCGAACACACCGAGCAACAAGGGCCAGGGTAATTTCAGTGTGGCAGTGAACGCCGCGAGAAAACGCAGCAACCTGCGAGCCCAGCGCCGACGGGTGGGGGCCCTTACCCTAATGGCCTTGAGCATCGCGCCGGCCAGGCGAATCAGCCGACGATGAAAACGCACCACCGCCAGGCCACTGATGATCCCGCCTATCATCGATATGACACTGAGCCCCAGCAACCATTCCAGGCGCGGGTTGAGGCTATGGAACAGCGCATACAAAACGATTCCCGCCAAGGCGCACAGAAAAAACAGCAAATCGCTCAACTGGTCCATGGCGAATACCGCGCTCGCACGGGCAGGGCGTATGCCATTGCGCGCCAGCAACGCCATCAGGGTCAGCGGTCCGCCGCTGCCGCCGGGCGTGGCGCACATGGCGAACTCGGTCGATATCACTGCCCCCAGGCTTTTGAGCCGTCCCAGTTGGCTGCCTTGCTCGCCCAGCAACAGGCGCAGACGCAGGCTGTTGATCAGCCAGCAGCCGATAATCATGGCAAACATCCCCGCTAGTTGGGGTAAGGGAAACTGCCGCAGGCGCGCGACCGTTTCGCCGCCGCCCAGCCATACGGGTATCAACAGTGCGACCAAGAGGGCCAACAGCAGCCAGATCAATCGGCCCATGACTGCGTCTTCAGCCAGGCGGCCTTGGTGTGGGGACGACGACCCGCGTTGAGCAGGCGTTGCAGGGTTTGCAGCCAATAACGACGGGAAAACTCGTGGCGCATGTCCACCGGGTGCAATCCCAATCGGATCAGCGGCGCCTCGCGCCAGCGCTGTTCGCGCCGGTCGCTGAGCACTTTGGACAGCCCGCGGCGCCAGGCGCTGCGGGCACTCCAGACCAGACCCGGGGCATCGATAGGGGTGAAGTCAGGCAGGCGATAAAGATGCTGCGGGTCGCTGGTGTAGCAAAGCGGTAACTGGCGCAACGCCTGGCGGGTGCCTTCGCTCATCAACCAGGCCGGGGCGACAAAGCCGTGCAACGGCCAGTCATTGCGCTGGAATATTTCGATGCCGGCAGTAAGACGCCGTAACGCCTCGGCCTCGGACAACTGGTAAAACTCGCCTTCATGGGTGTAGATGCGCCGCATGAACCACTCTTTCGGCGAACGCGGCGCAGGTTGGTCGTCGCAGTGGTAATAGCCGTGCAAGGCGAGTTCGTCGCCCTTGGCGACGCGGCTGTCGAGCAGCTGGCGAAAATCGCGGTGGGCTGCCAGGGCATCATGGTGATGGAAGTCCGGCACCACCAGCCAGGTGATGGGCACGTTGCCCAAGGCATCGACGGCCTCGACAAAGGGCCGGTAGTCGGCCCAGGTGCTCGGTGCCACGTCGTGCAGCACCAGCATCAGCGCAGGTTCAGCCATGGGCGAGCATCGGCTTATGACTGCCCAGCACCGAGTGGTAATGCCCCAGCAGGCTGTCGACCACCGTGTCCCACGCGTAATGCTGCTCGACATGGCGCCGAGCCTGGGCGCCCAAACGCCGGCTGTCGGTGCTGAACAGTTCGCGCACCGAATCGGCCATCGCCTTGGGGTCGTTGGGGGCACACAGCAGGCCACAGCGCTCATCGACAATCTCGGTAAAGGCCCCGGCCGCGACGGCGACGACCGGGATGCCACTGGCCATGGCTTCCAGAATCACCAGGCCGAAGGTTTCCTGGTCGCCGCCATGCAACAAAGCGTCGGCGCTGGCCATCAGCCGGGCGACATGGTGAGCGGGGCGGAAACCATCTATCACAGTGACATTGTCCGGCACGCTGGCTGGCATACCGGAGCCCACCAGCAACAAGTGGTAGCCCTCGCCCAGGCGCTTCATGCAGTTGAGCAGTACCGGCAGGTTCTTCTCCTTGGAACCGCGTCCGGCGAAGATCAACAGCCGTGTATCTTGGCCAATTCCCAGTTCGGCACGCAGGCCGGGGTCGCGCGCATCCGGGGTGAAGGTGTGCAGGTCAACCCCCAGAGGTTGGACGAAGACGTTTTTTACCCCGAGTCCACTGAGTTTGTCGGCCATTACCTGGCTGGGGGCGAGCACCCGGTCAAAATTCCCATAGAGTTTGCTGACATAGGCTTCAACGTTGGGAGTAAACCAGGGCCCCATGCGGTTGCTCACCAGCAGCGGCAGGTCGGAGTGGTAGAAGCCGATGATCGGCACATCCAACTGACGCCGGGCATCCAGCGCTGCCCAGGCAGTCAGGTATGGATCGCCGACTTCGATCAGATCGGGCTGTAAATCGTGCAGGACATTTCGCCAGGGCGCCAGGCGAAGGGGGAAGCGGTAACCCTTGCCAAAGGGCAGGGCAGGGGCCGGTACTTTGAAGACCCCGTCCTGTTCGCTCAAGTGCGCGCCGGGGATCAACAGGCTATGGCGAATCCCGGGCTTGAGCGCCAGACGTCGATGCTTGGCATCGAGGTAAGTGCGTACGCCACCGCTTGCCGGGGCGTAGAACATGGTTATGTCAGCGATATGCACGATGAACATCCCTCCGATCCATTGCTCTCCCTAGATGGACCTGAGGTAAGGATAGATGTTCGGTTTAGATTCGCAGGATGAAGGTGGCGGGAGCGGACAAATGCACTGTGTAGGAGCGAGCTTGCTCGCTCCTACAGGTGGATTAAGGTGGGGGACCTCAGATCCGGAAGCTACCCACCAATTGCTTCAGGCGCGAGGCCTGTTGTTCCAGGTCCGAGCAGGCGCGCAGCGTCGATTGCAGGTTTTCCACCCCTTCCTGATTGAGGGTGTTGATCTCGGTGATGTCCATGTTGATCGACTCCACTACCGAGGTCTGTTCTTCAGTGGCGGTGGCGACCGACTGGTTCATGCCGTCGATCTCGCCAATGCGCTGGGTCACGCTGTTCAAGCGCTCACCGGCCAGGTTGGCGATTTCAACGCTGTCCAGGCTGTGACGCTGGCTTTCACTCATGGTACTGACCGAATCGCGCGCGCCCACTTGTAGCTCCTCGATCATCGTTTGCACCTGTTGCGCCGATTCCTGAGTGCGATGGGCCAGGTTGCGCACTTCATCGGCCACCACCGCAAAGCCACGCCCGGCTTCCCCGGCGCGCGCCGCTTCGATGGCGGCGTTGAGCGCCAGCAGGTTGGTTTGCTGGGAAATGCTGGTGATCACTTCCAGAATCTGGCCGATATTCACTGTTTTGTTGTTAAGTGCTTCGATATTGCTGCTGGAGGCGCTGATCATGCTCGATAACTGCGTCATTGCCTTGATATTGCGCTCAACCACTTGCTGGCCGTCTTCAGCCAAATGCCGGGCGTCGCTGGCCTGATTGGAGGCTTGCGCAGCGTTGCGCGCGATCTCTTGGGCGGCGGCACCCAGTTGGTTGATGGCGGCGGCGACGCTGTTGGTGCGGTTGGCCTGTTCGTCGGAGTTGACCATCGACGAATTGGAGGCGCTAACCACGCGCAGCGCCACTTCATTGACCTGCTCGGTGGCTGACGACACTTCGCGAATCGAGGTGTGGATGCGCTCGACGAAGCGGTTGAAGGCCGTACCCAGGGTGCCGAACTCATCGTTGTTCTGGATGATCAGGCGCCGTGTCAGGTCACCCTCGCCGTCGGCGATGTCCTGCATGGCCCGGGTCATCAGGTGCAGCGGTTGCAGCAGCACGCGGATCAACATGCCCAGCAAGGCGATGATGATCACCACCGCGATGATCGTGGCGATCACGGCTGATGTACGGAACTCACTGAGCATGGCGAACGATTTGGCTTTATCCACCGACACACCCAGGTACCAGTTCACCGATGGCAGGCCCTTGATCGGGGTGAAGGTCACGATGTTGGTTTTGCCGTTGGCTTGTACTTCGCTGAAGTCGCTGCTGATCTTCGGCGTGTCCTTTGGATACACGTCAGCCAGGGTCTTCATCACCAGGGTTTTGTCCGGGTGCACCAGCACCTTGCCGTCGGCACTGACCAGGAAGGCATAACCCATGCCGCCGAAATCCAGCGCGCCAATGTTATCCACCAGGGTTTGCAGGCTCAGGTCGCCGCCTACCACACCGATACTTTGGCCCCCCTTGGCGCTGGGGGTGGCCACGGAGATGATCAGTTGCCCGGTGGCCGCGTCTATATAAGGTTCGGTCAGGGTTGAGCCATTGCTGGCCTGGGCGCCCTTGTACCAGGGGCGAACACGCGGGTCGAAGCCGTCGGGCATCTTGGTGTCAGGGCGAATGGTGAAGGTGCCCTGGCTGTCACCCACGTAGGTCGCCATGAACGAAGACGTCAGCGCTTTCTGTTCCAGCAGGCTGGCAACCACGGACGGTTCAGGATTGATGGCAATGTTTTGCGCAGCGTTTTCCACCAGGGCGATACGCCCGGTGAGCCAGGTCTGGATATTGCTGGCGGTAACGTCGCCCATTTCGTGCAGGTAGTTATTGAGGTCGTCACGAATCGCATTGCGCTGCAGGTAGTCGTTGTAAAGGGTAAACAACGCGAAGGCGGCGATGACGATAAGGGAGGCTGCAAGCAGGATCTTGTGGCTGAAGCGCAGATTTTTATTCATGGCTTGTAGGGTCCGCTAAGGTCTTAATATCCGAGGCGCGTCCTATAGGGGAGGCGCAAAATGGCAGCGTTAAAAAAGGTGTGGTATTTCTGGTGATAGCTCCGTTGGTCCATATCGGAATTATCTGACCATTTTTTAGTCTTTGTCGGGCTTACATCCGTCTATATCGACCTCGCGGCACTAAAGATTAACCATAGGTGACGAAATGCCTGACTCCACACAACTGCTTATCGGTGCCGGCCTTGACGGCCAGCCCATCGCCCAGTCCATGCGCCTGGCCAACCGTCACGGGTTGATCGCCGGCGCCACCGGCACCGGCAAGACCGTCACCTTGCAGCGCCTGGCCGAAGCCTTCAGTGATGCGGGCGTGGCGGTGTTCGCCGCTGACATCAAGGGCGACCTCTGTGGCCTGGGCGCCGCCGCCAACCCTCAGGGCAAAGTGGCCGAGCGCATTGCCGGTATGCCGTTCCTGGATTACACGGCCCAGGCGTATCCGGTCACCCTGTGGGATATCCACGGGCAGTCCGGTCATCCGCTGCGCACCACCATCAGCGAAATGGGCCCGTTGTTGCTCGGCAGCTTGTTGGAGCTGACTGACAGCCAGCAATCGGCGCTCTATGCGACCTTCAAGGTGGCCGACCGCGAAGGTCTGTTGCTGCTGGACCTCAAGGATCTCAAGGCACTGCTCAATCACCTGCGCTATCACCCGGAGCTGCTGGGTGAAGACGCGGCGTTGATGACCACCGGTTCCAGCCAGGCGCTGTTGCGACGCCTGGCTGTGCTGGAGCAGCAGGGCGCCGAAGCCTTGTTTGGCGAGCCGGCCCTGCAACTTGAAGATATTCTGCAACCGGCCAGCGATGGCCGCGGGCGCATTCATCTGCTCGATGCCAGCCGGCTGGTGCATGAAGCGCCGAAGGTCTACGCGACCTTCCTGTTGTGGCTGCTGGCAGAGTTGTTTGAGCAGTTGCCGGAGCGTGGCGATGCCGACAAACCGCTGCTGGCGCTGTTTTTCGACGAGGCGCATTTGCTGTTCGCGGATACGCCAAAAGCCTTGCAGGAACGTCTGGAGCAAGTCGTACGCTTGATCCGCTCCAAAGGCGTCGGCGTGTACTTTGTCACCCAATCACCGGGCGACTTGCCGGATACGGTGCTGGCGCAACTGGGTTTGCGCATTCAGCATGGTTTGCGTGCGTTCACCGCCAAAGAGCAGAAATCCCTGCGGGCGGTGGCCGATGGTTTCCGGCCCAACCCGACCTTCGATACCTTGTCGGTGCTCACAGAGTTGGGGACGGGTGAGGCGTTGGTGGGAACCTTGCAGGAAAAGGGCACCCCGGAAGTCGTCCAGCGCGTACTGGTTGCTCCCCCGCAATCGCGGATCGGGCCGCTCAGCGCAGCAGAGCGTGCGGCGTTGGTCGCCAGTTCGCCGCTGTTGGGCCGCTATGACAAGCCGGTTGACCGGGAGTCGGCCTATGAAGTGCTGATGGCTCGCAAGGAACTTGGGCCCACCGAGGAAACCGCACCGACCGCCGAAGAACCGAGCTTTACCGACAAGGCCGGTGCATTCCTGGGGACTACTGCCGGCAAGGCGCTGAAGTCAGCCATGCAGCAGGCGGCCAATCAAATGGGGCGCCAGTTGGTGCGTGGCCTGTTGGGCTCGTTGCTGGGCGGCAGCAAACGCAAGTAGTGTTCAGGCTTTGGGCCGGGCATGGGCGGCCAGCCGTTCCAGGGCTGCGCGCAAGCCTGGGTCGCTGATCCCTTCGGCCGTTGCCTGCAGGGTTTCGGCCGCATTTTCCGACAGGTCCATCGTATGCCCCACTGCGCCTTGCGGCACGGTGGGCGGCTGTACCTTGAACTGAATGCGCGTCAAACCGGCGAACTCGTCAAAGACCATCAACTGGCGCTGCAAGCGTTTTTGCTGATAGCGCAAGCGTGTGGCCCAATGGCCATCAGTGACAATTAATAGCAGATTGCCTTCTCGCCAGGACGCCACATGACAATGCTCACGTGCGGCCGGTTGCAACTGGCTTTCAAGCAGGCGCTGCAAACGGCCCAAGCGTTGCGCATGGCCAAAGATGGCTTTCAACGGCTTGGCTTCGCGAAGCAACACGCCGGGAGCGCGGGCTGTAAGAGGGCGAAATGCCATGTTTAGACACCTTAGGTAACAGAGCGGTTATCTTACCAGAAAGCGCCGGTACGCCCCGCGGCCATGCCTTGGCTGGGCTTTACCCATGAAATCAATAAGTAACTTCTGCGCTCTATGGGTTGAAGTTCGCGCAAAAGCCCTTATTTTAAACAAGCCCTCTCATAGCGCCGCGCCTGCATCGGGAAACAACGTTACTTTCCTCACCCACGATTCCGGGTAGAATGCGCGTTCGCAATGCGGCCGTGAGGGCTGCTCGGGCCACTCACGGTGCGCCCTCCATCCCTATGTGTGGAAGAACCTGCCGATATGTTTGCGCCTTTGTTAAAGAAACTTTTTGGAAGCAAGAATGAGCGCGAAGTCAAACGCATGCTCAAGACGGTGCAGCTGGTCAATGCCTTCGAGGAGCAGATGGTTGCTCTGTCGGACGAGCAATTGCGCGCCAAGACCCAAGAGTTCAAGGCCCGCATAGCCAAAGGTGAAACCCTCGACAAGCTGCTGCCCGAAGCCTTCGCGGTCGCCCGCGAAGCCGGTAAGCGCGTTATGGGCATGCGCCACTTCGACGTCCAGTTGATCGGCGGTATGACCTTGCATGAAGGCATGATTGCCGAAATGCGTACCGGTGAAGGCAAGACCCTGGTGGCAACCCTGGGCGTTTACCTCAACGCACTGTCCGGCAAGGGCGTGCACGTTGTGACGGTGAACGACTACCTGGCCCGCCGGGACGCCAACTGGATGCGCCCGCTGTATGAATTCCTCGGCCTGACCGTCGGCGTGGTAACGCCGTTCCAGCCGCCGGAAGAGAAGCGCGCTGCCTACGCCGCCGATATCACCTACGGCACCAACAACGAATTCGGTTTCGACTACCTGCGCGACAACATGGCGTTCAGCATGGAAGAAAAATTCCAGCGTGAACTCAACTTTGCCGTGATCGACGAAGTCGACTCCATCCTCATCGACGAAGCCCGTACGCCGCTGATCATCTCCGGTCAGGCCGAAGACAGCTCGCGCCTGTACACCGAGATCAACAAGTTGATCCCGCGCCTGGAGCAGCACATCGAGGAAGTCGAAGGCGTGGTGACCAAAGAAGGTCACTTCACCATCGACGAGAAGACCCGCCAGGTCGAACTCAACGAAGCCGGTCACCAGTTCGTCGAAGAGATGCTGACCCAGATCGGCGAACTGGCCGAGGGTGAAAGCCTGTACTCCGCGCACAACCTGGGCCTGTTGACCCACGTGTACGCCGGCCTGCGCGCCCACAAGCTGTTCCATCGCAACGTCGAATACATCGTGCAGGACGGCCAGGTCGTGCTGGTTGACGAACACACCGGTCGTACCATGCCCGGTCGCCGTCTGTCCGAAGGCCTGCACCAGGCCATCGAAGCGAAGGAACACCTCAACATCCAGGCCGAAAGCCAGACGTTGGCGTCCACCACCTTCCAGAACTACTTCCGTCTGTACAACAAACTGTCCGGCATGACCGGTACGGCCGACACCGAAGCGTTCGAATTCCACCAGATCTACAACCTGGCCGTGATGGTCATTCCGCCGAACAAACCGTTGGCGCGTAAAGACTACAACGACCTGGTGTTCCTGACTGCCGAAGAGAAATACGCGGCGATCATCAATGACATCAAGGACGGCATGGCCAAGGGCCGCCCGATCCTGGTGGGTACCGCCACTATCGAAACTTCCGAGCACGTGTCCAACCTGCTTAACAAGGAAGGCATCGAGCACAAGGTACTCAACGCCAAGTTCCACGAAAAGGAAGCCGAGATCATTGCCCAGGCCGGTCGCCCTGGCGCGCTGACCATCGCTACCAACATGGCCGGTCGTGGTACCGACATCCTGTTGGGCGGCAACTGGGAAGTGGAAGTGGCCTCGCTCGACAACCCGACCCCTGAGCAGATCGCCCAGATCAAGGCTGACTGGCAGAAGCGCCACCAGGCCGTGCTGGAATCCGGTGGCTTGCAGGTGATCGCCTCCGAGCGTCACGAATCGCGCCGTATCGACAACCAGCTGCGTGGCCGTGCCGGCCGTCAGGGGGACGCCGGTTCCAGCCGTTTCTACCTGTCGCTGGAAGACAGCCTGATGCGCATCTTCGCCTCTGATCGGGTGAAGAACTTCATGAAGGCCCTGGGCATGCAGTCCGGTGAAGCGATCGAGCACCGCATGGTGACCAACGCCATCGAGAAAGCCCAGCGCAAGGTCGAAGGCCGCAACTTCGACATTCGCAAGCAACTGCTCGAGTTCGATGACGTCAACAACGAACAGCGTAAAGTGATCTATCACATGCGTAACACGTTGCTGGCCGCCGACAATATTGGCGAGACCATCGCTGACTTCCGTCAGGACGTGCTCAACGCCACCGTCAGCGCCCATATCCCGCCACAGTCCCTGCCTGAACAGTGGGATGTTGCCGGCCTGGAAGCCGCGTTGAAGAGCGACTTCGGTGTCGACTTGCCGGTTCAGCAATGGCTGGACGAAGACGACCACCTGTACGAAGAAACCCTGCGCGAAAAACTGATGGCCGAACTGCTGGCCGCGTACAACGAGAAAGAAGAGCAGGCGAGTGCTGAAGCACTGCGCACCTTCGAGAAGCAAATCGTGCTGCGCGTGCTGGACGACCTGTGGAAAGACCACCTGTCGACCATGGACCACCTGCGTCACGGCATCCACCTGCGCGGTTACGCCCAGAAGAACCCGAAGCAGGAGTACAAGCGCGAGTCGTTCACGCTGTTCTCCGAGCTGCTGGATTCGATCAAGCGCGATTCGATTCGCGTGCTGTCCCACGTTCAGGTGCGTCGCGAAGACCCGATCGAGGAAGAGGCACGCCTGCGTCAGGAAGCCGAGGCGCTGGCTGCGCGCATGCAGTTCCAGCATGACGAGGCTCCGGGCCTGGAAGCGCCTGAAGCGTTGGGTGAAGAGGTCGACGTGGCCCTGGCTCAAAGCCCGGTTCGCAATGATCAGAAACTGGGCCGCAACGAGCTGTGCTTCTGCGGTTCGGGCAAGAAATACAAACACTGCCACGGCCAGATCGAATAAGATTTTCGCCTGACGCTGCAACACCCCCGCGCCGCGACCGGCACCAGCCGTCGCGGCGTTTTGCCATTAATTCCCACCGTCGATAGCGACGGCACAGACATCATCTATTTCAAGGAGCGCATACATGGCTGTTGGTCTTGGTCCTTTGCCCACATTGCACCCGGTCGCCGGTTTTGAACTCGGTATCGCTTCGGCCGGCATCAAGCGCCCGGGGCGCAAGGATGTGGTAGTGATGCGCTGTGCCGAAGGCTCGACCGTGGCAGGTGTATTCACCCTCAACGCTTTTTGCGCCGCGCCAGTGATCCTGGCCAAGCAGCGGGTGGCCGGGTCGATTCGCTACCTGCTGACCAATACCGGCAACGCCAACGCCGGCACCGGCGAGCCTGGCCTGGTGGCGGCTGCGCGCACCTGCGCCAAGCTGGCGCAACTGGCCGGCGTGGACGCCAGCCAAGTGCTGCCGTACTCCACCGGCGTGATCGGTGAGCCGCTGCCAGTGGAAAAAATCGAAGGCGCCCTTCAGGCTGCGCTGGATGACCTGTCTGTGGATAACTGGGCGGCTGCGGCCACCGGCATCATGACCACGGACACCTTGCCAAAAGGCGCGAGCCGCCAGTTCGTGCATGACGGCGTGACCGTCACCGTGACCGGTATCAGCAAGGGCGCAGGCATGATCCGTCCGAATATGGCCACCATGCTCGGTTATATCGCCACCGACGCCAAAGTCTCCCGCGATGTGCTGCAGCGCCTGATGCTCGATGGCGCCAACAAGTCGTTCAACCGCATCACCATCGACGGCGACACTTCCACCAACGACTGCTGCATGCTGATCGCCACTGGCCAGGCCAACTTGCCGGAAATCACGTCCACCGAAGGCCCGCTGTTTGCGGCGTTGAAACAGGCCGTGTTTGAAGTGTGCATGGAGGTGGCCCAGGCCATCGTGCGCGACGGCGAGGGCGCGACCAAGTTCGTTACGGTTGAAGTCAATGGCGGCGGCAACCATCAGGAATGCCTGGATGTGGGTTACACCGTGGCTCACTCGCCGCTGATCAAGACCGCACTGTTTGCATCGGACCCGAACTGGGGGCGTATCCTGGCCGCCGTTGGCCGTGCCGGCGTGCCGGACCTGGACGTGAGCAAGATCGACGTGTTCCTGGGCGACGTATGCATCGCCAGCCGCGGTGCCCGTGCCGAAACCTACACCGAAGCCCAGGGCTCGGCGGTGATGCAGCAGGAAGAAATCACCATCCGCATCGAACTGGGCCGCGGCGAGTGCAGCGAAACCATCTGGACTACCGACCTGTCCCACGAATACGTGAAGATCAACGCGGAATACCGTACCTGATACCAAGAGGAAACTGGTGGTGAAACGAGTGCATGTAGCAGCAGCGGTGATCCGCGGTGTCGACGGCAGGATCCTGTTGGCGCGCCGTGCCGATACCCAGCATCAAGGCGGCCTCTGGGAATTTCCCGGCGGCAAGGTGGAGGCCGATGAGTCGGTCGCCACGGCCTTGTCCCGTGAATTGCAGGAAGAACTGGGTATCCAGGTCACCACGGCGCGGCCGCTGATCAAGGTGCAGCACGACTACCCGGACAAGCAGGTATTGCTGGATGTCTGGGAAGTCTCGGCTTTTACCGGCGAGCCTCATGGGGCCGAAGGGCAGCCGTTGGAATGGGTGTCGCCGCGGGACTTGCTCAACTATGAGTTCCCGGCGGCGAATGCGCCGATTGTTGCTGCTGCGCGCCTGCCCGCCGAGTACCTGATCACCCCCGGTGAGCTGGAAACCCCGATGTTGTTGCGTGGTATCCAGAAGGCCATCGCTGGTGGCATCAAGCTGGTTCAACTGCGTGCGCCCAACGGCTATGACCCCAAATACCGCGATCTGGCGGTGGATGCGGTTGGCTTGTGTGCCGGCAAGGCACAACTGATGCTTAAAGGGCCGTTCGAATGGCTGGGGGATTTCCCTGCCGCCGGCTGGCACATGACCTCGGCGCAACTGCGTAAGTATGCGAGCAAAGGCCGACCGCTGCCGAAGGATCGCTGGTTGGCGGCTTCTTGCCACAACGCCGAAGAGCTGGCACTGGCAGAGATGATGGACGTGGACTTTGTCACCCTGTCGCCGGTACAGCCGACCCAGACGCATCCGGATGCGCAGCCTTTAGGTTGGGAGCAGGCGGCGCAGTTGATCGCCGGGTTCAGTAAGCCGGTGTTTCTGCTGGGCGGGGTTGGGCCTGCGCAGCGGGAGCAGGCCTGGGAAGCCGGGGCGCAAGGCGTGGCTGGGATTCGGGCCTTCTGGCCGCAGGTTTGATGTTGCGCTGACGGGCCCTATCGGGAGCAAGCCCCCTCCCACACTTGAATGTATTCACAATTCAAAATGTGGGAGGGGGCTTGCTCCCGATGAGGTCTTGCCAGTCACCCGATAAATCTCAGTGTGGCTTGGCAGCCGCCTGCCACAACACTTCAGCAACACCTTGGCGCCGGGCAATCACCCTGGCCGCCACAAACAGCAAGTCCGACAACCGATTGATATACGCCAATCCCACCCCCTCCAGCGGCTCCAGCGCATTCAGGTGCTGACACCGCCGCTCCGCACTGCGCGCCAGGCTACGACACACATGGGCTTGGGCGATCAACGCCGAGCCGCCAGGCAGGATGAAGTTCTCCAGCGGCCCAACCTCCTCATTCCAGCGATCAATCGCCGCTTCCAGCCGATCCACTTCCGCCGCATTCAATGCCTTGTACACCGGCATCGCCAGCTCGCCGCCCAGGTCGAAAAGGCGATGTTGGCAAGGTGTGAGCACCTCAATCACATCCATTAGCGCCGGATGCTTGCCGCTTTGCTCTTCAAGGTTGGCCAGCAGCAAGCCCAACTGGCTGTTCAGCGTATCCACCTCGCCAATCGCCTCCACGCGTGGGTGGTCCTTGGGCACGCGGCGGCCGTCGCCGAGGCCGGTCTCGCCCTTGTCGCCGGTACGGGTGTAGATCTTCGACAGGCGAAAGCCCATGGTCAGTGCTCCAGTTGGGTAAGTTCAGTGGGGGGCAATTGGCTGCCGGCAAGCGGCAGGCGCAAGGTAAAGCACGTGCCCTGGCCCAGGGTGGAATGCACTTCCATCTGGCCCTTGTGGTTGTTGGTAATGATGAAATACGACACCGACAGCCCAAGCCCGGTGCCCTGGCCGATTTCCTTGGTGGTGAAGAACGGCTCGAACGTGCGTTTGCGCACGTTTTCGCTCATGCCGATGCCGTTGTCTTCCACCTGGATTTCTGCCCACGGCGGGTTGAGGCGGGTGCGCAGGATAATGCGCCCCGGTTCGCTGTCGTCTTCACGCAGGTGAATGGCCTGGGCGGCGTTCTTCAGCAAATTGAGCAGCACTTGTTCCAGCTCGTTGGCGGTGCCGGGCACGGGGCCCAGTTGCGGGTCGAACTGGCGGATGATCGCTTGGCCCTTGAAGTCGAAGCCGATGGTGAGGTCGAAATCGTTGCCGGCAATTTCCACGGCCTGGTCGATCAAGGCCGGCAAGTCGCAGGGGGCCATCTGGCGATTACTGCGCCGGCTGAAGCTGAGCATGTGGGTGACGATTTTCGCGGCGCGGGCGCCAGCTTGCTGGATGCCGTCGAGCAACTGCGGGACTTCGCGGCCTTGCAGGTAGCGATTGACCGTGTCCAGTTCAATCCCCACTTGTTCGGCGAGCTCCAGGTTCTTGGGCAGGTCGGGGGACAGGCGGCGGCGAATGTTCTGCACGTTATGCAGGATGGCGCCCAGAGGGTTGTTGATCTCATGGGCCATACCGGCCGCGAGGCCGCCGACCGAGAGCATCTTCTCAGATTGCACCATCATTTCTTCCAGGGACAGGCGCTGGGTGATGTCGTCGATCCGGATCACCACGCCGCGCCCGGCACCGCCCATCAATGGATAGAACGTCAGGGCGTAATGCTTGGGCTCGTCGTCCTTGATCCAGGTGACCCGTTCTATCCGCTCCACCGAGTGTTGCTCCACCGTTGCCTTGATTTGTGGCAGGTACGGCTTGAGGGGCTGGAAGGCCAGAAAGATCGGCTGGTTCAGGGCTTCGTCCAGGCGCGTGCCGGAGAGAGCAGTGGCTTCCTGGTTCCACTGAGTGACGTAGAGCTGTTCATCCAGGGCGATCAGCGCCGAGGGCATCGAGTCGATGATGCTGTTGAGGTAGTTCTGGAAACCGGTGAGTTTTTTCTCGATCTTGCTGCGCACCTGAACTTCCAGTTCGAGCTTGCGGTTGGTATGCCGGGTTTCTTCGGCCAAACCCTGGGCCTGGTCGTAGGCGGCCTGGGAGTCGTCGCGGGCGCGCTTGAGTTGCTGCTCGCGGGCTTCGATACGCGACAGCATGGTGTTGAAAGCTTCGGCCAGGCTGCCGATTTCATCATGGTTGCCAGGCCCTGCGCGCAGGGCGTAGTTCTCTTCGCGGGTGACCTGGCGCGAAAGCTCTTCCAGTTCATGGATGGGGCGGGTAATCAGGCGTTTGATCTGCCGGGCGATGACCAGCCACAGCAACACACTGAAGATCAGGATGCCCAGGCTCGCGGTCAGCGTGCCGGTATAGAAGGCCACCGGCAGCTCACTTGTGGCCACCAGCAACAAATGCCCGGAAGGCTGGTTGCCACGGGGCAGGGTGATGACCTGGTTGCTGCGAAACTCGGTAACACGCCACGCTTCAATATGCCGGTAGTGGTCCGGCAGGTGCAGGCGGTCGCCGTGTTGCATCTGCGCCAGGCGGTTGCCTTCGCCGTCATACAGGGCGGCGGCGCGCAACGGTGAATAGCTGGTCAGTTCGTTGAGCAGTGCCTCGGCCTTGGTCGGGGATTCAAGCGCCTGTGCGGCAAGCGACGGGTTGGACACCAGCCGACCGATGGCCTGCAAGGCCTGGGGGGCCATGCTTTCCTGGGAGATCCAGTAAGCAGCGCTGATAAACGTCAGGTTGGCCACCAGCAATACGGTGGTCAACAGTACTAGCAGGGCCGCCAGCAGTTTCTGCCCTACCGGTAGATTTTCAAGACGCTGGCGCAGTGGCATCAGGGGGTTCCCAGGTGATAGACAGGTAGGCAGGGTAGCGCGTGCCTCAGTCGCTGGCCAATCCGCGTGCGAGCAAATGCGTCACCAGGCGCGTGTGCACCTGTTGCAGATGCGGCACTGCCAACTGATGGCGGGCCGCGGCCTGGCAAGCGTAGCCCAGCAGGTAGCTGATCTCGGTACGTCGGGCGTTGGCGACGTCCTGGTACATGGAGGAATAGTTGGCGGCGGTGGCCTGGATTACTCGCTCGACTTCGCTGTGCAAGTCCTGTGCAGCCGCAGGCTGGCCGCAGCGCTCCAGCAGTTCGGCCAGCTCGGCGCAGAGCGTGGCGACCTCGCAGTGGTGGGCGCTTAAACCGCCGTTGCGGCAGTGGTACAGCACGGTCAGTGGGTTGATGGCGCAATTGAGCGCGAGCTTGCGCCACAGGCGCGTCAGGATATCGGTGGCCCATTCATGGGGAATGCCCGCCGCTTGCAGATCATCCAGCCACAGCGGTGGGGTGGGATGGCTCGCGTCACCCAGCCAAGTGTAGCCATGGCCGGCGAATACCACGCGCCAATCGCCATCGCGAAATGCACCTTCAGTGCTGGAGGCAAAGATGCAGCGCGCCGACGGCCATTGCGCAGCCACCGCGTCCTGGCTGCCGAGGCCGTTTTGCAGCAGGATCAATTCGGCGTCCGGCGCCAGCCGATGCTGCAACTGGGCGATGGCGCTTTGAGCGTCGTAGGCTTTGCATGCTACTAGCAGACGCCGAATCGGCTCTGGGCTGTCAGGCGTTTCGCCGATGACCGGATAAGTGTGTTCCACACCGCGTTCCACCAGGGTCAGCCCTTGGCCGGCGCGATAGCTGGCCAGGCGCGCCTGGTTACGAAGAATCAGCCTGACGGGCACGCCGGCGCGCGCCAGTCGCGTGGCCCAGAGGGTGCCCAGGCTGCCGGCGCCAAGAATATGCCAGGGGGTCGACATCAGTGTGTGCTCCATAAGGTCGCCAGCGGTGAATGGCGCGAAAGAACCGCTATAATGCCCCGGAATTTTAGCTCGGGCGTGCTCCATCTCTACTGAGCCCGCCCCTTATATTGGAGAAATCACATGCCTTCGTTCGACGTGGTATCTGAACTGGACAAACACGAAGTCACCAACGCCGTCGAGAACGCCGTCAAGGAACTGGACCGTCGCTATGACCTGAAAGGCAAGGGCAGCTTCGAATTCAAGGAAAAGGAACTGACCGTCAACCTGACCGCTGAAGCCGATTTCCAGCTGGAAGCGATGATCGAGATCCTCAAGCTGGCCCTGGTCAAGCGCAAGATCGACGTGCAGTGCCTTGAAGTCAAGGACGCCTATGCTTCCGGCAAGCTGATGAAGCAGGAAGCCGTGCTCAAGGAAGGCATCGATAAGGAGCTGGCGAAGAAGATCGTCGCCCACATCAAGGACGCCAAGCTCAAGGTCCAGGCCGCCATTCAGGGCGAGCAGGTTCGCGTCACCGGCAAGAAGCGCGATGATCTGCAAGAGGCTATTGCGGCCCTGCGTGCCAAGACTTTCGATATGCCGCTGCAGTTCAATAACTTCCGCGACTGATGGCACTTTGGGGAACCTGTGGGTGTTTTTGACGTCCCACGCCCCAGAATCAGTGCCTACAATTGAGCCCTTCGGGGCTCAATTGCGTTTTCAGGCAGTCAATAGAGCCCTATCGCCGCACCACAGGAGAAAGTAGATGGATTTGAACGCTGAAATGGATCACCTGATCAAGACCTCCCAGTCTTGGATCCCCATGATCATGGAATATGGCAGCCGGGTATTACTGGCAGTGATCACCCTGGCCATTGGCTGGTGGCTGATCAATGTCTTTACCCATCGTGTAGGCCGTTTGCTGGCCGTGCGCAACGCCGACCTGGCGCTGCAGCACTTCGTCACCAGCCTGGCGAACATTGCGCTGAAAGTCATGCTGATCGTCAGCGTGGCCTCGATGATCGGCGTGGCAACCACCTCGTTCGTCGCCGCCATCGGTGCGGCAACCCTGGCGATCGGCCTGGCATTGCAGGGCAGCCTGGCGAACTTCGCTGGTGGTGTGCTGATTCTGCTGTTTCGTCCGTTCCGCATCGGTGACTGGATCGAAGCGCAGGGCACCTCGGGTACCGTCGATAGCATCCAGATCTTCCACACCGTGATCCGTACCGGTGACAACAAGACAGTGATCGTGCCGAACGGCATCCTGTCCAACGGCATCATCACCAATACCAACCGCCAGCCGACCCGCAAGGTGGTTTTTGATGTGGGCGTGGACTACGAGGCCGACCTGCAAAAAGCCCGTGAAGTGTTGCTGGAGCTGGCCAAAGATCCCCGCGTGCTGGCTGATCCTGCGCCTGTAGCGGTGGTATCGACCCTGGGCGACAGCTCCATCACCGTTTCGCTGCGCTGCTGGACCAACACCCCGGATTATTGGGACGTGGTGTTTATGTTTAATGAACTGGCACGTGACCGTTTGAAAGCGGCAGGGATTGATATTCCGTTTCCACAACGGGTTATTCGCGTGATGCAGGAAAGTGCGCCGAAATAACTTGGCGTACTGCTATCGAAGTTGGCCGAAAGGTCAGCTTTGATAAACTAGTTACTTAGCTTGCTAGTTGTTTTGTTGGTTGAAACAAAACTGCAATAAAAAAGCCGCTCCCTGTTAAACAGAGGAGCGGCTTTTTGTTTAAGGCCGAAGCCTCAAGCCATCGTTGTAATTAAACCGGCAATTACAAGATGTTCAGCGGGTAGTTCGCAATCAGGCGCAGTTCGTCGATCGAAGGCGAACCGTAGTAAACGCCATCCCCGGAACGATAAGTCGCTTGACGCAGGCGCAGGCTCAGGTTTTTTGCCGGGCCGCTCTGGATCACGTACTTGGCTTCGATGTCGCGTTCCCATTCTTTGCCGTTGCTGGTAGTGCCGGTGTTGGCGCCGCTACCGGTAACGTAACGCGTCATGAAGCTCAGGCCAGGAATGCCGAAGGTTGCCATGTTGATGTCATAGCGCGCCTGGTAGGACTTCTCGCCTTCGGCGTTGAAGTCGGAACGGGCGATGGAGTTGGCCAGGAACACCGTGCCGCCGCCGTCTACGCCGTAGCCGTAGTCGCCGTCACCGGTAACCTTCTGGGCTGCCAGGGTGAAGGTGTGCGCGCCGATTGTGTAGGCACCCTGCAAGCTGAACGCGCGGTTGTCGAGCTTGGTCACGCCATCCTTCTCTGCACGTTGCAGGCCGGCGCCATCGCTCTTGGTATCGTAGATGTTGAAGTCCAGCGCGAACGACTGGTCATCGCTCAGGGCGTGGGTCCAGTTCAGGTTGCTGTAGTACTTGCGGAAGTAATCTTCGGTTTTCGCGTAGTACAGGCTACCGGTGACTTCCGGAGTGAAGGCATAGACGCCGCCGACAAAGTCGGTTTTGGTCAGGCCCAGGCTGTCATGGTAGGTCTGGTTTTGCGCGACGCTTGAGGTGAAGTGGCCGCCCTCAAGCTTCAGGCCCTTGATCTCGTTGCTGGTGATCGAGATACCTTGTGGCAGCTCCGGCAACAGACGGCTGTCATCAGAGGCGAACACCGGTGCGGTGGTGTATTGGTCACCCACTTTCAACACGGTATTGGAGATGCGGAACTTAACTGCGCCGCCGCCTTTGGAGTAGTCGTCCTGGGAGCGACCGTCGGAACCGGTAGGGAACAGACCTGTGCCGGCGCGACCCTTGCCGCTGTCGAGCTTGAGGCCCATCAGGCCGATCACGTCCACACCGACACCAATGGTGCCCTGGGTGAAGCCCGATTCGTACAGGGCATTGAAGCCCAGGCCGGTTTCTTCGGCGCGGCTTTTACGCTTGCCGTTGACGGTGCTGTAACCGCCCCCTGGCTCATTACGGAAGTCACGGCTGAAGTACAGCGCGCGAGTATTGATGCTGAACGTGCTGTCTTCAACAAAGCCCTTGGAATCGTCCTGGGCGGACGCCATTGCGAACTGCGAGGTGCCTGCTGAAACAGCCAGGGCGATCATGCTCCACTTCATCACGCGCATCGTGATTTGCTCCTTTGGTTTTAGGAAGAGTACTGCCGTCCCACCTGTATTTTTATCTGGGCGGCTCTTTCTTTTTTTGCCGGCGCAAAGTTATCTCACGCAGGCTCTATTGACGATACTTACTCAATTATCCTTTCAGCTTCTTTACGAGGCTGTCGTAAATCGCTAGATCCATGTCGCAAATTCACAGCCCAAAATGTATCCAGGCTGACAACTTCAATGCTGTTTTCAGACTTCTTTCAAAGTTTGAACACTTCCTTGATACGCACTGAAACGCTACTACTTTTATCGCGAAACACCTGCTTCCAGACGGGTGCCGTTGCCGACGATACGGGGGTGAATGCAACAAGCGTGCTCAAACCGGCGACCGAATGTCATTTTTTCGTGAAAAACGTGATGGGAATGTAAAAACCGCATAAGCACGGGCCTCTTACGCCGTTTGGTTTGGGCTTGACGTCCAGGGTGTTACCACTGTCGGGTGCCCCGCAAAACCTTCACTTGGGTAAAACGTTACCGGTTCACCCCCATCAGTGGGTAGTTGGCGGATCCCTTTGACGCACGAGTGGGTCATTTTGGTGCGTGCCCTAAAGGCCCGGTCTAGCGTAGATCAACTGTTTTTCTGCCTCCAAAAGGTGCATTTTTTCACCCGCCCGCCTCAACAGTGCCAGGATTGGCCGTGAAGCCTTGGGCGTTCAAAGGTATGCTGGGCGCCTGTCCCGACCTGCCGAACGGAGTGCCCACGTGTTCGCCTTAGATCAACGCCTGCAACAAGACACCTTGGCCATTGGGGACTTCCCGCTCTGTCGCCTGCTGCTGTCCAATGACGCCAATTACCCCTGGTTCATTCTGGTGCCACGCATCGACGGTATCAGCGAAGTGTTTCAACTGGATGTCGCAGATCAACAAACCTTGTGGCAAGAAACGACGGCCCTGGCGCAACTGCTTAACGAGGGGCTGGCCGCTGACAAGATGAACATCGGTGCGCTGGGTAACGTCGTCAGCCAATTGCATGTGCATGTGATCGTGCGCAAACGCGATGACGCGGCCTGGCCGGCGCCGGTGTGGGGCAAGCATCCGGCCCGGCCCTATACCCAAGAGCAAGTGGCGGCGATTCGCGCTCGATTGCGTGCGCTGTTGCCTGCCGACTTCATCTTTACCCAGGACTGAATCATGGACCTGCAAGAGCGCGTTACCGACCTGGAAAGCCGCCTGGCCTTCCAGGACGACACCATCGAGACCCTCAACGACATCCTGGTCACACAGCAGCGGGCGGTTGAACGCCTGCAATTGCAAATGACGGCCTTGCTCAAGCGCCAGGAAGAAATGGGCGGCCAGTTCGAGTCATCTGAAGAAGAAGCGCCGCCGCCGCACTATTGAAATGCACAGGCCATAAAAAACCGCGATCCAGCCAACGCCGGATCGCGGTTTTTTTTGCTGCGAAGGCTTGGGATCAGCGACGCGGCAGGGCAGCGATGACGTCTTCGGCTTGCAGGCCCTTGTCACGGTTCATCACCGAGAACTCCACGCGCTGGCCTTCGACCAGCACGCGATGGCCTTCGCCACGGATAGCCCGGAAGTGGACGAAGATATCGTCGCCCGAATCGCGGGAAATGAAGCCGAAGCCTTTGGAGGTGTTGAACCACTTGACGGTACCGGTATCCCGGTTAGTCATGTCGTAGTTTTGCGACGCGGCCGCCGGAGACGAACGGTAGAAGCTGATGGCCAGGTGAAGAACAATGGCAACCACAGCAATCACCAGGCTGAGCAGGATAGCCGGATGGCCACCCACTTCAGGCATAGGCGCCAAAAGGGTGAGGGTTTGAACAACAACAGTCAGCACCAGCAGCGCACTGACCAGGTTTTGCAGTTGATGACGCGTGCCTTTGTTCCAGTAAGGGATTACCGGTGCGAGCGTCAGGTTAAGAAGGCCGAACAAGGCCAGGTACAGAGCGTCATGTTGTTGCAGGTAGGGCAGGCTTTCAGGCTGCAGGCTCGGGATAAAGGACAGCAGCAAAGCTGCAACGCCCGTTAGCAGGTGGACGATTTTCAACATTTTGATTAACTCACGTTAAGACGGATCACAAGGAAGAGCTGACTGGCACGGTTCGCTTCTGAACAATGGGAGGCGTTGAGCACGTGCACGGGTATCAGCCTATGTGAAGTGCCGCAGGAATAAACGGCAGCCACACGGCGTCTATTTAACAGCAAAGGCTGTGCCTACTCAAATCAAGCATTTCGGGGTGTTGCGACGGCAACGGCATTTGTGCAGCAAACGCTTGTCCTAGACAGGTGCAGGATTTTTTGGCGGGCGTTGCGAGACCGTTCCTACGGCTAAAAAGGCTTGCCAATTCGCGAGTTGCAAGCGATGCGGGGCGATTTGCCGCAGGTCGCCTGGGCGTGACGGGCTGCATGCGGCTCGCTCTCTTGCTAGAGTGGTCCTGCACCTGATCAATGAATACTCGTCAATTGAAGGGGAAAAACATGGCAATCGATATTGGTATCAGTGAAGAAGACCGTAAGTCCATCGTCGACGGACTTTCACGACTGCTGTCCGATACCTATGTTCTGTATTTGAAGACCCACAACTTCCATTGGAACGTCACAGGCCCCATGTTTCGTACGCTGCACTTGATGTTCGAGGAGCAGTACAACGAATTGGCGCTGGCGGTGGACTCCATTGCCGAGCGCATCCGTGCCCTGGGCTTCCCGGCGCCGGGCGCCTATTCAATCTACGCCCGCCTGTCTTCGATCAAGGAAGAGGAGGGTGTGCCGAGCGCCGAAGAGATGATCAAGCAACTGGTGGCCGGTCAGGAAGCGGTTACGCGTACCGCCCGAGGCATCTTCCCGCTGCTGGACAAGGTCAGCGATGAGCCGACGGCCGACCTGTTGACCCAGCGTATGCAGGTACACGAGAAAACCGCGTGGATGCTGCGTTCGCTGCTCGAAAACCAGTAACTGTCGAACCCGGGCGGCGCTGTTTCAGCGCTGCCTGCTTGTTTCCCTGCGCTTCCTGGCGTTGTCCTACGACTAACGACTCCCCGTCTTCTGGCTGCTGCACGCTGGGTGCTGTTTTATAGGCCCATCGTTCAATGGGAGAAGCCCATTGGCTGCTGTTTGGCAATGGAGTGTCGGGTGTATGTCACGTGGAATGGGTAAAGGAGTGATGGAAACCTGTGGTTTTCACAAGATAAAGGTCGACCCTTTTGCAAAAGGGTTCGATATGGGGCTGGCCAAGCCCTTGTCGCGGTCGGTCAGGCTCAATGGGTTTTCGACCTGCCTGCGGCTTGAGCAGATCTACTGGAACATCCTGACGGAGATCGCCAGGATCAATGCCTGTTCGGTCAGTGCCTTGTTGTCCTATGTCGATCGGGAAGTGCATTTGCGTTACGGAGGCGTGAAGAACTTCAGTGGGCTGGTGAGGGTGGTGTGCGTGGTTCACGTGCTCAAGGGCCGGGTTGCTCCCGCCGCTGAGGGCACCTTCGCGTCGTAGCCCGGCGGCCCTGGGCCCGGCCTTCATCCTTGTGGGCCGGCCCCGGGGCAGAAAGCCGGCTGCGCTGTGTCGATTTACCAGATATAATCCCGCGCTTTGCTGCGCATGCCGGGGCTTTATGCACAGGGCAGGGCGTGGCGCTGTAACGATCTGATCGCCGAGACATCTCCATGCCCATGTACGACTATCAATGCGCTTCCTGTGGTCACCAGTTGGAAGCCATTCAGAAGATCAGCGCAGCGCCGCTGGTCGATTGCCCTGCCTGCCAGGCACCTGAGTTGAAGAAGATGTTGTCCATGCCGGGCTTCCGCCTGAGCGGCAGCGGCTGGTACGAGACTGATTTCAAGACCGGTGCCAAGAAGAACCTGGCCGGCGGCGACAAAGCAGACTGAGTTGAACTCTACGCGCAGGCTCCTGCATTATCCGTCCCCTGCTTTAATGTACGGTGACGAGGCGGGCCTGCCACCGAATTTCGAATTACGAGAAGTGAAACCACGACCATGATGCGCAGCCACTATTGCGGCCAACTGAACGAGACCCTGGAAGGTCAGGAAATCACCCTTTGCGGATGGGTTCACCGTCGCCGCGACCACGGCGGGGTGATCTTCCTCGATATCCGTGATCGCGATGGTCTGGCCCAGGTGGTGTTCGACCCGGACCGCGCCGAGAGCTTCGCCGCCGCCGACCGCGTGCGCAGCGAATACGTCGTCAAGATCACCGGCAAGGTTCGCCTGCGTCCTGCCGGTGCCGTGAACAAGAACATGGCGTCCGGCGGCATTGAAGTGCTGGGCTATGAGCTGGAAGTGCTGAACGAGTCGGAAACCCCGCCGTTCCCACTCAACGAATACTCCGACGTGGGCGAAGAAACCCGCCTGCGCTACCGCTTCCTGGACCTGCGTCGTCCGGAAATGGCCGAGAAGCTGCGCCTGCGTTCGCGCATGACCACCAGCATCCGTCGCTTCCTGGACGAGAACGGCTTCCTCGACGTCGAAACGCCGATCCTCACCCGGGCTACCCCGGAAGGCGCGCGCGACTACCTGGTGCCTAGCCGTACCCACGCCGGCAGCTTCTTCGCCTTGCCGCAATCGCCGCAGCTGTTCAAGCAACTGCTGATGGTGGCCGGCTTCGACCGTTACTACCAGATCGCCAAGTGCTTCCGTGACGAAGACCTGCGCGCTGACCGCCAGCCGGAATTCACCCAGATCGACATCGAGACCAGCTTCCTCGATGAAAAAGAGATCATGGGCCTGACCGAGCAGATGATCCGCAACCTGTTCAAGGAAGTGCTGGACCTGGAGTTCGGCGAATTCCCGCACATGACCTTCGAAGAAGCCATGCGCCGCTACGGTTCCGACAAGCCAGACCTGCGTAACCCGCTGGAACTGGTGGACGTGGCCGACCAGCTCAAGGATGTCGACTTCAAGGTGTTCAGCGGCCCGGCCAACGACCCTAAATGCCGCATTGCTGCCCTGCGCGTACCTGGCGGCGCGAGCATGCCGCGCAAGCAGATCGACGACTACACCAAGTTTGTCGGCATCTATGGTGCCAAGGGCCTGGCGTACATCAAGGTCAACGAGCGCGCCAACGGCGTTGACGGCCTGCAATCGCCGATCGTGAAAAACATCCCTGAAGCCAACCTGAACACGATCCTCGATCGCGTCGGTGCCGTTGACGGCGACATCGTGTTCTTCGGCGCCGACAAGGCCAAGATCGTCAGCGAAGCCCTGGGCGCGCTGCGTATCAAGCTCGGTCACGACCTGAACCTGCTGACCTGCGAATGGGCACCGATGTGGGTCGTCGACTTCCCGATGTTCGAAGAGAACGACGACGGCAGCTTCAGCGCGTTGCACCACCCGTTCACCGCGCCGAAGTGCTCCCCGCAGGAGTTGGAAGCCAACCCGGCAGGCGCACTGTCCCGTGCCTACGACATGGTGCTCAACGGTACTGAGCTGGGTGGCGGTTCGATCCGTATCCACCGCAAAGAGATGCAACAAGCGGTGTTCCGCCTGCTGGGCATCAACGAAGCGGAACAGGAAGAGAAGTTCGGCTTCCTGCTCGACGCCCTGAAATACGGCGCGCCACCGCACGGTGGTTTGGCGTTCGGCCTGGACCGTCTGGTGATGCTGATGACCGGCGCCCAGTCGATCCGTGAAGTGATCGCCTTCCCGAAAACCCAGAGCGCTGCGGACGTCATGACCCAGGCCCCGGGTGTGGTGGATGCCAAGGCGTTGCGCGAACTGCACATCCGTCTGCGCGAGACGCCGAAGGCTGAGTAAGGCTGCAGCGTGAAAGCGCGATAAGGTTGTACGCAGTCAAAAAGGCGCATCTTCGGATGCGCCTTTGCGTTTAAAAGAGGGAAATCCCGCCGGGGGCGGGATTGATAAGGTTTCTAGAGAATTTCGGAGTTGTGTTATGGCTGGCCATTCCAAGTGGGCGAACATCAAGCACCGCAAAGAGCGTCAGGATGCCAAGAAGGGCAAGATCTTCACCAAGTGGATTCGCGAACTGACCGTCGCAGCCCGTCAGGGCGGCGGTGACCCGGGCTCTAACCCGCGTCTGCGCCTGGCGCTGGACAAGGCGCTGGGTGCCAACATGAGCCGCGACATCATTGACCGCGCCGTGGCTCGTGGTGCCGGTGCGGCCGACACCGACGAT
Organism: Pseudomonas sp. P867; assembly: GCF_019891455.1. Classification (NCBI taxonomy): domain Bacteria; kingdom Pseudomonadati; phylum Pseudomonadota; class Gammaproteobacteria; order Pseudomonadales; family Pseudomonadaceae; genus Pseudomonas; species Pseudomonas sp. P867. Next base: position 197,915 of record NZ_JAFLXB010000003.1, on the reverse strand, counting down.
ATGGTCGAACTGACCTATGAAGGCTACGGCCCGGGCGGCGTGGCGGTGATGGTCGAATGCATGACCGATAACCGCAACCGCACCGCCGCAGCCGTGCGCCACGCGTTCAGCAAATGCGGTGGCAACCTCGGCACGGATGGTTCGGTGGCCTACCTGTTCGAACGCAAAGGGCAGATCACCTTCGCGCCTGGCACCGATGAAGACGCGCTGATGGAGGCCGCGATGGAAGCGGACGCCGACGACGTGGTCACCAACGAAGACGGCTCTATCGATGTGTTTACCTCGTTCGCCAGCTTCTACGCCGTGCGTAATGCCCTGCAAGCTGCTGGTTTCAGCGGCACCGACGCGGAAATCGTGATGCTGCCGACCACCAGTGCCGAGCTGGACCTGGAGGGGGCGCAGAAGGTGTTGAAGATGCTGGATATGCTTGAAGACCTGGATGATGTGCAGAATGTGTATTCGAATGCCGACATCCCTGAGTCTGTGGCCGAACAGCTCACTTAAGAACGATGAATATCCCAATGTGGGAGGGGCTTGTGTGGGAGGGGGCTTGCTCCCGATGGCGGTGGGTCAGTCACAAATGTACTTACTGACACTCTCTCATCGGGAGCAAGCCCCCTCCCACATTAGAGTCTCTGTGTATCAAAAAATGTGTTTATCCAACCCGCAGGCGTTATGACTTTAATCCTAGGTATCGACCCCGGTTCGCGCATCACCGGTTTTGGCGTGGTGCAGCAGACCCCGCGCGGCTGCATCTATGTTGCCTCGGGCTGCATCCGCACCGGCGCAGGGGAATTGGCCGAGCGGCTGCAGATCGTCTATCGCGGCGTACGTGAAGTCATCCAGACCTACGGCCCGGTCACCATGGGCATCGAAAAGGTCTTCATGGCCAAGAACGCCGATTCGGCTCTCAAGCTCGGCCAGGCCCGTGGCGCTGCCATCGTGGCGGGTGCCGAGGAGGGCATGGAGATCGCTGAATACACCGCGACCCAGGTCAAACAGGCCGTGGTCGGCACCGGTGCAGCCAACAAGGAGCAGGTGCAGATGATGGTCATGCATATGCTCAAGCTCACCTCAAAACCGCAGATCGACGCCTCCGACGCCCTGGCTATCGCCATTTGCCATGCACACACCCGCTCCAGCCTGTTGCCTCACGGCTTGGGCACCGCACGTAGTCGTGGCGGGCGGCTGCGTCTCTGATAGCATCAGCGCAATCGTTATTTACGGTCAGGCCCTGACCTGACCCTCAAGCCTTAAGGATCTGAACCGTGATTGGACGCTTGCGCGGCACCCTGGCTGAGAAACAGCCGCCGCACCTGATTCTGGATGTGAATGGGTTGGGTTATGAGCTGGAAGTGCCCATGACCACGTTGTACCGCTTGCCGTCGGTCGGCGAGCCGATAACCTTGCACACGCATTTGGTAGTGCGTGAAGACGCGCAACTGCTCTATGGTTTCATCGGCAAGCGCGACCGCGATTTCTTTCGCGAGCTGATTCGTCTCAATGGTGTAGGGCCAAAATTGGCCCTGGCGTTGATGTCGAGCCTGGAAGTGGATGAGCTGGTACGTGCCGTTTCCGCCCAGGACACCTCGGCCTTGACCAAGGTGCCGGGTGTGGGCAAGAAGACCGCCGAGCGCTTGCTGGTGGAACTCAAGGACCGTTTCAAGGCCTGGGAAGTTGTACCGAGCATGTTCGCCCTGGTGCCGAACCAACCGGATATGCCGGCAGGGCAGGTCGCCAGTGCCGAAAGCGATGCGGTCAGTGCGCTGATTTCCTTGGGCTACAAGCCCCAGGAGGCCAGCAAGGCGGTATCGGCCATCAAGGACAAGAACCTGAGCAGCGAAGACATGATCCGCCGAGCCCTGAAGGGAATGATTTAAGTGATTGAAGCTGATCGTCTGATCGCGGCCACCGGCCCGCGTGACCGTGAAGAAGTCCAGGACCGGGCCATCCGCCCCCTGAGCCTGGCCGAATACATCGGCCAGCCCACCGTGCGCGAGCAGATGGAGCTGTTTATCCAGGCCGCGCGCGGGCGCAGTGAGTCCCTGGACCACACCCTGATCTTCGGCCCGCCGGGTTTGGGCAAGACTACCCTGGCCAATATCATCGCCCAGGAAATGGGCGTGTCGATCAAGTCCACCTCCGGCCCGGTGCTGGAGCGTCCTGGAGACCTGGCGGCACTGCTGACCAATCTTGAACCCCATGACGTGCTGTTTATCGACGAAATCCATCGGTTATCACCGATTGTCGAAGAAGTGCTGTACCCGGCGATGGAAGACTTCCAGCTCGACATCATGATCGGCGAAGGCCCGGCAGCCCGTTCGATCAAGCTCGACCTGCCACCTTTCACCCTGGTGGGTGCGACCACGCGTGCGGGTATGCTGACCAACCCGTTGCGAGACCGTTTCGGCATTGTTCAACGTCTGGAGTTCTATAGCACCGCTGATCTGGCGACCATCGTCAGCCGTTCGGCGAGCATCCTTGGCTTGCCCCTGGACCCGGAAGGCGCCTTTGAAATCGCCCGGCGCGCCCGCGGCACGCCACGTATCGCCAACCGTTTGCTGCGCCGCGTGCGCGATTTTGCCGAAGTGCGTGCCAAAGGGCACATCACCAAGGCGGTCGCGGACCTGGCCTTGAACCTGCTGGACGTGGACGAGCACGGCTTCGATCACCAGGATCGACGTCTACTCTTGACCATGATCGAGAAGTTCGACGGTGGCCCGGTCGGCGTGGACAGCCTGGCGGCGGCTATCAGTGAAGAGCGCCATACCATTGAGGATGTGCTGGAGCCGTACCTGATCCAGCAAGGCTATATCATGCGTACACCGAGGGGCCGGGTGGTGACGCGCCATGCCTATTTGCACTTTGGGCTAAACATTCCGTCACGATTGGGCGAGATGCCTGCGGTAGACGAATTCCTTGATGCAGTGGACGATTAAAAAGCTAACGCCGGACGATTTATCTGAGCTTTGTGCTGTCCCAGTGTCTGGCGTCGTCATTTGAGTCACTGCAAAAGCGTTCAGGAATGAAAAAACAGTTGTCCAGCCGGATTGGCAACCTGAGGAGTAAGCACTAGAGTATGCGCGCGCAAAACGGGGATCAGTCGTTCGCACATCGCTGTCGCGTTTATTACGAGGACACCGATGCCGGCGGCATCGTGTATTACGTCAACTACCTGAAATTCATGGAGCGGGCTCGAACCGAGCGGCTACGGGAGCTGGGCTTTGCCCAATCCACGCTGGCAGGGGAGGACCTGTTATTCGTCGTGCATTCCAGCGAGGCGCGTTATCACGCACCGGCGCGACTGGACGATGAATTGCTGGTCAGCGCTGAGGTCATCGAATTGAACCGTGCCAGCCTGCGATTCAAACAGCAGGTCAGGCGGGCAACGGATGCAACGCTGCTCTGTGAGGGGCAGTTCCTGGTGGCATGTGTACGCACCAACAGTTTGAAACCTCGGGCCATTCCCGAAACTCTACGCGCGGCCTTTGCCGCCGTGAGCGGCGCGGGTAAACAATCAAAGCAGGAGATTTAGCGTGGAACCTACCGTCGTCGACCATTCCTCCATGTGGAGCCTGGTCAGCAATGCCAGTGTCGTGGTTCAACTGGTCATGCTGACCCTGGTAGCCGCATCGGTTACCTCTTGGGTCATGATTTTTCAGCGCAGCAACATGCTGCGCGCCGGTCGACGTGCCCTGGAGAGCTTCGAAGAGCGCTTCTGGTCGGGTATCGACCTGTCCAAACTGTACCGCCAGGCCGGCAGCAACCCGGACCCGGATTCGGGCGTCGAGCAGATCTTCCGTGCCGGTTTCAAGGAATTCTCGCGCCTGCGCCAGCAGCCGGGTGTCGACCCTGAAGCGGTGATGGAAGGCGTGGCCCGTGCCATGCGCGTGGCCATCTCCCGCGAAGAAGAGAAACTCGAGCAGGGCCTGCCGTTCCTCGCCACCGTCGGTTCCGTCAGCCCGTACATCGGCCTGTTCGGTACCGTATGGGGGATCATGAACTCCTTCCGCGGCCTGGCCCAGGCCCAGCAAGCCACACTGGCCACCGTGGCTCCGGGTATTGCCGAAGCCCTGATCGCCACCGCGATCGGCCTGTTTGCCGCTATCCCCGCAGTAATCGCCTACAACCGTTTTGCCGCAACCAGCGAAACCTTGATCGGCCGTTACTACACCTTCGCCGATGAATTCCAGGCGATCCTGCACCGTAAAGTGCACACCAGCGAAGAATAAGCAGGTAATTCCCAATGGCTTTAATCGCTCGAGCTCGCAAAAAGCGCAAGCCGGTCGCCGAGATGAACGTAGTGCCCTACATCGACGTGATGCTGGTGCTGCTGGTGATCTTCATGGTGACCGCGCCGATGCTCAACCAGGGCGTGAAGGTTGATCTGCCCAAGGTTTCCAGTGAAGCCTTGCCGCAGGACAACAACACGCAGGTCCTGACCATTTCGATCAAGGCTGACAAGACCTATTACTGGAACCTTGGCAGCGAAGTCGACACCCAGAAGCAGCAGGACAAGGCCCTGACTTTGCCGGCGATGACCGATGCGGTGACCAAGATCATTCGCTCCGGCAACGAAGGCGGCAAGCACACTCAGGTATTTATCCGCGGCGACAAATCGGTCGACTACGGCTCCGTCATGGGTGCCATGGGCGGGCTGCAGAAAGCCGGCGTCGGTAACGTTGGCTTGATTACCGAGGCGCCCTGATGCAGCAACAGCGAGAGCCGTCCGCCTCGGAAAGCTACTTCTGGCCTGGCGTGTGGGCGATAGCCCTGCACGTCCTGGTGTTCGGCATGCTGTTTGTCAGCTTTGCCATGACCCCGGACCTGCCGCCAGCCAAGCCGATCGTGCAGGCGACCCTGTATCAGCTGAAATCGAAAAGCCAGGCCACCACCCAGACCAATCAGAAGATTGCAGGTGAGGCCCAGAAGTCGGCTGCGCGCCAGACTGAAGTCGAGCAGATGGAACAGAAGAAGGTCGAGCAGGAAGCGGTGAAGGCTGCTGCGGAACAAAAGAAAGAAGAGGCGGCTCAAAAGGCCGAGGAATCGAAAAAGGCCGACGAAGCCAAGAAAGCCGACGAGGCGAAAAAGGCTGATGAAGCCAAGAAAGCCGAGAAAGCTGCCGAAGCCAAAAAGGCTGAAGAGAAACAATTGGCTGATATAGCCAAGAAGAAATCTGAAGAAGAAGCCAAGAAGGCTGCCGAGGAAGAGGCCAAGAAAAAGGCCGCTGAAGAAGCCAAGAAAAAGATAGTCGAAGACGCGAAGAAGAAAGCCGCCGAAGACGCCAAGAAAAAAGCTGAAGCAGACGAGGCGAAGAAGAAAGTCGCCGACGAAGCGAAGAAGAAAGCTGCCGCCGACGCCTCCAAGAAAAAGGCCCAGGAAGCAGCACGCAAATCCGCCGAAGAGAAAAAGGCCCAGGCCCTGGCAGATTTGCTTTCCGACACGCCGCAGCGTCAGCAAGCCCTGGCCGATGAACGTGGTGATGAAGTCGCGGGCAGTTTCGACGATCTGATTCGAGCGCGGGCAGCGGAAGGCTGGACACGTCCACCTTCGGCACGCAAAGGCATGACAGTAGTGCTGCAGATCGGCATGTTGCCGGACGGTACGGTGACTTCGGTCAGCGTGGCCAAGTCCAGTGGTGACGGTACGTTCGACAGTTCAGCGGTTGCCGCAGTCAAGAATATTGGCCGGTTGACCGAGATGCAGGGAATGAAACCAAGTGACTTCGCTCCCTATCGTTCATTCAAGATGACATTCACACCTGAGGATCTAGCCTTGTGAGAAACCTTCTTCGAGGAATGCTTGTCGTTATTTGCTGTATGGCAGGGATAGCGGCGGCGGATGAAAAGAACATCCTGGTAACCAGCGGCAGCGATCGGGCTACTCCGATTGCAGTCGTACCCTTCGGTTGGCAGGGCGGCAGCGTGCTGCCGGACGACATGGCCCAGATCGTCAGCGACGACCTGCGTAACTCCGGTTACTACGCGCCGATCCCCAAAGGCAACATGATCAGCCAGCCCAACCAGGCCAGCGAAGTCGTGTTCCGTGACTGGAAAGCCGTGGGCGCGCAGTACGTGATGGTCGGCAACATCACGCCGGCCGGTGGTCGCCTGCAGATCCAGTACACGTTGTTCAACGTGGCTACCGAGCAGCAGGTATTGACCGGCAGCGTATCGGGTACCGCCGAGCAACTGCGCGACATGGCCCACTACATCTCGGACCAGTCGTTTGAAAAGCTCACCGGTATCAAAGGGGCGTTCTCGACGCGCCTGCTGTATGTCACGGCTGAGCGTTTCTCGGTAGACAACACCCGCTACACCCTGCAACGTTCGGACTACGACGGCGCACGTGCAGTGACCTTGCTGCAGTCCCGCGAGCCAATCCTGTCGCCGCGCTTCGCGCCGGACGGCAAGCGTATTGCCTACGTATCGTTCGAACAGCGTCGCCCGCGCATCTTCGTGCAGCACATTGATACGGGTCGTCGCGAGCAGATCACCAACTTTGAAGGCCTCAACGGTGCGCCAGCCTGGTCGCCGGATGGTTCGCGCCTGGCTTTCGTGCTCTCCAAGGACGGCAATCCGGATATCTACGTGATGAACATGGCCTCGCGCCAACTGAGTCGCGTGACCAGCGGCCCGGGCATCAACACCGAACCGTTCTGGGGTAAGGATGGTTCGACCATCTACTTCACCTCCGACCGTGGCGGCAAGCCTCAGGTCTACAAGGCAAACGTGAACGGTGGCGGTGCTGAGCGTGTGACCTTTATCGGTAACTACAACGCCAACCCCAAGCTTTCGGCCGATGAAAAGACGTTGGTGATGATTCACCGTCAGGATGGTTTCACTAATTTCCGGGTTGCGGCCCAGGATTTGCAGCGCGGAACCGTTAAAATCCTTACAGATACCAACCTTGATGAGTCAGCCACTGTTGCGCCCAACGGCACCATGGTAATCTACGCCACCCGCCAGCAGGGCCGGGGAGTCTTGATGCTCGTGTCCATCAATGGACGCGTAAGGCTCCCACTTCCTACCGCACAAGGCGAAGTCAGAGAACCATCCTGGTCCCCTTACCTGAACTGACGCGGCGCTACAAAAAGAAGTACTTAACACACTGGGGTTCATTAGGAGTTTCACGATGGAAATGCTGAAGTTTGGTAAGTTTGCTGCTCTGGCTCTGGCTCTGTCCGTAGCCGTTGGTTGCTCCTCTAAAGGCGGCGACAATGCCGGTGAAGGCGCAGCTGTTGATCCAAACGCTGGTTACGGCGCTAACACTGGTGCGGTCGACGGCTCCCTGAGCGAAGAAGCTGCTCTGCGCGCTATCACCACTTTCTACTTCGAATACGACAGTTCGGACCTGAAGCCAGAAGCCATGCGCGCTCTGGACGTTCACGCCAAGGACCTGAAAGCTAACGGCGCTCGCGTTGTTCTGGAAGGTAACACTGACGCCCGTGGTACTCGTGAGTACAACATGGCACTGGGCGAGCGTCGTGCGAAAGCCGTTCAGCGCTACCTGGTACTGCAAGGTGTTGCTCCAGGCCAACTGGAACTGGTTTCCTACGGTAAAGAGCGTCCAGTTGCAACTGGCAACGACGAACAGTCGTGGGCTCAGAACCGTCGCGTCGAACTGCGTAAGTAATTCGTCATGCGAACGTGCCGTCGTGCTCTGACTGTATTGGCTCTCAGCCTCGCCCCGCTTGCGGTGTGGGCTGCGGTTCCTGTAACGGATAGCAACTCAGGCTATAACAATAGCGGGAGCAGTTATCCGCCAGCAGGTTATGGCACGAACGGCGCCTATGCTGGGGGAGCGGCTACGTCCGCTCCCTCGGCACAGGGCGAGCTGTTCAACCAGCTGCAACGCATGCAGGATCAATTGGCGCAGCAGCAAGGCACCATTGAAGTTCTGCAAAATGAAGTGCGTCAGCTGAAGCAAGAAGGCCTGGAGCGTTACCAGGATCTTGATCGTCGTATTGGAGCCGGTGTTGCACCTGCCGCTACTCCTGATAATTCTGCTGCCGGTGGCGCGCCAAGCGCTGCTGCCGGTGGCGCTGCAGCTGGAGCCGCCGCGGCTGCCCCTGCCGCCAGCAGTGAACCGGGTGATCCGGCGAAGGAAAAGCTGTATTACGATGCAGCCTTCGACCTGATCAAGGCCAAGGATTTCGATAAGGCCAGCCAGGCCTTTACCGCATTCCTGCGCAAGTACCCCAACAGCCAGTACGCGGGCAATGCCCAGTACTGGTTGGGCGAGGTCAACCTGGCAAAGGGTGATTTGCAGGGGGCAGGCCAGGCTTTTGCCAAGGTCAGCCAGCTGTACCCCAAGCACGCCAAGGTGCCGGACTCGCTGTACAAGCTCGCTGACGTAGAGCGCCGCCTGGGTCATACCGACAAGGTCAAAGGCATTCTGCAACAGGTGGTTGCCCAGTATCCGGGTACCTCCGCCGCGCAGTTGGCCCAGCGCGATCTGCAACGCTTGTAAGCAATACCGCCCGTTTAGAAGAAACCCGCGCCTGGCGCGGGTTTTTTCGTTAGAATCCACGCCCTTTTATGAAACACGCTTCCTGGGGTTGGCGCGTTGGCGCAATCCCTTGAAGTGCCTGACGGAGGCGGACAGCCTGTTTAGCTGTTACGCCCGTGGCGACTATGCAAGACACATTACGTATTACCGAAGTCTTTTACTCGTTGCAGGGTGAAACGCGCACTGCTGGCCTGCCCACCGTATTTGTGCGGCTCACCGGCTGCCCATTGCGTTGCCAATACTGCGACAGCGCCTACGCCTTCAGCGGCGGCACCGTGCGCACCCTCGACGACATCCTGGAACAGGTTGCCGGCTACCGGCCGCGCTACGTCTGCGTGACGGGCGGTGAGCCGTTGGCGCAACCCAATGCCATTCCCTTGCTCAAGCAGCTGTGTGACGCCGGTTACGAGGTCTCACTGGAAACCAGCGGCGCCTTGGACATTTCCGCTGTCGATCCGCGTGTAAGCCGGGTGGTCGACCTCAAGACCCCCGACTCCAAGGAAGCCCACCGCAACCGCTACGAGAACATCGGCTTGTTGACGGCCAACGACCAGGTCAAGTTCGTCATCTGTTCCCGCGACGATTATGACTGGGCGACTTCCAAGCTGATCCAGTATGGCCTGGAGCGTCGCGCGGGCGAGGTGCTGTTCTCGCCCAGCCATCACGACCTGAATGCCCGTGAGTTGGCGGACTGGGTAGTGGCAGACAACCTGCCGGTGCGCCTGCAATTGCAGCTGCATAAGTACCTGTGGAACGACGAGCCGGGGCGCTGATCCGGCTGCTGCGAGAGACGTTCTGCCCACCGAATTACCGTTCAAATGCGTTTTTTCTGATTTATTTCAAATAAGGTGTTGAATAATCCTTAGAAATCAGTATTATACGCGCCACCACGCAGCGGGTCGTTAGCTCAGTTGGTAGAGCAGTTGGCTTTTAACCAATTGGTCGTAGGTTCGAATCCCACACGACCCACCATTTTTGGCGGTTTAGAAAATCCGGAAGGCCCACGCAAGTGAGGATTTCCGGGTTTTTTTTTGCCTGCCATTTGGCCTGTCCGAGTCGACGTTGGGTCAACGTCTGCTCAGATTTCCGTTGTCGTCCAGACATTCCTTAAATCAATCAAATACTCATACGCGGACCGGTGTTGGCCGAATAGTCCGGTCGTTCGTGTGCGTGTTCAATGTGTATCAAATTTGATACCACTGGTCGGAAAACAACCAGAAACTTCAAGCGAGATCTGTTCCTATTTTATTTTTTTCGTTAGCCATCAGTTGGTTGCGTGTTTTTTAGGGCTTTTCCTAAAGTTTGGTCAGATTATTGGCGAGAAAGGTGGTCGATGTTAATTTGCCACCCTTCGTAAATTCGATGGATCGAACATGTCTGCCTCACTGCCACGGACTCGGTATTCACTGAGCATTGCCCTGCTTGCCTGCCTCGCTTCCCACTGCGTGATGGCGGCAACCCTGCCGGGTGATCAGGACCTGATCCGCGAGCGGCAAAACCGCCTGTTGGAAGATCAGCAGCGCCGTCTTGAGCAGCTCAAGGAACTGCCCGGCAAAGCGGCCAGGCCCGAAGCGCCGGCAGCCCCGGTGGACAGTCGTTGCTTCCCGATCCAGACCATTGAACTCCAGGGTGCCGACCACCTGCCTGCCGCTGAACGCGAGCGTCTACTCAAACCGTACGCCGGTCAGTGCCTGGGCGTTGCACAACTCAATGCCCTGCTCAAAGACATCACCAACTACTACATCGACAAAGGCCTGGTGACCAGCCGCGCCTACTTGCCGCAGCAGGATATGTCCAAAGGGCATCTGCAAGTCCTGGTGGTGGAAGGCAAGCTTGAAGGCCTGAAGGGCGCCGACAGCAGCAAGCTGTCGGACCGCGAACTGGCCATGGCCTTTCCCGGCAAAAGCGGCGAGATATTGAACCTGCGAGAAATCGAGCAGGCTGTCGATCAACTCAACCGTTTACCGTCCAATCAGGCACAGATGGAGCTGACGCCGGGCGAGGCCGTGGGCGGCAGCTCGGTAATGGTCAAAAACAACCCGCAAAAGCCATGGCGTGCCAGCCTGTCGCGTAACAACGATGGCCAGAAAAGCACCGGCGAACAACAGTGGGGTACCGGCTTTGAATGGGACAGCCCGCTGGGCCTGGCCGATCAACTGATTCTGCGCGGCGGCCACGACGCCGTCAGCGATCACCAGAAAACCTCCAAGAACGCGATGCTGTACTACAACGTGCCCTGGGGCTGGTGGAACTTCAGCTACAGCTACAACCAGAGCGACTACCGTTCGGTCGTCCAGGGCGATGGTTTCGACTTCAAGCAAACCGGGGACAGTGAAAACCATCAGTTGCGCGCTGAGCGGGTGATCCACCGTGATGCCGTGAGCAAAACCTCGCTCAACGTCGGCCTGTCCCACCTGCGTACCAACAATTACATCGAAGACAGCCGCTTGGCCGTCAGCAGCAATCGGCTCAGCGAGTTGCAGTGGGGCATCAACCACGGTCGGCGAGTTGGCAGTGCTTTTGTCAACATTGACCTCGGTATGCAGGACGGCATTGGTTTGCTTGATGCCCAGGCCCAACATGAGCGCGATCAGAACGGCAATCGACTGGCCAACTCCCGCTACCGCAAATACACCACCACCGTCAGCTACCTGCAACCGTTCACGCTGTGGGGCGAGTCGTTCAGTTTCACCAGCCTGGCCACCGGCCAGCGCAGTGAAGACGTGCTGTTCAGCCCCCAGCGCATGAGCCTCGGCGGCTCGGCGTCGATACGTGGCTACAAGGACCAGCAACTGACCGGCGACAGTGGCGGCTACTGGCGCAATGACCTGCGCTGGAGCCGCCCGGTGACCCTCGGTTGGCTGCGCCCGGTGTTCGGTGAATACGGTGCCAGCGTGGGCTACGACCAGGGCGTGATCCGCAACGGTCGCTACAACGGCGAAGTGCACGGCCGCGTCTCAAGCAACTCGCTTGAGCTGTTCGCCCGCGGCAAACACGTCAGTACCAGCGTGACCTTTGCCCACTCGCTGGAACGACCGGCCGCGCTGTTTGAGCGTGAAGCACCGATCTACTTCCGCATGGATTTCTTCCTGTAATTCAACGCCCAGTTGCAACGAGAATTTGAAATGGATGTTCGCCAATTTGCCTTCCTGGTTCGCCAGCCATCTGCTGCCCTGAAAAGCCGTGACGCGTTCCTCGGCCTGCCCAAACGTGGCCTGGCGCTGATCCTGGCCAATGCGCTGTTCTGGCAACCGCTGCTGGCCCAGGCCGAAGGCATCGTGGTCAGCGCCCCCGGCACCACAGTGGGCACGGCGGGCAATGGCGTGCCGGTAGTGAACATCGCCACCCCCAATGGCAGTGGCTTGTCCCACAACCAGTTCAAGGACTACAACGTCGGCACCAACGGCGTGATCCTCAACAACGCCACCGAACGCACTCAATCGACGCAACTGGGCGGCATCATCCTGGGCAACCCGAACCTGCAGGGCCGCGCTGCCAATATCATCCTCAACGAAGTCAACGGTGGCAGCCCGAGCCAATTGCGCGGCTACACCGAAGTGGCGGGCCAGTCGGCCAAGGTCATCGTCGCCAACCCCTACGGCATCACCTGCAGTGGCTGCGGCTTCATCAACACCCCCAACGTTACCCTGACCACCGGCAAACCCATCCTCGATAACGGCCGCCTGGACCGTTACCAGGTCGATGGCGGTGCCGTGACTATCGACGGCCAGGGCTTGAACGCCAGCAACGTCGACCGCTTCGAAATCATCACCCGCTCGGCCAAGATCAATGCGCAGATCAATGCGCGCAACTTGAGCGTGGTTGCTGGGCGCAATGATGTAAATGCGCAGACCTTGAACGCCACCACCCGCGCCGATGACGGCAGTGCCAAGCCGGAGCTGGCGATTGACTCGACGGCGTTGGGTGGGATGTATGCCGGGGTGATCAAGCTGGTGGGGACTGAAGCCGGTGTGGGCGTTAAGCTCGACGGTGCGTTGATGGCCAGTGGGGGGGATATTCAGCTCGATGCCAATGGACGCTTGAGCATGGCTAATGCCAAAGCCAGCGAAGCGGTGGTGGTCAAGGCCGGTCAATTAGACGCTGCTGGGGCTGTGTATGCCGGCACGCGAATCGATCTGCAAACCACAGCGGGCCTGAACAACCAGAAAAGCCTGGCGGCCCGCGACAGTATCACCGTTACCAGCGGTGGCACGGTGGTCAACAGCGGCATCATCGAAGCCGGTGTCAACGCTGATGAAAGCCGCAATGCCAATGGCGATGTCAGCCTGCACGCGGCGAACCTGAGCAATAGCGGCAGCGTGGTTGCCAGCCGAACCCTCACCGCGACAGCCAACCAAACCTTGAACAATCAAGGTGGCACATTGAGCGGTATAGGCGCCGTGGTTAACGCCGGCCAACTCGACAACCGTGGCGGTCGTGTATTGGGGAAGGACTCGCTCAAGGTCACGGCCACCGGCCTGGATAACCGCACCAACGGTCTGCTGCACAGTGAAAACAGCACCGACGTTACGGTAACCGCTGCACTGGATAACCAGAGCGGTCGCGTAATCGGCCTCAAGAACCTGACGCTCAACGCCGGCCAACTGACTAACGATAACGGCCTGGTCGCCAGCCAGGCGCAGGCCCGTGTAACCGCCGGGCAATTGAGCAACCAGGCGGGTGAAATCTCTGCCGATCAGACTACCGTGATCGCCACGACCCTGGACAACCGTTCAGGCAAATTGCTGGGCAGCAACCTCAACGTAACCGCCAGCGGTGCCATCGATAATCGCCTGGGGATTTTCTCTGCCACCAGTCTGCTGACGGTACAGGCGGCCAGCCTGGATAACCGCGACAAAGGTTCCATCGCCAGCCAGGGCGTGATGAACCTGACCGTCGCCGGGCTGCTGGACAATCGCAATGAAGGCAACCTCGTCAGCCAGGGGGCTCATCAAATAACCGCAGGGCAGTTGAACAACAGCCAGGGCGGCCTGGTGTCCAGCAAAACTACCCTGGCGTTGCACGGCGACAGCCTGATCAACCAGGGTGGCCAGGTCATTGCCGACGGCGCGCTGACCCTCACCGGCGGCGATCTGGATAACAGCCAAGCGGGCGTGATCAGCACCAAGGCCGTAGCGCACGTGCAACTGAATCAGTTGAACAACAGCAACGGTGGCAAGTTGGGCAGCGATGGTGCGCTGACCCTCAACGCCGACCGGCTCGAAAACAGCGCCGGTCGCATCAGCGCCAAGGGCGACTTGCAGGCAACGGTCGGTGTGCTCAATCAACAAGCGGGCGAACTCGTCAGCGACGGTGCGCTGAACCTGACCGGCACATTCCTGGATAACCGCAACGGCGGCCTTATCGCTGCCACCCACGGCGTGGACCTGCGCAGCCAGACCATCCTTAACCAGCAAGGCGAGATATCCAGCCAGGCAAAGGTGCTGGTGGTCGCCGATCAACTGAACAACACCACCGGCAAGGTGATCGGCGACAGCGGCCTGACGCTCACGGTCCAACGTCTGCTCAACCAGAGCAAAGGCCTGCTGGCGGGGCGTGAGAGCCTTGTGTTGAACGGCGCCCAACTGGATAACAGCCAGGGTGGCCGTGTCACCAGCCAAAAAGACCTGAACATCACCCTGACCGGCGACTTGCTCAACCAAGGGCAGGGCACGCTACTCAGCGAGGGCGCGTTAACCATCCAGGCCGGTACGCTGGACAACAGCCAGGGCGGCATTTTGTCCGCAGCCAATGCGCTGTCGATCACCACTCAGGGCCAGTTGAACAACCAGGCAGGCAAACTACTCGCCGATGGCACAGCCACGCTGGTCAGCGCTGCGCTGAACAACAGCCAGGGCGGTGTGATCAGCGCCAAGCAGCAGGTTGATGTGCGCAGTGCCGGCCTGAATAACAGCCAGCGCGGCAGTATCAGCAGTGACGCTGGTATCACCCTCAACGCAGGGCAACTGGACAACAGCCAACAAGGGTCGATCTTCGCCAAGTCAACGGTCAAGGCAACCCTGAGTGGGCTGGACCAGCATGACCGTGGTGAGCTGGTCAGCAACACCAACATCGAACTGGACTTGAACCATGGGCAACTGATCAACCGCGACCACGGCCTGATCGCGACACCGGGCCAACTGCAGCTGAACAACCTGGGCAACGTCGACAACAGTCAGGGCGGTGAAATCTCCAGCACCCAGTCATTCCTGTTGATGGCCGATGCGCTGAACAACCGCGGCGGCAAAGTCATCAGTGGCGACAGCCTGCAGGTACGTATCGCCAAGGCGCTGGATAACAGCGTGGAAGGTGTACTGTCCGCCAAGAGCGTTCTGCAAGTGGCAGCCGACAGCCTGGACAACCAGGCCCGTGGCGCGCTCGCCAGCCGTGGTGCGCTGGACCTGAAGGTCACCGGTGTGCTGGATAACCATAACCAGGGGCAGATATCCGCCGCTACGGTTTTGACTACCACCTCAGGCTCCTTGAACAACAGCGACAAGGGCAGCCTCTCGGCCGGTGTGCTACAGACGCTCAACACCGGTGTGCTGGACAATCACCAGGGCGGACGAATCGTCAGCGACGGTAGCCAGACCGTCACTGCCGCCAATGTGGATAACCGTGCGGGTGTGATCGGCAGTCAACAGGCGCTGAACCTGACCACTGCCAACCTCGATAACACTGCCGGGTTGATCAACAGCCAGGCGGACCTGACCCTGACCGGGCAAACAGTCGACTCAAGCCTGGATGGCGAAATCTCAGCCAAGGGCGACTTGAAGCTCATCGTCCAACAGCTGATCCAGCGTCAGGGCCGCTTGATCGGCGAACGCGCCGTAACCCTCGACCTGCAAGGCGGCAATCTCGATAGCAGCGCAGGCTTGATCAGCGCCAAAGGCCCGCTGACCTTCGCGCGCCTGGCCAACCTGACCAACCGCGAACAAGGCGAAATCTCCAGCCAGACGGCGTTCACCGTCGCCGCCAAGCGCATCGACAACGGTGATCGCGGGGCCATCCTCAGTGCCGATCAACTGCGCCTTGAAGCGGATACAGTGGTCAACGCCAACAAGGGCTTGATCTCCGGCTGGAACGGTCTGACGGTGGTCGGCAATAGCCTCGACAACAGCTCCGAGGGCACGTTGTCGAGCAAGAGTGGCACGTTGCACACCGACCTCACCGGTGTATTGGATAACCACGCGGCGGGTGCCCTGGTCAGCCTGGGCAAACAAACGCTCACCGCGGGCAGCCTGAACAATGATCAGGGGATCATCTCCGGCCAGGCTGATGTAGACCTCAACGTTGCCGGTCGCCTGGATAACAGCAACAACGGCCTGATTGCTGCGACTCAACACCTGGGCTTCAATAACGCCCAGAGCCAAATCATCAACCGTGCTGGCCGGATCAATGCCGGCAACATCAGCCTTATCGGCCAGAGCATGGATAACAGCGCCGGTCAGCTGATCAGCCAGGGCACCTTGGACGGCACCCTCAGTGGTGCGCTGATCAATGCCAACAACGCCCGCCTGGCCAGTGGCGCAGCACTGTTGCTGAGCGCCGCCAGCCTGGACAACCGAGGGGGCCAACTGGTCAGCCAGGACCGCCTTGATCTGACCCTCGCCAATGGCGACCTGGATAACAGCGCCAAAGGCACACTCGCCAGCCAGAAAGACCTGGTGATCAGGCTGTTGGCCGGTGACGTTCACAACCAGCAAGACGGCCTGATGTTCAGCCAGAAGGGCAAGCTCGACCTTACCGCCCGCAGCCTCACCAACTATCAAGGCACGCTGCAAAGCCAGACCGATAACCGCCTGCGCCTCAGTGGCGCCCTGAATAACCAGGGCGGCCGCGTCGACAGCCTCAGTGGCAACCTGGACCTGGAAACCGCCAGCGTCGCCAATACCGCAGGTGGCATCCTCAACAGCAGCAAAGGCTGGATCAAACTGGTCACCGGCCTGTTCGATAACGGCAGCGGCATCACCCAGGCACAGTCGTTGAACATTGAAGCCAAAGGCGGCCTGCTCAACCAGTTGGGGCATCTGTCGGCCCTTGGCGGTGACAGCCAGATTGTCACCACCACCCTGAATAACCAGGGCGGCGGTATGTATGCCGACACCTTGCTCAAAGTCACGGCCGCGAACTTCGATAACCAGGGCACTGAGGTCGGTAATGGTGGCAAGGTCGGCGCCCGCGCAATTGATTTCGGCCTGACAGGCACGCTGAGCAACAGCTATGGCCTGATTGAAAGCGACGACACCCTGCGCCTTGCCGCGCAAACCATCAACAACGTCAGCGGCAACCTGCGCGCCATGGGCCGGGTCGGCACCACCGATATTCGTACCACGGGCCTGTTCGATAACCGCTTCGGCGCGCTGGAAAGCGCCAACGAAACCCTCAACCTGCAAGCTGGCAGCCTGGACAACAACGGTGGGCGCATCGTGCATACCGGCACTGGCACGTTTGACCTGACCTCCGACCAGGTCACCCGTGCCGGTGGCAGCTTCGTCACCAACGGCCAACTGGATATCAAGGCAGCAAGCTGGACCAACAGCAGTGTGATCCAGGCCGGACGACTGAACTTGGACATTGGCCAATTCACCCAGACCGCCAGCGGCCAATTGCTCGGCGCACAAAGCCTGACCGGCACCGGCGACACCTGGACCAACGACGGCCTGCTGGCCAGTGACGGCACCCTCAAGTTGACCCTCACCGGCGGCTATAGCGGTAACGGCCGGGTCAGTAGCCTGGGCGACATGACCCTCGCCGCCGCCAACATGGACCTGGGTGAGAATGCTCGTATTGGTGGTGGTGCAATCACCCAGGTCACGAGCACCAACGTCCTGACCAATCGTGGTCGCGTGACCTCGGTAGGCGACCTGACGGTCAACGCTGGCGCCCTGAAAAACTACGGCACCCTGGGCGGCTCCGAGAATGTTCGCCTCAACGCCACGCATCTGCTCAATGAAAAAGGCCTGTTGTTCAGCGGCAAGGACATGACCTTGCGCGTCAACGACTTCAGCAACCGTTTTGGTGATGTCTACAGCCTGGGTGGCCTCGACATCGCACGCGATGATGCCAATGGGCGCAGTGCACTGATTGAAAACGTCTCCGGTACCTTGGAAAGCGACGGCAACATGCGTTTGCTGGCGGATACCCTGAGCAACCGACGTGACCAGTTCACCACGGAGAAAAGCCTGGTTTCCGGGAGCATCGGTGTTTACGGCAACGATTACTGCAAAGGTAAAGGCTGCGAACTGAGTTTCAGCGGTGTCGAAACCTATGAGGACGTCATCAAAGGCAGCTCCGCCTCCGCGTTCATCAATGCCGGTGGTGATCTCACGGTAGGCAGCCAGACGTTCGATAACCTCTACAGCTCGGTATCGGCCGCTAAAAACATCCTGATCAACACCGACGTGCTGAACAACACCGGCGCTGCCGGCGGTGAGCAGCGTCATTTCGGCTACGCCTACTACACACGTAACCGGTCGGCTTACTCATTGCTGATGAGCGAAGTCGAACAGTTCAACCGTAGCAACGATCCCAGCTCAAGTGACTATAAGCCGGGTCAGTACACGTTCGACCAGTTCATTGAGAAGACGAGGTTCTCGGATACCTACTTCACATCACCTATCGACTACACCGTGCCCACCGCTGGCAGCGTGATCGCCCAAGCGGTGATCCAGGCAGCCGGATCGGTCACCGTTAACGCAACCAAAGAAATCAACAACAGCGTCATCCGCCCGAACGCTACCAACATCGATACCCCGGCGGCCAACCGCAACACCAACTCCGACGTATTTGCCTCCACGGTAAAACCGGCAATCACCGCGCAACTTCCTCCGGACCTGGCCCAACGCCAAGTCAACCCGGTGACCTTACCCGGCTTCAGTTTGCCGACCAGCCAGAACGGCCTGTTCCGTCTCAGCGGCCAGGCAGCGAAAGGCGGCGCAGCGAGTAAAGCGGACACCGCCACCGGGGACTTTAGCGTCAACGGGCGTGTCATCACCGCCGCTGACCGCGAGAAAACCCTCGACTACACCGCCGTGCAAGAACGCGGTTTCAACCTCGACGGCCAGCCCGTCAGCGGCGCAGTCAACGGCCAGGGCCCGCTGGCTCTGGACAATCGCCCCCCCTCGATCACCCGCGTGCAAGGCCTGCCAGACATTACTCCGGTAGATAACAGCCACAAATACCTGATCGAAACCAACCCGGCGCTCACCGACCTCAAGCAGTTCATGAGCTCCGACTACCTGCTGGGCAAACTCGGCTACAACCCCGACGCCAGCTGGAAGCGCCTGGGCGACGGCCTGTACGAGCAGCGCCTGATCCGCGAAGCCGTGGTGGCCCGTACCGGTCAGCGTTACATCAACGGCATCGCCAGCGATGACCAACTGTTCCGCTACCTGATGGACAACGCCATCTCCTACAAGGACTCGCTCAACCTGCAACTGGGCGTGTCCCTCACTGCCGAGCAAGTCGCGGCGCTGACCCACGACATCGTGTGGATGGAAGAAGCCGAGGTCAACGGCCAGAAAGTCCTGACCCCCGTGCTCTACCTGGCCCAGGCCAATAACCGCCTGGCCCCCAACGGCGCGCTGATCCAGGGCCAGGACGTGAGCCTGATCACCGGCGGCGACCTGCACAACAGCGGCACCCTGCGTGCCACCAACAACCTGAACATGGTCGCGGGCAACATCGACAACAGCGGCCTGATGCAAGCCGGCAACCGCCTGGAAATGCTCGCCACCGACTCGATCCGCAACAGCCGTGGCGGCATCATCAATGGCCGCGACATCAGCGCCACCGCCGTGACCGGCGACATCATCAACGAGCGCACCGTCACCACCTTCAAACAGGACGGCCAGGGCTACCAACTGCGCAACGACGTGGCCAGCGAAGCCTCACGCTTCGAAGCCACCGACACGCTCAAGCTGAACGCCGGGCGCGATTTGCTCAACGTTGGCAGCAACCTCAAGGCCGGTGGCAACGCCAGCGTGAGCGCAGGGCGGGACGTGCTGATCGCCAGCCAGACCGAACAGGACGACTACGCCTATCAGCGGCGGCGCATCAGCGGCACCGAGCAAACCATCCTGCAACACACCTCCGCCGTGGACGTGGGCGGCAACCTCGCCATCGACGCCCGCCGCGACATCGCCGTGGTCGCCAGCACCGTCAGCGCCGCCAAAGACCTCAGCGTCAAGGCCGGCGAAAACCTGACCCTGGCCGCCGCCGCCAACGAACAGCACGATTACTCCAAAGGCAAAAAAGGCGGTACCAAAACCACTACTCAACTGGACGACGTCACCCAACAAAGCGCCAAACTCAAAGCCGGCGGCGACCTGATCGCCATAGCCGGCACCGACCTGACTTTGGTTGCCAGCAAGATCAGCGCGGGTAACGAAGCCTATGTGCACGCTGATAACGAATTGCAAATGTTGGCGGCGCAAGACAGTCATTACTCGCTGTATGACATGAGCAAGAAGGGCAGTTGGGGCAGCAAAAAGACTCAGCGTGATGAAGTGACCGATGTGAAGAATGTCGGGAGCGAGATCAAGACTGGGGGGGATTTGACGCTGGAGAGTGGAGGTGATCAGAAGTATCAGGCGGCGAAGCTTGAGAGTGGTGGGGATATTGCGATTGTCAGTGGTGGGGCGGTGACGTTTGAGGCAGTGAAGGATCTGCATGACGAGAGCCACACCAAGAGCAAGGGAGATGCGTTCTGGACATCGTCAAAAGGTAAAGGAAATACCGATGAGACCCTGCGCCAGACCCAAATGGTGGCTGAGGGCAATATCGCGATCAAGGCTGTGGACGGCCTGAAGATCGACGTCAGGCAGGTCAACCAGCAAACCGTCAGCCAATCGATTGATGCGATGGTCAAGGCAGATCCGCAATTGGCCTGGATTAAAGAGGCCGAGGCTCGTGGGGATGTGGACTGGAGGCAGGTCAAGGAGATTCACGACAGCTTCAAGTACAGCAACTCGGGGTTGGGGCCTGCGTCGCAGATCATTATTGCGATTGTGATGGCGGCGGTGGTTGGGCCGTTGGCAGCGGGTGCGGCTGCCAGCGCAGGGGCGGGCGTTGGCGTGGCAGCTGGAGCTGGAGCTGTGGCAGCAGGAGCAGCGACCAACGCTACGGTCAGTGTGGTTAACAACCGTGGCAACTTGGGCGCGGTACTCAAGGACGTGACTTCTTCGGATGCGATGAAGGGGTATGTGATTGCTGGCGTCACTGCTGGCATGACCGCTGCTTATTTTGGTGATTGGACGGGGACTCAAACAAACACAATCACTGGGAAAGTCACGACGCCAGGTCTACTGAATACGTGGAGCGGTGTCGGTAAATTTGCCGCCAACCAGACGTTGCAAAGCGGCACATCCATGCTGCTGAGCAAGGCGCTCGGGCAGGGCGGTAGCGCCAGCGACGCGCTGAAAAGCGCGCTGTTCAACACTTTGGCGGCAGCCAGTTTCAACCTGGTGGGGAATTACACCGAAGGCGTAATTGCCGATGGCTCGGCGCCCAAGATTGCGATTCACGCGATGGTGGGTGGTTTGCTGGCTGAGGCTACGGGCGGCGACTTCAAAACCGGTGCGCTGGCAGCGGGGGCGAATGAGGCGCTGGTTACTCATCTGGATACGCTGGTCAAAGGCAACGAAGAGCTGCTGACGATGAGTTCGCAGATCGTGGGTGTGCTGGCGGCGGCGTCGCAGAAGGATGCAGATGCGGCCACGATGGAGAAGGGGGCTTGGGTTGCGAAGAATGCTACGCAATACAACTACCTGGGCGATCATCAAAAGGCTCAGAGAGCGAAAGAGCTGGAAGAAAGCAAAGATTCACTGGAAACACTCAGGATCAATACGAAGTGGGAATTGATCGACGCCGGGCAGGACGCCGGCTTTGCGGGTGGGGCAGTGGTTGGGGTGCCGGAAGGGCTACTTGATACGGTCAAGGGCATCTTGGAAGTTGCCGTCAGTCCGATAGAGACGTATCAGGCGTTGAGATCTGTGCTTGAGAGCGGGGATGTGCTGGGTAATGTCTCGGACGCCGTGAAGCAGTCCTACATCGCACGAATTGACAATCTGGAAGCGGAGTATGAAAGAGCTGGGGCGGGTGGATCATTTAACGCAGGGCGTGAAACCGGGAAGCTGATAAGCGACGTGGTGGCGCTTGGGACGGGAGTTGGGGGAGCGCTAAAAAGCGGGGCCTTGCTCGTCGAAAAGGTCACTGCTAAGGTTGTTAAGGTAGAGTTGGCGGGTGCAAAAGGTGGAACAGCGCTATCAAATGATGTTCTAGTCGAAACGCGTATTGGCAATGGTACGAAGGGTCAAGGTAGCGGAAATAAAGTCGACCAACTCCCGAACCAACAAGTTGTTGGTGCTGACGGAAAACCAATACCTGTGTACTCGGAGAGGCCCAATGGTCCTTATGCCACACAAGAGTTTCCATCGACTTCAGTTGCGCATGGTTTTCCCGATGTTGTCGATAACTATGCAAACAGTGCGACTAAATTTTCGCTCAGCAACGGCTCATCGCTTTACCAAGCATCAGGTAGCTACAACGGGGTGGCGGGTAGGTTTGAATGGATTGTAGATCCGAAGTTGGGTGGTGTAACACACAGAATGTTTGTGCCAAATGGAACTGTTAACGGTATACCGGTGAAACCATGATTCAAGCAGTCTTTGAACGAATTACCAAATATGGCTTGATTGACTGGGCCGTTTTGCTCCAGGGCGTCTGTGGCGTCCCTAGCCTTTTTGGGCGCTTACCAGCGTTTTGTGTGGAAAACTTTGCAAACGCTGAACTTGAAAAGGCGACTGGGAATAATCCCTTGCTTGATGTGATTGTTAGCTTGGCTAACGATAGTGACCTGCCTATATCTGAGCTATGCTCGCAATTGCAAAAAATGAGCAAACTTCAAAACGCGGACATGCAAAGGGCCAGGAGAATATGGCGAGCTGTTGCATTGGAAGAACTGTTAACAAATTTAGACTCAGACCCGCTCTATGGGTTGATAAAGTTGACTGAGTTTTGGTCAAGTTGGGAGTGGCCTGCTGATGCTCCACTGTCGATGACGCTTGACGCGATGACTTTGCCGGAAGATCAATACCACTCTGCATCGAACTATGATCACGTTGTTCACGAACATGAGCAATGGTTGAAAGATGAACTGGCTGCTTTGCGCTCTAGTAAAGCTTAAACCTACTTTAATAATCTCGATGCCGGCCTTGCTTTGGAGGGAAAAGGAACAGATTTATTGTTGAATTCTGTTGGCGGTTCGTTCTTTAATAACGTTCTTTTGTTGTGTCTGCTAGTTTTATGTTTGGCGAAGATGGATGTCTATAGGCATCATCTTTTTTGTGAAAAATTCAATTGTTTAAATGTAAGTTATAGGTGGGGTAGGCCACGATTTTCGAGTAAAACTGGGTAACCTACCCTCATCTCTTTTCTCTATTAACAATCAGAGGGGTACTGGGCTTGTTTTTTTCAGAGCATCGTTCACTAGAAGGTGCGCACTTTCGATTAGCTGGGCCAAACCAAAGGTTTGAAGTCGCTGTGATCCGCTTGAAGAAAACGCTTGCTCATTAGCCATAGCTGACGCCGAGGCCAAAAGCTCACTTGCATTCACTAATGCTTCTTCGGAGCTCAAGTCTAGCCTTACGTTGAAAACGCTGGTAGGAAAGTCATCATCATTTACTTGTGTTTTCATGAGCGGCACTCCAATGCACCACACATTGAATGAGCGTCAACGGCAGAGCGCGAACACCTCATCACGACTTTTATTTCAATAACTCGACAGTTTCGATTTGTAGAAGACATCCACTCGATCCTCAGACAGTTAAGGGACCACCACCATCGTTGCGACACGAGTGGGTGGTGGACCGTGCGAGGGTCGCAAACCGGTGTCCGAGGGTACCGGCCGGGCAAAAGCCCGTCTCACACGGTCCACCATCAGAAAAAAGGGGACAGATTTGAATGGCACTTCCTTAACAGCTAACCAGCTGATATGACTACAGAAAAATGAAAAAAGGCCGTCCTTGGTCTACGGTGATAGTTGCGAACACACACCACTCGAACAAGGACAGCCCGCGTGAATCGTAGACGTCAAATCGTCAGGCATCAACAGCAGCGCATTCAGCAGCACGCCAAAAACAGCAACGCCCATGCATTCTTTAAGCTGCTAGCCGATCCGGCGCTGCTACAGCGTGCCGAGTCAGTGATTCCCAAGCATCGTCAACGCTTATTCCCGCCGACTGAAACACTGTCGATGTTTCTGGCTCAGGCCATGAATGCCGACCGTTCTTGTCAGAAGGCCGTGAATGATTTTTCGATCAAACGTTGCTGCGATGGGCTAAGCCCCAGCAGTGTCTACACCGGCGCTTATTGCAAAGCACGGGCGCGGTTACCGGTAGAGATGGTTTCAACATTGTTGCGCTCCACGGGATCCTCGATGAGTAACAACGTGCCACCGTCATGGCGCTGGATGGGCCGCCCGGTACGTCTCGTGGATGGCACCACAGTGACCATGCCAGACACTGCGGCCAATCAAGCTGCCTATCCGCAATCTCGTGGCCAGAAAGCAGGGTTGGGCTTTCCCATTTGTCGTTTGGTAGGAATCATTTGCCTGTCCAGTGGTGCCGTTTTAGACGCCTCACTGGGGCGCTTTCGAGGCAAAGGTGGCGATGAGCAGACGTTACTCAGAACGATGCTCGATACACTGAATCGAGGCGATATTGTGCTGGGCGATGCCTACTACGCGACATACTTTTTGCTGTGCGAACTGCGACGTCGCGGGATTGACGGCGTGTTTGAACAATACGGCGCCAGACGGCGCAGTACGGACTTTCGGCTCGGGCAATCGCTTGGGTCGGAGGATCATTTGGTTGAGCTGAAAAAGCCCAAGAAGCGACCTTCTTGGATGAGCCAGGCTTCTTACGAAGAAGCGGCTGAAACACTGACAGTACGTGAACTGAAAACCGATGGAAAAATCCTGGTAACCACTTTGAACTGCCCGCAACAAGTGCCTAAAGCCGGGCTAAAATCATTGTACAAAGACCGTTGGCATGTTGAATTGGATCTGCGCAATATCAAGACAACGCTGGGTCTTGAAACGCTGAGCTGCAAGACGCCTGGCATGGCTGTAAAAGAATTATGGGTGTATCTGCTAGCGCATAATTTGATTCGGATGATCATGGCCCAATCAGCGCTGTTAGCGGATTGTTTGCCACGCGAGCTTAGCTTTAAACATAGCCTCCAATTATGCCTTGCGATGCAGCAGTACGGTGCCGACGAACAAGACGATGGGGTACCGAATTTACTCAGGTTGATCGCCAGGAAACGTGTCGGAAACCGGCCGGGACGGATTGAGCCTCGCGCCATAAAACGAAGGCCCAAGCCTTACCCGATGCTGATGCAGACGCGCTCGACGGCTAGGGCCGAGGTCAGGAGAAATGGACATCCGAAGAAGGTTAAGTAAGTGCCATTCGGGACAGATTTATTTGGTTGGCCTGTCCCATCCTGAAAATTTTGAGGATTTACTTTCTCTGAATAAATAAATCTGTCCCCTTTTTTGTCTATGAGGATGCCGCCGATTTTGTAGCAGATATGAATATCTGCGGGAAAGACGTGACCTGCCAGCAGAAAACGTGGAGGGCAGGTAAGTACGACAATATCAGCCTCGGAAATTATGAAGAGGCCATGAAAACCGCTGGCCCGGCGTGGGCAAAGTCTCAGATAACAACGCTCGAAGGTGGTTTGTTTGCGCTTAAATCGCTCAACTGCCAAACAGATGTGTGTTTTAACTACAAGCAGACATTGGAGGCTAGGGCGTATGAGAATCTGGATAAGCTCCAGACGTTGGTTAACACCTATGAACCTTATATTGCAGGCATAGCTGGTGGTGTTGCTGGAGGCGTGCGTCCTAGGCAGCCTACGCTTCGAGAGGGTGAGACAGCAGGTGCGCAGGCTGGTAAATCAGAGGCGTACTGGAGCAAGGTTAAAGCGGAAACCGGAGGTGCAAAAGCAACAGCGGGTTCTGTGGAAAAGCAAGCGACACCCAGTTTTTCCAATCAATTTCCAGATCACCCAACAGGTGTTCCAACGCTAATCTCAGATACAAAGTTGACTCAAGGGGCTGGAAGATATAACTATGTCGTTCTTCAGGATGGTCAGTTAGTGATCGGACGAAAATTTAATGATGTAGGTGGTGGTCACATTGATCTAGCGAATGGCAAACCCGTTGTTGCTGCGGGAGAAGTGAAAATTGTGAACGGCGAAGTTAAATATATTGATAACACATCAGGGCACTATGAGCCCTCTGGTCGGGCTGCTCAAGCCGCAGCAGAAAATGCTTTCTCTCAAAAAGGGCTTGAAGTGGGGGGGGAATATATAGAAAAAGTATGGGTGCCAGATCCTAGCAATTCAAGAAAAGGTGCCTGGGTGCCGAAATGAATGACGTCATTAAAGAGTTTGATGAACTTTGCGATATAGCTATAGCCGCTTTTGGTGAAGAGCTAGACATTTCCTACGAGATGTCTTTGTTAAATATTTTGGAGTTTATAAAAAAGCATCCTGGCTATAAAGAAGATTTTATAGATAGATTTAAATTGATCTTAATGTCTGGAAACTCGCCATTTGAAGTTGTGGCATTTTGTATGCGTGAGCTTCAGTGGCCCGAAATTAAAGAATTTGTAATTTCAAAGATGAATCCTTCCGAGGACCCTCGTAGCGAGGCCCTGCGAAGCACGTTAACGGCATATGACGAACTTTGGCCTGATGCGGATCTTTACCGTTACTATGGAGTGAATTAATTGGTGCAAAAGGAATAGCGCAAGCTTCACGGAAAGTGGAAGTCAGTTCTGGTGGTAAAGGTGCATTGTCTAGACCTGAAATAGGATTACACCTATTTCACCCTGGCGCCCGGTGCACCGCGTCGGGCGTTTTGTATTTCAAAGACAGGTGCGGACGCTCGCGGTTGTAGATCGACACTGACTCACTCACCATCTTCTTCGCCTGCATCAAATCCTGTTGTCGCTGGAGCAAAAGCTCTGTCTTCAATATCCCTTCTACCGCGAAGAATACCTTCACCCTGGAGACTGTATTCAAGGACAAGGACGGTAAAGAACTGGGCCGTGTGCGCAAGAGTGAGTCGCTGCGTACCTGGATGCAATTGTTGTTGATCGTTGCCGTACCTTTCCGCCAGGACACCCACGAGGTGGTGCAAGCTCTGACCCGCAGCACGTTGGATGAGGCGGTGCAGCGGCGCTTGTTGTAGTCGTTCGTTTTATATCTGTAATCGCCATGGGTTTGTGGCGTTGCTTTCTGTCGTACATGGAGTTTTCAAATGAAGCGAAATCCGTTCAAGCAAAAACTGTTGGCCGTAGTGGTCGGTGCAATCAGCAGCCAGGCATTGGCCGTTGAAGTGGATCTGGGTCAAGGCAAAACCTCATGGAAGGGCGAGACGTTTAACGAGTCTCTGACCTTCACCGGGAGGCTAACTGAAGCAACCAATCAAACGCCCACCCCTGAGTCTGGCACTACTGCGTTGATGGGCGTCAGTGTTTCTAATACCAGCATTCAAGGTTCGCTGATCAATCGTGCTGATATTGTGATGACCTCCGATGGGCGTTCCATTCGGGCGTTTGCCGTGGACCCATTCGGTTTTGCAAACGACGGCTCAACCCCCAGTACAATTACGGGTGATCTGATTCAGGCCGGTAACATCACCATGAACAATGGGGGTTATGAAGGTTTTGAAATCGGTGATGCCGTGATCGGCGGCAGCGTCATCAACTCGGGCACGATCAAATCAACCCCCATTGTACCGGGCACCTCTGCTGTCAATGGCACGTTTGGCGGCGAGGGCATGTTCCTGCATAACACCCAAGTGGCAGGCGACGTCGCTAACACGGGCGTGATCGAGATGGTGGGGGATGATGTGGTGGGTCTGGCGGTGGATGGCCCGCAAGCGTACCCGATCAATATCGGCGGAAAAATCATCAACTCCGGTACCATCACTGCAACGGGCCAGCGCGCCTGGGGCATAGAAGTTGAAACCACCACGAGCCCGCTGCGCATTGAAAACAGTGGCCTGCTGTCTGTGAACGGCGCAGATGCTTCCGGTATCGTTTTTTATGCAGGCACCGTCGACTCGATCCTCAACACCGGCACCCTCGAAGTCAAAGGTACAAACGCCAAAGCGATCGATCTCCTGGGCGCCACCTTCACCCAAAACAGCCCCACCGGCTCCCGCGGCATCATCAACCGCGGCACGATCACTGCCGATGGCACGGCCATCTCTGTTGACGCAGCCGAGCAAACCTCCACCTTCGAAATCAACCAGCAATCCGGTGAAATCCGCAGCAACTCCGGCATCGCCATCGACGCAGCCAACCGCGCCACCCTCAACTGGACCGGCGGCAAAATCGTCGGTGATGTGCTCAACGTCAACGCGGTGAACATCGCCGGCCAGGCTGACTTTTCCGGCAGCCGCATCATCGCGCCGGTGTCGATCAACTCGGGCTCTCTGAACCTGTCGGCCCCTGGCACGGTGCTCACCGGTGACCTCAACGTCGCCAGCGGTGCAGGCATTGATATGCGCCTGGCCAACAGCGTAGTGCCGACCACGCCATACCTGACGATCAGCGGTGCGGCGAATTTCGCCCAGGCATCGAAAGTGACCTTGAGCGCCACCCCTGGTGATTTCACCGCCGTGCCGAGCGGCACCGAGTACACCTTGCTGCAAGCCAGCAGTGTGCAGAACAACGGCCTGTCGGTTGCCAGCACTTCGTCGTTGCTGGACGTACTGAGTTACTCGGCCGACGCACAAACGGTCAAGGCCGTGGTGGGGTTGAAGAGCAATCAGCAAGTGCAAGAGGACCTGACCGGCGCGGGCGCCACTGAGCCGGTTGTCACTGTGGTCAACGAAGCAAAAAATGACGTGCTCGGGCAGTTGGCAACGGATGATCCGGTGTTCCAGGCCCTGGCCAACGCGGGCACGGCGCAGCAGTTGGCGCTGGTGGGCGAGCAACTCAAGCCGGACGTCAACCGTGGCGCGCTGGACGTGGCCTTGTCGGGCCAGACGGTGATCAATGGTGCGATCCTCAATCGTCTCTCGGGCCAGCGTGATAATCGCGAAGCCGTGGGTGTGTGGTTGCAAGGCTTGAGCAGCAACATGGATCAGGATGGCCGCAGCGGCGACAACGGTTATTCGGCCAACAGCAGCGGCATGGCGGTGGGTGTGGATGGTCGGTTGAACGACAGCACCACGGTGGGTGTGGCTTACAGCTACCTCAATTCCAACATCCATTCGGACCTGGGCACCAAGACCGACGTGCAAGGCCATGCGCTGTCGTTGTACGGCAACTGGGCGCTGCAGAACTGGTTTGTCGACGGCAGCCTGAGCTATGGCCATAACGACAATGACAGCAAGCGTCGTGTGGCAGGCACAACCGCCAAGGGCAGCTACGACAGCAATGTGTTGTCGGCCAGCGTACTGGGCGGCTACAGCTTCAAGCTGTCGGATGCTGCCGTGATAGAGCCGCGAGTGGCGGCACGTTATTCCAACGTGCGCATGGACAGCTTTACCGAGAAGGGCTCTTCGGCGGCACTGAGCACCGGCTCGCAACGCTATGAAGTGGGCGAGTTGGGCGCGGGTGTGCGCTTGGCCGGTAACTTCCCGTTGACCACCGGCAGCCTGCAACCGGAGGCCACATTGATGGCCTACCACGACCTGATGGGCGACCGCGTGGCGCAAACCTCCAGCTTTGTGCTGGGCGGTTCAGCGTTTACCGTCACGGGCGCTTCGGTCGCACGTGACAGTTACGAAGCCAGCCTGGGCCTGAATTATCAGGTGTCGGCGCTGACGGTGGGCGCCAGCTATACCCGCCAGGCGCGTAGCGGGTTTGATGCTGATGGGGTGATGGTCAAGGCGCGTTACGCGTTTTAGGGGTAAACCCGAACAGGGGCTCTTTGCGAGCCCCTGTTATCCCCAAAAGCAATAATCTTTTTTTCTTGAAATTCGCTCGCCGATATTTTGGTTTTTTTAATTTTTACTCGACGTTTTTTCACAGTACCCACCCTAATACGCAATTCCCCGCACCCTTTCTTTGTTTAGTATTGGACCCAGTGGCCACTGAGTCCCAATGGGTCACTCTGTTCAAAAAAAGGAGAAGCGACATGATGCCCAAGGATCCTTCCAACAGTGGCCGGCCTGACCTGCTCGCGGCTTGCTGAAATGAACGTGCATACCCCATTGGCGGCCCTCGCCGGTAACTATCTTCACGGCGATATTGTGGCTGCTCACCGACATGACGAGGGTCAGTTGGTCTATGCCATCAACGGTGTGATGCTGGTGTCGGTGCAGCAGACAACCTGGGTGCTGCCTTCCGGGCACGCGCTGTGGGTGCCCCCGGCGATGGAGCATCAGATCCGCATGACCGGCGAGGTGCGTATGCGCACCTTGTTGATCTCGCCGGGGGCGCATCGCGGCTTGACGCATGAGTGTCAGGTCATAAGGGTTTCGCCGTTGTTGCGCGAGCTGATTGTTGCCGCGGGCGATGAGCCTGACAGTGAGCCGGCGTTGCTGCGCCATCTACAGATTGTCGATCTGATTTTCTCCGAGCTCGACCGGGCGCAGCGGGTGCTGGCGCATGTGCCGATTCCGGATGAGCCGCGGCTCAAGGCGCTGTGTGCCGACTTTATCGACAACCCTTCCCAGGAGTCGACACTGGAGAGTTGGGCACTACAGCTCAATATAAGTTCGCGCACCTTGGCGCGGCTGTTCCGGAAGGAGTTGGGCATGAGTTACGGCGAATGGCGCAAGCGCACGCGGTTGCTGCTCAGCATGCAGCGGCTGGCCAGTGGCGTGTCGATCCTGGAAGTGGCGTTGGAGCATGGTTATCAGAGCCCGAGTGCGTTTACTGCGATGTTCAAGCGCACCATGGGTTATACCCCGAGTAACTGTCGATTGGTGTGATTTGATTTGGCGATAGGCTTCCCTGTCAGCCTCGGTTCAAATGTGGGAGGGGGCTTGCCCCCGATGGCGGTAGGTCAGTTACAGATTTGCTAACTGATACTCCCTCATCGGGAGCAAGCCCCCTCCCACATTTGCCCCGAGTACTGCCAAGCCACCCCGCACCTTGTCCCAATCAAAACGATGGTTGTCCAGAACTCGGGAGATGCACACCCCGTTGCGCTTTTACCCTGCGTCTCTACTTGGCCTTCTGGATTTCTTTGATGGGTTCGCCTTCTTTTTCCCCACGGCATGGCCGTCTCTCACTGCTCGGCGTGGCGGTGGCGTTGTTGGTGGGTTGTTCATCCTGGGTTGCCCACTCGCCAGCACAGCCACATCCCGAACGAATCAATGCCCTGAGCCATCTGCCGCAAGGTGTTTCGGCCCAGGCATTACCCGAGCGCTGGTGGCAGTTGTACAACGATCCACAGCTCGATGGGCTGGTGCAGCAGGCATTGCTGCACAACCGTGACCTGGCGGCAGCCCAGGCCCATGTGCAGGCGATGCTGGCCGGGATCATGCAGGCTGATGCCGAGCGTTGGCCGGCCACCCAGGCGTCACTGGGGGCGGCTTATGGCAAGACCGCCGATGATCAGACCCTGGCCAAGGCCACCGATAGCCATGCACCGTCAGAATGGGCGTTCAACCCGGGCTTCGAGCTGGCGTATCAAGTGGATGTGTGGGGCCAGGTCCAGCGCACGATCGAACGAGCCCAGGTGCAAGCCGCGGCGGCGCAGGACGCCGAAGACCTGTTGCGCATCACGGTCGTGGCGCAAACCACCCGCGCCTATGTGAATGCTTGTGCCCTCGGTGCTCGTGCCAAGGTCCAGCGTCATTCATTGGACGTGGTCGGGCGCAGCCTGGTGTTGATCGATCGCCAGCGCCAGGCCGGTGTGGTGACGGACCTTGAATACACGCGTATGCAAGCCTTGCAGGGCGAAACCCAGGCCTTGCTGCCGATGCTGGAGGCGCGTCGACAGGCTGCGCTGTATGAACTGGCAATGCTGACCGGCGTGGCTGATTTGGAACAAGGCGCTGGCGCTGCGAGCTGTGAGGTGGTTCCACACCTCAATGCCGAACTGCCGGTGGGCGATGGCTGGCAATTATTGGCGCGCCGCCCCGATATCCGTCAGGCCGAGAGAGCGTTGCAGGCGGCTACGCTGCAAGTGGATATCGTCCAGGCCGACCTGTACCCGAAGGTGACCTTCGGCGCCTCGGTGTCTTCATCGGCCAACAGGCCCCATGAGCTGGGCGACAGCAGCGCGGTGATGTTCGGCATCGGCCCGCTGATCACCTGGCAGTTCCCCAATTGGCGCGCCAACCGCGCACGGGTCAACCAGGCGCGGGCGCTTGAGCAGGTGGAGGTGGCGCAGTTCGAGGCCAGCGTGCTCAAGGCCCTCAAGGAGGTGCGCCAGGCCCTGGCCTTGTATGACGGCGAACGCCAGCGCCACGCGGCCTTGAGCCAGGCACTGGACAGCAGCCGCCACGCCTACAGGTTGGCCCAATTCAACTATGACGCCGGGTCTATCGACTTTCTGGATGTGTTGGACAGCGAACGTGAACTGATCCGTTTGCAGGCCACGCGCGCCGATGCCGATGGCCAGTTGCTGCAACGCCAGATCAGCTTGTTTCAGGCGCTTGGCGGTGGTTGGCAGCCTTCAGCGCCCACCCACGCTCACACCACTTTTTCCGGTACCCAACCATGAATATCGCCGTTGATGAAAAAACTGCTGTCCAGGATGAACAGGCGAATACGCGCAACCCACGTCGCAAAAGGCATCTGCTCCTGCTGGGCGGCGCCGCGCTGTTGATCGCTGCAGTGGTGTTCGGCGTGTACTGGATGACGGTCGGCCGGTATCTGGAACAGACCGATGATGCCTATGTGCGGGCCGACTGGATTCCTATCAGCCCGAAGGTCTCAGGCTATGTGGCCGAGGTGGTGGTGGAGGACGATCAGCCCGTCAAGGCCGGGGACGTGCTGGTGCGAATCGAGGACCGTGACTACCAGGCGCGCTTGGCACAAGCTCGTGCAGAACTGGCCGAGACCCAAGCCTCGGTGGCAGCGCAAGAGGCCAACCTGCACGTCACCGATAGCCTGATCGCCCAGCAAAAGGCCGGGGTTGCCCAGGCTGAGGCTCACGCCCGCAGTGTGGCCGCAGAATTGCGCCGCGCAAGCCTCGACCAGCGCCGCTACGAAGAGTTGGTGCGCGACCACGCCGCCAGCGCCCAGCGTCTGGAAACGGCCGCCGCCAGCTACACCCAGGCCAATGCCGCGGTAGAAATTGCCAAGGCCATGCAACGCCAACAGGAAACCCGCTTGACCGTGGCCGTCACCCGACGCCAATTCGCCGAAGCTTCGCTCCAGCAGCAGATTGCCCGGCGCAGTCAGGCCCAGGCGCAGTTGAACCTGGCGACCCATGCCCTGGAAGACACTTTGATTCGCTCGCCCATCGACGGCGTGGTAGGGCAGCGCAAAGTGCGCACCCGCCAGTACGTCGCGCCAGGCTTGCCGCTGCTGGCAGTGGTGCCCTTGCAGCAGGCCTACGTGGTGGCCAACTACAAGGAAACCCAGTTGCGCGACATGCGTGCCGGCCAACCCGTGGACATCAGCATCGACAGCTATTCAGGACGCAAGCTCAAGGGCCATGTGATGAGTTTCTCGCCAGGCTCCGGGGCGGTGTTCGCGCTGTTGCCGTCGGACAACGCCACCGGCAATTTCACCAAGATCGTGCAACGCTTTCCAGTGAAGATCGTCATTGATGAGCATGACGAAGGCGGACCTATTCTGCCGGGCATGTCGGTGATCACCACGGTGGACACTCGCCCAGATAAGCAGGGCGCTGCACATGACTGAAGCGGCTGAAAAGAGCGTCTCCTTTCGCGCCTGGGTGGCGGTAATCGGGGGGCTGTTCGGCTGTTTCATGGCCGGCATGAACGTGCACGTGACCAGCGCCGCGCTGCCGGAGATCGAGGGTTCCCTGGGGGCGACGTTCGAGGAAGGCTCGTGGATCTCCACCGCCTACCTGGTCGCGGAGATTGTGATGATCCCGCTTACCGCGTGGCTGGTGCAGGTGTTCTCTCTGCGGCGTGTGATGCTCGTGGGCTCGTTTGTGTTTTTGGTGGCGTCGATTGCCTGCTCCTGGGCGCCCAACCTTGCGGTGATGATCATCATTCGAGTGATCCAGGGCGCAGCCGGCGCGGTGCTGATCCCGTTGTCATTCCAGTTGATTATCACCGAGTTGCCGCCCAGCAAGATCGCGATGGGCATGGCCCTGTTCGCCCTGTCCAACAGCGTCGCCCAAGCTGCCGGGCCGTCCATCGGCGGCTGGCTGACCGATGCCTATTCCTGGCGTTGGATCTTCTACTTGCAACTGGCTCCCGGCATTCTTTTGCTGCTGGCGGTGGCATGGTCCATCGATGCCAAACCCATGCAGTTGAGCCTGCTCAAGCGCGGCGACTGGGGCGGCATCATCGCCATGATCGTCGGCCTGGGGGGCTTGCAGATTGTGCTGGAAGAAGGCGGGCGTAAGGACTGGTTCGGCTCCGATTTCATTGTGTGGATGTCGCTGGTCGCAGGCGTTGCCCTGGTGTACTTCGTACTGTCGCAGCTGTATGGCAGCCGCTCCTTTATCAACCTGCGTCTGCTCAAGAGCTACAACTTCGGAGTAGCCAGCGCGGCGATGTTCATCTTCGGCGGGGCCACGTTCGGCCTGGTGTTCCTGGTGCCCAATTACCTCTCCCAGTTGCAGGGTTACAACGCTCGGGAGATTGGCATCAGTCTGATCGCCTACGGCATGGTGCAACTGGTACTGGCGCCGTTCATGCCGCGCTTGATGAAGTGGCTCAACCCGAAACTGATGGTCGCCAGTGGCTTTTTCATCATGGCCCTGGGGTGCTACCTCGGTGCGCACCTGGACGTGGACAGCGCTGCCAACGTGATCATTCCTTCCACGGTGGTACGCGGTATCGGACAGCCGCTGATCATGGTGGCGCTTTCGGTACTGGCGGTGTCCGGGCTGGCCAAAGACGAAGCCGGCTCTGCCTCGGCGTTGTTCTCCATGCTGCGTAACCTGGGTGGCGCCGTGGGTACGGCGGGTCTGACGCAGATCGTCGCCCTGCGCGAACGCTTTCACTCCGAGCGGGTAGGGGAGTCGATCACACTGTTTTCCCCGTCCTTGCAGGAACGCCTGCGCGCCAGCATGGCTGACAGCGAGGGTTTTATCTTCAACCAACTGTTGCCCGCTCAACAGCAGGTTATCGAGGGCTTGATCCACACCGTGCGTCGCGAGGCGTACCTGATGGCCTATAGCGATGCGTTCTATGTGTCCTGTATCGCGTTGATCTTGTGTGGTGTCGCGGCCTTGGCATTACGGCAGTCAGCCAAGAACGCTTAACCACGCCAAGGAGGTGTTGAACTTGTACAGCCCACTGCGATTGGTTGGAGCCCACTATCTGCCCCCCGGAAAAGAGGAGCTCTCTCATGCAACAACCCGATACCCTGGTCCGTAACCCGCTCGGCAACCCTGTAGTCGCCCGCGTCACCGTGAATGGCGATGCGCGCAGCGTGTGGAGTATCGTCGGAGATTTTGCGGGTTTCGCGAAATTCATTCCGGCGTTGTCCCATATCGAAATGACGGGCGAGGGCGTGCGTTCGGTCCGCAAGAAACTGTTCAAGGACGGCAACGTGGTGATTGAGCAACTCAACACCCGTGACGACCAAGCCATGACGATGACCTGGTCACTGATTTACACCTCACTGAATATCGGCAACCTGTGGGCGCTGATGGAAGTGGCGCCGCAAGGCCCGGACCAGAGCCTGGTGACCTGGACCATCATTGGCCAGCCCTGCACTGGCGGCAAGGAGGATATGCCGGCGTTCGAAGCGTTCCTGCAAGGCTTTGCCGATGATGCGATGAAGAACCTGCAGGCGCTGTTCAACTGACATGACGAGGGTGCTGGCACGCTGAGAATACGCCTTTTGTAGGAGCGAGCTTGCTCGCGAAAAACCTGAGGGCGCCGCGTACTTTCAACAGGCCAGCGCCATCGTTAACGTTCTTCGCGAGCAAGCTCGCTCCTACAGTGGGCCGGTATTAGCCTTTAGTTGATGGCCTGATCAATCCCCGCCTGCAAGGCCTGGCTCTCTCGATGGCCACCGGCGCGCAGAAGGCCCAGGTTCAAGGCTTGATCCTTGCGCGTAGCGTCGTCCTGTTTCTGGGTCAGTTCGTCCTTGGCCCCGAGTGCGAGGTTGACCGGTGATTTGGAGACATTCAGCCCGACATCGGCGCGGTAGTCGCTGCCTGCCAGTGTGGTTGCGGTGACCCTGGAACCGCCCAGCTCGACCTTGCCATGCTCGGCACTGATCCGCGCACCCGTGAGGCGCGTATCACCACCGACCTGCAGACTGACGCCCTGGCTGCCGCGAATGCCTGACGCCTGAGCGACGCTGTCCTTGATCACATGGCTGACGTCCAGGTTCAGGGTCGGGGTGTAGTTGGTGTTGCCACTCTTGTCACCGAACAACACGCTTTCAGCCGTATCGGCCACCTTGCTGCCGGTGGTGTTCTTGCCGCTGACAACGTAGCTGTCGCTGGTTTTTGGCCAGACCTTGTCCTTGAAGCCCGACAGGCGCGTGCCCAGCGCATCCTTCTTGTCTGCCAGGTAAGCCTTGGCCTTGTCCACGCGGGTGCCGAACGCGCCGCGGGGCTCGGGGTTCACGTCGTAACTGGCGCTGCGGGTGAGTTTTTCTTCCAGGCGTTCCTTGGCGTTGACCACGCTGTCGAGCACTTTGTCCTTGGCCGCAGCCAGGTGCCCGGTGCCCTTGTCGACCACGTTCTCCAATTTGTCGCGATGCTTGTCGAACGCGCCTTCGGCCTTGGCTTTTACGGTGTCCTTGAGCGGGCCGCTGGCCTTGGCGAGTTTATCGACCACGCCAGGCTGGTTTTTCTCGACATCCAGTTTGGCATCGACATGAACCTGGGTGCTGTTGACCTGGTCCTTGCGGCTTTCGACAACGAGGTCGCCGCCCACCTTGCCGCTCACCTGCTCGGCGTCGATGCGTGCGCCCGCCAGACGGGTATCGCCGGCACTGTTGATGACCACGGTATCGGCCTTGATCAGGCTGTCGTGCTGGGTGGTGCCTTGCACGTGATCCACATCGACCTTGGCCCGCGCATTGATGCCGCGTTGGGTCTTGGGTGTCTCGTGCTCACCGGCGTCGGCCAAGGTGGTCTTGCCCACACTGGCGCCCGCGCCCAGGGTCACGCCCCAGCTGTCATGAGCCTGGGTCGACTGTGCCGACTCCTGCAGGACGCCGCCGTTTTGCGCGTCGAGGTTGACGCTGGCCGCGCTGACCTGAGTACCCTGCAAGTGAATGGCATCGGCTGCATCGGCACCGCTGGCGAGGCTGACCTTGCCGTTGCTGTGCAGTTGTCCGACGACTACGCCCTGGTCATCTTCGGCCACCTTGCCGATGTTGAAATTGGCGCTGAGGTTGCCGGTCTTGCTGCTGCTTTCGGCGCTGCTGGTTTTGCCGGCGCCAAGGGTCAGGCCGCCGCCCAGGTTACTGCCGTTGCTGACGTGGCGGTGGGTGGCGGCTTGCAGGTCCAGCTTGCCGCCGGCATTGAGGCTGATATCGCCGGTCTTGGCGGTGCCGGAGCCGATCTGCGTGCCTTGCAGGGTCATGTCGCCGCCGCTGCCGAGTTGGATCGGCCCGTTGCCCTGGAGCGTCGCGACGCGTGCCTGGCTGTCCTGGGTGTCGAGGCGCTGGTTATCCAATTGCACACCGGCACCGAGGTTGATGTTGGTGCCATTGGCGCCGGGCGCTGTGCCCACGGTCAATGACGCGTTACCGCGCAACGTGCTGCTGGTGTTGCTCTGGGTGTCGTTAGCCTGGTTGAGCGCCAACTCACCGCCGGTCTTGAGGTTGACGCCTGCCTGGCCGCCGTTGAACTGGCTGCCTTCATAACTTGCATCGCCCTTGGTCTGGAGGCTCACGCCCTGGGTGCCCGCGTAGCTGCCGACCACTGCCGTGCTGCTGGCTTGGCGTACATCACGGCTGCCGCCACTGCCGCTGCCGCGTACATTCACGTCCTCGCCGGTGGTGGTGTAGACCCGCACGCCGACCTTGGCGTCCACGCCTTGCTCGCTGCTGCTGTGGGTATTGGCTGCCGCCTTGGCGATATGCTCGCCGGCATTGATGGTCAGCCCGCCCTTGGTGGCGCGGTATTGCGTGCCCTCATCCTGCAACTTGCCGATGCTATCGACCTGCACCGTGGCGCCACTGAATTGGCTGACCACGGCGGTGTTGTCCTGTTGTGTGCGGGTGCTGTGGGTATGCCCGACTTCCACGTCCAGCCCGACATTGGGTTGTTCGAATGCATCCAGCAAACCCGGCTGATGGAACTTGGCCTGGGCCACGCCTTCAACAGCTTTTTCGATCGGGCGGGTAATGCCTTTGTATTCCACATTGGCGCCGACATCGGCGGTCCAGCCGTTTTGCTTGTGGGTACTGGTCTCGGTGGAATGGGCGGCCAGGTTGTCGATGTGGCCCGCGTTGACCCGCAGCTCGGTGCCGGCCTTGGCCTGGGCACCCTCGCTGGTGAAGGTGTTGCCAGCATTGATGGTCAGCTTGCCGGTCGCGGCCACGGTGCTGGTTTGCGCGGTAGTTTTTTCAGCGGTGTCGTGGCTGCTCTGGTGGCTGAACTGAGCACCATTGCCTGCCCGATCAATGCCGCCGGTGTAGTAGAAACTGCCGCCGGTGGTGGTCTTGTCGACGGCTTCGGTGCGCTGGTCATGGGCGGCCAACAGCTCGACGTTTTTGCCGCTCAGGCTTGCATCGCCTTTGGTTGCCTGGAGGTTGGAGCCGCTGATGCTGACGTCACCACCGGCGTTAATCGCCACACTGGCGCCGTTGATGCTTGAAGCCTGCTGTCGGGTGGTGTCGGTCTGGCGGGTTTGCTGCTGGTCTTCATAGCTCAGGCCCGCACGGTACTGGCGGCTGACACCTTCAGTTTCCTTGGCGTAGCCATCGAAGCCGCGGGTATGGGTACTGGTGGTGTCGTGGGCGGTGTTCTGCGCCGCAACGACCTTGATATCGCCCTTGGCATTCGCTTGCAGTTCACCCGCGGCAGACACCTGGGAGCCACTCACCGTGATGTCCTTGGCGCTTTGCAGCTTGAGGTTGCTGTCCGAGCGCAGGTTACTGGCAACCACGGTGCTGTCCTTGAGGTTCTTGCGGCTTTCATCCTTGGAGATGCCGAAGAACTTACTGTCATTGCTGTAGCGGTTGTCGTGGGAGGTGTCTTGTACGCCGTCGATCACCAGCGAGCCTTTGTCGCTGATCACACTGGCCTGCTTGCCGCCTCGGGCCTGGCTGCCGCTGATGCGCACGTCGTCGGCCTGGACGATCAGCTTGCCGTCGGCATTCACCTTGCTGGCGGTGTTCAAGGTCTTGCCCTGGTTGCCGTCGCCGTTCTTGCCGAAGAAGCTGCCGCCGGTGAGGTCGCCTGCGTAGGTGTTGTCACTGCTGCTTTGGGTGCGGCTGGCGCTGGTGATGTCCACTTGGCGGCCTGCCAATTGGATGTCCCCTGGGGTTTTCAGCTCGGCGCCCTGCAATTGCAGTTTCTGTTTACTGGTCAGCTCCAGCGTGTGGCCGGCCTTGAGGCTGCTGGTGATGCTGCGCTGTTCGCTGCTGGATTTGTCCCAGTTGGCTTTCCACAGGTGCTTGCGATGGTTGCCCTGGTCGCGGGTCTCATGGGTTTCGGTAGCGGCAGTCACCTGCAGGTCGGCGCCGCTGTTGACGCGCAAGGCGTGGCCCGCTTCGACGTGGCTGGCTTTGATGTCGGCCTTGGCGCCGGAAGACAATGCCGCGTCCTGTTGGGCGACGAGCGTGTTGCCGTGCTGGCGGGAATCCTTGTCGGTGGTGGTGCGGTCGTAGGTTTCGTAGGTGAACAGCAAGTTGCTGTTGTTCCACTGCTCACGTTTTTCCTGAAGCTTGCGGCTTTCCAGGCTGCTGAGGGTCAGGTTGCGCCCGGCATCCAGCTTGACGTTGCGCCCGCCTACGTCAGTGGCGGCCAGGTTCAAGTCCTTGGCGCTGTGCAAGTCGACGTCGCCCTGGCGGCTCTGTACCCCGGCGCGGGTGGCGTCGAGGCTGTTGGCGTGGACTTGGCCGCTGACATCGAGGTCACCGGCCGAGCTGATCTTTACACCGTCAGTGCCTTGCACCTGCACACCACCCACACGTACCCCGGCCCCTTCGGCGGTGCTGATGATATTGATGCGCCCGGCCTGCATCGCGCCGAACAGGCGTGCGTCGATGCGTTGCTCCTGGGCCTTGCCGGCCGGGTCGACCTGGCGTACCTCGCCGCTGGCGAAATCCACCTGGTTGCGACCGACCGTGAGGTTCAATTGATCACGGGCACTGAGGCGACCCTCGCTGTCGATGCGTGGCGCGATCAGCTTGATGGAGCCCTCGCGGTTGTGCAGGCCCTGGCCCTGGATCGTCAGTTGGCCGTTGGCATCGCGGGTGCTCAAGGCTTGCAGCTTGCCGTCGTTGAGTTCCGGGCGGCCCACCACCAGGTTGGCATTCGGGGTGTTGATGAAGCTGCCGCCATTGACCGAAATGCCGTTGGGGTTGGCCAGCACATAATCGGCGGCCTGGCCGAAAATCTCCTGGGCGCCGTTGAGGGCCGAGGCATTGCGGCTGATCACTTCGTTGAGGATCACGCTCGCCGCCTGGCCCTGGAACTGCGGGTTGGCGGCCAGTTGCCCGGCGAGTTGGGATTGGCCGGCCTGCAAGGCGTTGTTCAACACCAGGCCCTGGCGGTCGACGTTGTAGTCCAGAAACTGGTTATGGGACAGGCCGCCGGCATTCGGCGCGACAATGTTGACGATGGGCACACCGCCCTGGTCTTGCAGTTGCGGCGTGCCGCCGGGGCCTGTGACGACGGTCACGCCGCCAGCCAGTACCAACTGTGGCAGCAGAAACAGGCTGGCAATGGCCCAGCGCAGTTTGCCCTGGGGAGAAAGGTGAAAGCTGTGTGAAGTAGTCGGCATAAATAATTTCGCTCTGTGTTGGCTGATCCGCGACGTGCGTTGTTCGTTGCAACGCTGCTGTGGTGGTCAGGTACGGCGG
Organism: Pseudomonas sp. P867; assembly: GCF_019891455.1. NCBI lineage: Bacteria > Pseudomonadati > Pseudomonadota > Gammaproteobacteria > Pseudomonadales > Pseudomonadaceae > Pseudomonas > Pseudomonas sp. P867. The sequence continues at coordinate 157,272 of NZ_JAFLXB010000003.1, read as the reverse complement.
TTGTCTCAGGCTAAAAACAGCGGTGGTTCATATTTGCAGGCTCAGGCGTGTCAGCCAGACCTCCGGCTCCTGGCGAAAGCCTGTGGGGGTGTTGAGGTTGCGTTGGTAATCGATGTCCAGTTGCACGTTCTTCCAGCTCAGGTTGAGCCCAGCACTGGCACCGCTCAGGCGTTGGCTCTGGGCGCCGTGTTCGTGCTTGACCCACGCATTGTCCAGGCCCAGGCGCGGGGTGAGCTTCACCGGCAAGCCCGTGTTGAGCGGCAGGCGCAAGGTGTTGCGCCATACCGCACCCATGGCGCCGGAGCTGCTGTTTTCGCGGTAGCCACGCACGGCCGAGTCATCGGTGATCAGCAGTTGTTCGATGGCAGGCAATGCATCCTCGCTGTACTGCACCGACAGCTGGCTTTGCCACTGCCATGGCTGCGCCGACCATTGGCCGTTGCGCCATTGGGTGAGGTTGGCGCGGTACTTGTGGAACTGTGCCTTGGGGTGTTTTTTTTGCACCTGGTCGGCATCCCGATCGGCGCCGAACCACGTCAGGCCCTGGGCGTAATTGACGTCCAGGTTCCATACCGCACTATTGAGCCAGAACAGGTTGAGGCCCGCTTCTGCCACCGTGAGCGTCGGGCTCTGAATGTCCAGATGGACCTTTTGCAGGTAACTGTCGACGTCCTTGTAGGCCAGTTGCAGGTTGGCGCTCAGTTGGTGGCTCTGGTCGCGCCACAGCACGCGGTCGCTGCGCAGGCTGAGCTGATCGGTGCGGCCACTGTTGTAAAGCGTCGTGCGGCTGAGCTTGAACGGTGAGCGGTATTCGGCATGGCTGGCGAACAGGCTGTAGGTCCAGTAACCGTAAGGGATGGAATAGAACAGGCTGTGGCTGCGGCTGTAGCGTGGCCCATGGTTGAGCGTGTCACTGAAGCTCAGGTTGAGCGAGTCGTTGATTTGCAACGGGCTGTCCAGGCTCACGCTGATGGCGTTGCGATCACGCCCGGTGCCGGCGCTGCCGAGGTTATCGACCCCAAGCCCGAGCGCCCAGCGCGAGGCACTGCTGCGCGAGCGCAGGATGATGCGTGAGGCGCCGGGTGTGCTGCCGGGGGCGATGTCGGCGGTCAGGTCCACCGAGCGCAGGCGGTTGAGCTGGTCCAGGCCCTGCTCCAGGTCGCGCAGGTTCAGTGGTTTGCCGAGCATCCCGGGGAATGCCCCGCCCAGCGCCACCGGCAGGCTCTGATCGGCCAACTCGATGGCCTCCAGGTAGCCTTCTTCGACATGAATATCCAACGGCTGCCCGGCGGCCGGCGCACTGATCAGGTACGGCCGGCTGGCGATGTAACCGGCCTCGACGTACAGCTGGGTGATCTGCGCCAGCAGACGGTTGATCTGCGTGACGCCCATGCACGGGGCCACGTAGGGTTGGATGTGTTTGTCCAGCTCGCTGCGGGTGAACAGCGTAACTCCGGCCAGACGCGTACCGCTCAGGGGCCAGCAACCTTCATCCTTGGCAGTCTCTTTTGGCATGGCCGGCGTGGCCGGTTGCGTGCCGAAACTGCCGCGCTGCATTTGGCGCTGGCGTTGCTCCAATTGTAATTGCTGCAAATCGCGCTGCTGTTGCTGCTGCAAGCGCAGGGCTTCCTGGCCGGGCTGTGGGCCATCGGCGGCAGCCACCGGCAGCGCCCACAGGCAGAGCAGGGCGATGCCCAGTTTCCGGGTACAACACAGGTGTGCGGTTGAGAGCTGATGTGGCACTCGACTTCCTTAAACGTAGAAATACACGCGATGCATCCGCCCGAGCCAAATAGTGAACTCAGCGGGACTTGCCACACTTGAGTGAGTGGTAGACGGTTTGTTACATCGCTGTAGGATTTATCACACAATACGTAAGAAAGGTCGCGTAATTAAGTGCTTTTATGCACATTTTTGGTGCGGCATGAGGTGTGCAGGCCCGTCATTCCTGCGTTTAAAGGCGTGTAAGTGGCAGAGGGATGGTTTGGATTGTTGTCAAGACTTCGCCTAATCGGCTGGGCCCGATCAAGGAACGGCAGCTTGCCTCGTTGCCAGATTAGGCTTTTGAATCCATTGGATATTCTGTAGCCTTGCGCAGCTTCCGCTTTACCCGTGCTTGATGAACAAAAACACTTCGTCCGGCGGCGCCCGAAGGGCTCCCGAGCCGGTGGTACACTCGACTTTCGCGCTACTGCGCCTGCAGGTCTTGCGAACATGACGCACATTTCCGAACGCCTACTGGTTCAAGCCCACCTCGACGCCAAACAGCCCAAGGTTCTCAGCGTTGCTGAAGAGGCAAGCTTGCGTACTGCCATCGCCGCCGAGCTCAAGGCTCAGGACGCGGTGCTGGTCGCCCACTTTTATTGCGACCCGGTGATTCAGGCCCTGGCCGAAGAAACCGGCGGCTGTGTTTCCGACTCCCTGGAAATGGCCCGCTTCGGCGCTGCCCACCCAGCCAAGACCGTGCTGGTGGCCGGTGTGCGATTCATGGGGGAGACCGCCAAGATCCTCACCCCGGAAAAACGCATCCTGATGCCTACCCTGGAAGCGACGTGCTCCCTGGACCTGGGGTGCCCGGTGGATGAGTTTTCCGCATTTTGTGATCAGCATCCCGAGCGCACCGTGGTGGTGTACGCCAATACCTCGGCCGCGGTCAAAGCCCGTGCCGATTGGGTGGTGACCTCCAGCTGCGCACTGGAAATCGTCGAGAGCCTGATGGACAACGGCGAGACCATTATCTGGGGCCCTGACAAACACCTGGGCACCTACATCCAGCGCCAGACCGGCGCCGACATGCTGCTGTGGGACGGTGCCTGCATCGTGCACGAAGAGTTCAAGTCCAAGCAGCTGGAAGACATGAAGGCGCTGTACCCGGATGCGGCGATCCTGGTGCATCCGGAGTCACCGACTTCGGTGATCGAATTGGCGGACGCGGTGGGTTCCACCAGCCAACTGATCGCTGCGGCGCAACGCTTGCCGAACAAGACCTTTATCGTGGCGACTGATCGCGGCATCTTCTACAAGATGCAGCAGCTGTGTCCGGACAAGGTCTTCATCGAAGCACCCACCGCCGGCAACGGCGCCGCGTGCCGCAGCTGCGCGCACTGCCCGTGGATGGCGATGAATACGCTGGAGCGTACATTGCAGTGTTTGCGTGAGGGCAGTAACGAGATTTTCGTCGAGCCGTCGGTGATTCCGCAGGCGGTGCGGCCGCTCAAGCGGATGTTGGACTTCACCCAGGCTGCGCGGTTGAAGCTGGCCGGCAACGCCTGAACACAAATCAAAATGTGGGAGCTGGCTTGCCTGCGATAGCGGAGTAACAGTCACAGGTGTTTGGCTGCAAGACCGCTATCGCAGGCAAGCCAGCTCCCACAGTTGATCGGCGATGTGCTTGAGTTACTTCTTTTGCTTCGGGATCCGCACCAGCTGCGTATCCGAATAGATGTCATGCCAACTGCGTTTGTGTTTATCGAACAACGACCAGATAAACCCCAACCCCACGCACAACCACGACGCAATCGACACCACAAAACGCAGTAACGCCTGCCACAGGCTGATCCGCGAGCCGTCGGCGTTTTGCACGCGTACGCCCCACACCTGCATGCCCAGGGTTTGCCCCGAATGGGTCCAGAACTTGGCGAAGAAACCAAACAGCACAAACAACAGGATCGTCGACAACAACGGGTCACCGTCCAGCGCGCCGGACTCGGTGAGTGTGCGCATCTTCGCTTCGCCGATGAAGGCGATCCACACCAGCTTGTAGATGAACGCCGTGACGATCAGCAGGGCGGTGCACAACAGGAAGTCATAGAACATCGCTGCCAGGCGGCGGCCCAGGCCAACGGCGGGGAATTCGCCCTGGGGGCTCAACAGGGGTTTGGACATGGCAGGGCTCTCTGGAGAAAGCACGCAGTTTACGCAATGGCGCCCATAAAAAAGCCCCTGATGTCATATCAGGGGCTTTTTGTCGCAGCAAGGATCAGCCTTCTGCTTGAACTTCGTCAGCTTGCAGGCCTTTCTGGCCCTGAACTGAAACGAAGGTGACCTTCTGGCCTTCCTTCAGGCTCTTGAAGCCATTGCCCTGAATAGCGCGGAAATGCACGAACAGATCCGGGCCGCTTTCAGGAGTGATAAAACCAAAACCTTTTTCGTCGTTGAACCACTTGACGGTACCGCTCTGACGTCCACCTTTATCCGACATTTTCTTCTTTCCTTTGACGCTAAAAATTAATGACAGCCCCTTTCACACGAAAGAGTACTGGGCTGGGTTGCAGGAAAGTTAAGAGACGTCGAACGGGTTGTAGCAACTACTTCAGCTACTGCCCAGGTCCAGGTTCCAAGCGACCCATGCAAACACAGTGAGCAAACTCTACGCCAACTAATATGAAAAAAACAAGCCCTGCGCAAGGCCCCGGTTTTACTGGGGTGCATGACACTTTGTTGAATGCTGAGCAGCTGACTTATTCGATAGAGTAGTTCACTTGTTATAGGGCTATTCCTATAAAATGACTATCGCAAATGCACTGTTTTATGGCGGTTGCGTTACAGTTTAGTGCACGTTAACGCAACCGCGTTACTTATGGAAACAATCCGTCAGCCGCGATAGTAACGTTGCGGCACAAATGGCATTTTACTTACACGTAGTGGCACCTTTTTCCCACGCACCAACGCAGACACTTCGGTATCCAGCGCAGTGAAGGCCGTGTCCAGGTAACCCATGGCCAGCGGGCCCCCCAGGCTCGGGCCAAAACCGCCGCTGCACACGGTGCCGATCACGGTGCCGTGTTCGTCGACAATCTCTGCACCTTCACGCACCGGGGTGCGCTCCTGAGGCAGCAGGCCCACGCGCTTGCGGCTGACGCCAGCTTGTTGCTGAGTGAAGATCCGGTCGGCGCCGGGGAAAGCGCCGGCACGCGGGCCATCGGCACGCCGGGCCTTGGAGATCGCCCACAACAGGCTGGCTTCGATCGGGGTGGTGTCGGTGTTCATGTCGTGGCCGTACAGGCACAGGCCGGCTTCCAGGCGCAGCGAATCGCGGGCGCCCAGGCCGATAGCCTGTACTTCGGCTTCGGCCAGCAGGCTGCGTGCGAGGCTTTCGGCATTTTCAGCCGGCACGGAGATTTCGAAGCCGTCTTCACCGGTATAGCCGGAGCGACTGACATAGCAGTCCACGCCCAGCAAACGCAGGGTGGCAAATTGCATAAAGGTCATCCGGGTGACTTCAGGTGCCAACCGCGCCAGCACCTTCACCGCAGCCGGGCCTTGCAGGGCCAGCAGGGCGCGTTCTTCGAACAGCGGTTCGATGGTGCATTGGTCGCCGATGTGTTGACGCAGGTGTGCCAGGTCCTGGTCCTTGCAGGCGGCATTGACCACCAGGAACAGTTCGTCGTTGCCCAGGTTGGCCACCATCAAGTCGTCGAGGATGCCGCCTTGCTCGTTGGTGAACATGGCGTAGCGCTGCATGCCCACCGGCAGGTCGATGATGTCGACCGGCACCAGGGTTTCCAGGGCCTTGGCGGCATTGGCACCGGTCAGGCGGATCTGGCCCATGTGCGACACGTCGAACAACCCGGCCTGATCACGGGTGTGCTGGTGTTCCTTCATCACACCCAGCGGGTACTGCACCGGCATGTCGTAGCCGGCGAAGGGCACCATGCGTGCGCCCAGTTCGAGGTGCAGGGCGTGCAGAGGGGTTTTCAACAGGGTTTCGGTGGACATATTCAGCTCCTGAAAAACGTGCCGACGCGCTTGTGGGCGTCAGCACTCGATAATGTTGACCGCCAAACCGCCACGGGCGGTTTCCTTGTATTTGCTTTTCATATCGGCGCCGGTCTGGCGCATGGTGCGGATGACCTTGTCGAGGGATACAAAATGCTGCCCGTCGCCCCGCAGGGCCATGCGCACCGCATTGATCGCCTTTACCGAGCCCATCGCATTGCGCTCGATGCACGGCACCTGCACCAGCCCGCCAATCGGGTCGCAGGTCAGGCCGAGGTTGTGTTCCATGCCGATCTCGGCGGCGTTTTCCACTTGGGACACGCTGCCGCCCAGCACTTCGCACAGGGCGCCCGCGGCCATGGAACAGGCCACGCCCACTTCACCCTGGCAGCCGACTTCGGCGCCCGAGATCGAGGCGTTTTCCTTGTACAGGATGCCGATGGCGGCGGCGGTGAGCAGGAAGCGCACCACGCCGTCTTCGTTAGCGCCCGGGATAAAGCGCATGTAGTAATGCAGCACCGCCGGCACGATCCCCGCTGCACCGTTGGTGGGCGCGGTGACCACGCGCCCGCCATTGGCATTTTCTTCGTTGACCGCCAGGGCGTAGAGGTTGACCCAGTCCAACACCGACAGCGGGTCGCGCAGGGCGGACTCGGGGTTCTTGCACAACTGCCTGTGCAGCGCCGCCGCCCGGCGCTTGACCTTCAAGCCTCCGGGCAAGATGCCTTCGTTGCGACAGCCAGCGTCGACGCAGTCCTGCATGACCTGCCAGATTTTCAACAGGCCGCTGCGGGTTTCCGCTTCAGGGCGCCATGCGCTCTCATTGGTCAGCATCACCTGGCTGATGGACAGGCCATAGGTGGTGCAATGGCCGAGCAGGTCCTTGGCGTGCTTGAACGGGAAGGTCAAGGGCGTGGCATCTTCGACGATCCGGTCGGCGCCGGCAGCGTCTTCATCCACCACAAACCCACCACCGACCGAGTAGTACTCGCGGCTGCGAATCTGGATACCGGCGGCGTCAAAGGCGCGGAAGATCATGCCGTTGGGATGATAGGCGAGGGGTTTGCGAATCATCGCCAGGTGTTCTTTCTCGTTGAACGCAATGCTGTGTTCACCGAGCAGGTTGAGGCGCCCGTCACTGCGCATCTGCGTTAGGCGGGCAGCCACGGTTTCGGTATTGACGGTGTCCGGGTGTTCGCCTTCCAGGCCCAGCAGTACGGCCTTGTCGCTGCCGTGGCCTTTGCCGGTGGCGCCGAGCGAGCCATAGAGTTCCACTTTGATGCCGGTGGTGGCGCTCAGCAGGTTGTCACGCTTGAGGCCCTCGACGAATCGAGCCGCCGCACGCATCGGGCCGACGGTGTGGGAGCTGGAGGGGCCGATGCCAATCTTGAACAGGTCGAACACGCTAAGGGACATGGTTGTTCTCCGGTTTCTTATTATTCTTGAGGCCGTACTCGGTCAAGTGTGGGAGGGGGCTTGCTCCCGATGGCGGTGCGTCAGTCACCAGATCTAATAACTGACCCTCCGCTATCGGGAGCAAGCCCCCTCCCACATTTAGACTGAGTACCTCTTCAGTTATGCATAGCTCTCGATCGACGGGCACGCACACACCAGGTTGCGATCGCCAAACACGTTGTCGACCCGGCCAACCGGTGGCCAGTATTTGCCTTCGATCAATGACGGCACCGGGTACACCGCTTGTTCGCGGGTGTATGGATGCGTCCACTCGCTCACCAATTCAGCCGCGGTGTGTGGTGCGTTTTTCAGCGGGTTATCGTCCTTGTCCAACGTGCCGTTTTCCACTGCACGGATCTCTTCGCGGATGGCGATCATGGCGTCGCAGAAGCGGTCCAGTTCTTCCTTGGATTCACTTTCGGTCGGCTCGATCATCAAGGTGCCGGCCACCGGGAACGACATGGTCGGCGCATGGAAACCAAAATCGATCAGGCGCTTGGCCACGTCGTCCACACTGATGCCGCTGCTGTCTTTCAACGGACGCAGGTCGAGGATGCATTCGTGGGCCACCAGGCCGTTGCTCCCGGTATAGAGCACGGGGTAATGCTCTTCGAGGCGACGGGAAATGTAGTTGGCATTCAGGATCGCTAACTGCGACGCGCGCTTGAGGCCGGCGCCGCCCATCATGCTGATGTACATCCAGGTGATCGGCAAAATGCTCGCGCTGCCGAACGGTGCGGCGCATACCGCGCCTTCCTTGCGTTCCATGGCCGCGTGGCCGGGCAGGAACGGCGTGAGGTGCGACTTGACGCCAATCGGGCCGACACCCGGGCCGCCACCGCCATGGGGGATGCAGAAGGTCTTGTGCAGGTTCAGGTGGGACACGTCGCCACCGAACTTGCCCGGTGCGCAGAGGCCGACCATCGCGTTCATGTTGGCGCCGTCGATGTACACCTGGCCGCCGTTGTCGTGGATGATTCCGCAGATTTCGCGGATGCCTTCCTCGAACACACCGTGAGTGGACGGGTAGGTGATCATCAGCGCGGCAAGATGCTCGCGGTGTTCGATGGCCTTGGCGCGCAGGTCTTCGATGTCCACGTTGCCGCGCGTATCGCAAGCGGTCACCACTACGCGCATACCGGCCATGTTGGCGGTGGCGGGGTTGGTGCCGTGGGCCGACGACGGGATCAGGCAGATGTCGCGACGTTCTTCGCCACGGCTCTGGTGATAGGCGCGGATGGCCAGGAGGCCTGCGTATTCACCCTGGGAACCGGCGTTGGGCTGCAAGGAGATCGCATCGTAGCCGGTGGCCGCGCAGAGCATGGCTTCCAGTTCGGTGGTCAGTTGCAGGTAGCCGGTGCTTTGCGCGGCGGGGGCGAAAGGGTGCAGGGCACCGAACTCGGCCCAGGTCACCGGGATCATTTCGCTGGCGGCGTTGAGTTTCATGGTGCACGAGCCCAGCGGGATCATGGTGCGGTCCAGGGCCAGGTCCTTGTCGGCCAGCTTGCGCAGGTAGCGCATCAGCTCGGTTTCCGAGTGATAACGGTTGAACACCGGGTGGCTGAGGATCGGCGACTGGCGCAGCAGGGCGCTCGGCAGGGTGCTTTGGGTTGCAGCAAAGGCCGGCAGGGTTTTGCCGTCGGCGAAGATGGCCCACAAGGCCTGGATATCAGCCTGGGTGGTGGTTTCGTCGACCGACAGGCCAACACGCTCGGCGTCCACGACGCGCAGGTTGATGCGCTGGGCGCGGGCCTTGTCATGCAGGGCGGCGGTGTGGGTGCCGGTGTTGATTGTCAGGGTGTCGAAGAAGTGTTGCTGCTCGACTTTCAAGCCCAGGGCCGTCAAGCCCTTGGCCAGGATCGCGGTCAGTTGGTGAATGCGCTGGGCGATCTGGGTCAGGCCCTTGGGGCCGTGGTACACGGCGTACATGCTGGCGATGTTGGCGAGCAGCACTTGGGCGGTGCAGATGTTGCTGGTGGCTTTCTCGCGGCGGATATGTTGCTCGCGGGTCTGCATCGCCAGGCGCAGGGCCGGCTTGCCGAAGCGGTCGACGGAAACACCGACCAGGCGCCCTGGCATATCACGCTTGAATGCATCCTTGGTGGAGAAGTACGCCGCGTGCGGGCCACCGAAGCCCAGCGGCACGCCGAAGCGTTGTGCGCTGCCAATGGCGACGTCGGCGCCGAATTCACCCGGCGGGGTCAGCAGGGTCAGGGCCAGCAGGTCGGCGGCCACGGCTACCAGTGCGTTGGCGGCGTGGAAGCGCTCGGTCAGTTCGCGGTAGTCGAATACATCGCCGTTGCTGGCCGGGTATTGCAGCAGGGCGCCAAAGAACGCGCTGACATCGGTCAACTCGCGCTCATCGCCGACCACCACCTCGATGCCCAAGGGTTCGGCACGGGTGCGCAATACGTCGAGGGTTTGCGGGTGGCTGTGCACCGAGGCGAAGAAGGCGTTGCTGCCTTTGTTCTTGCTCAGGCGCTTGCAGAAGGTCATGGCTTCGGCGGCGGCGGTGGCTTCGTCGAGCAGGGAGGCGTTGGCGATCGGCAGGCCGGTAAGGTCGCTGATCAGGGTCTGGAAATTGAGCAGCGCTTCCAGGCGGCCCTGGGATATCTCGGGTTGATAAGGTGTGTAAGCGGTGTACCAGGCCGGGTTTTCCAGCAGGTTGCGCAGGATCGGCGACGGTGTATGGCAGTTGTAGTAGCCCTGGCCGATGTAGGTTTTGAACAGTTGGTTCTGCCCGGCAATGGCCTTGATCTTCGCCAGGGCCTCGGCTTCGCTCAAGCCGTCTTCCAGGCCGAGCACGCTGGTGCCCTTGATGCTTTCCGGGATCACGCTGGCGCTGAGGGCTTCGAGGGAATCAAAGCCCAGGCTGGCGAGCATTTGCTGCTCATCTTCCTGACGCGGGCCGATGTGGCGGGCGATGAATTCGTTGGCGGTGGTCAGATTAACGGTCATGGCGCGCTCCTCAAGCTTCAGCGTTGGCTTTGATCAGACGGTCGTACGCATCCTGATCCAACAGCTTAGCCACTGCCTCGGCGTCGGCGGGTTTAAAGCGGAAGAACCAGCCTTCGCCCATCGGGTCTTCGTTGACCAGTTCCGGGCTGCCATCGAGTTTGTCGTTAACTTCCAGCACTTCACCGTCCAGCGGCATGTAGACGCCGCTGGCGGCTTTGACCGATTCCACGGTGGAGGCTTCGGTGCCCTTGTCGTAAGCCTGCAACTCCGGCAGTTGCACGAAAACCACATCACCCAGCGCGTTCTGCGCAAAAGCGGTGATACCCACGGTGACGCTGCCATCGGCTTCGGCGCGCAGCCATTCGTGATCTTCAGTGAAACGCAACTCGCTCATGGAAACTCCTCAGGGCCAGAATCGTCTGGTGGACGGGATTGGAATAATGGGGAGTTGCTTAGCAATATTGCGGCCAAGGTTATTAATTCGTTATAAATCAACAGGTTAATAAAATCGGTTATGACGTTAGTGCATTTAGCTGTAGCGATTTCGCTACAGTCGAGTGCTTGAAAAAAAGCCTATGTGGATCAAAGCCTTGCATGGCGCGTAAAAAACAGGGTTGTAGCGATATCGTTACGCTGTAGCGCTTTCAGTACACTGAATGTCGTTCCTGGACCAAATTTTGGAATGCTCTCCAAATGTGGGAGGGGGCTTGCTCCCGATAGCGGTGTATCAGTCAAAGATTTATGGCTGACACACCGCTATCGGGAGCAAGCCCCCTCCCACATTTGTTTGTATTCCAACTTGAATCAGGGCTTGTTGGGGATGCCGTACTTGCGCAAGCGATGGGCAATCGCCGTGTGGGAAGTCTGCAACCGGCTGGCGAGCTGGCGCGTCGAGGGGTAGCTGGCGTAGAGCTTTTCCAGCAGATCGCGCTCGAAGTCTTCCACCGCCTGTTCCAGGCTGTCGACTTCGCCATCGCTCTGGCGCGCCACCGACGTACCGGCGATGTCCAGGTCGCCGATGTCTACCAGGCTGCCCTCGCAGATGGCGGCGGCGCGGAAGATCACGTTTTGCAGCTGGCGCACATTGCCCGGCCAGCGGTTGCCCAGCAGCGCTGGATAGGTGCCGGGCGCCAGGCGGCAGACCGGGCGCTGGATCTGCGCGCAGGCTTGCTGCATGAAATAGCGGGCCAACAGCAGGATGTCCTGGCCGCGTTCGCGCAGCGGCGGCACTTCAACGTTAAGCACGTTGAGGCGGTAGAACAGGTCTTCGCGAAAGGTGCCCTCACTGACCATTTTTTCCAGGTCGCGGTGGGTGGCGCTGAGGATGCGCACATTGACCTTCACCTCACGGTCACCGCCCACCCGACGAAAGCTGCCGTCATTGAGAAAACGCAGCAACTTGGCTTGCAGGTACGGTGACATCTCGCCGATCTCATCGAGAAACACCGTGCCCTGGTTCGCCAGTTCCATCAGCCCTGGCTTGCCACCGCGCTGGGCGCCGGTAAAGGCGCCAGGGGCGTAACCGAACAACTCGCTTTCGGCGAGGTTTTCCGGCAGCGCCGCGCAGTTCAACGCCAAAAACGGTGCACTGTGGCGCGTGCTGATCGCGTGACAGGCGCGGGCCACCAGCTCCTTGCCGGTGCCGGTTTCGCCCTGGATCAGCAGCGGTGCATCCAGCGCCGCCACCCGTTGTGCCCGTGCCTTGAGGGTGCGGATCGCCGGGGATTCGCCCAGCAGCGCATCAAAACCTTCGGCATGGTCGTGGTGCAGCGCCGATAGCTGTTCGCCGATGCGGTTGGGCTGGTAGAGGGTGAGCAGGGCTCCGGCGTCGGTGATCGGCGTGGCGTCCAGCAGCAGGGTCTGGCCATTGACGCTGATCTCGCGCAACGGCAAGCGAAAGCCATGCTCCAGCAAGGTCTCCAGCAGCGCGGGGTCGTTGAACAGCTCGGCGATGCTTTCGCCGGCCGGTTCGCGCCCGTACAGCGCGATCAATGCCGGGTTGGCCAGCAAAATCTTGCCCGCGCTGTCCAGGGCCAGCACCGGGTCGGTCATGGCTGCCAGCAGGGCGTCCAGTTGCAGGTGGCGGCGTTGGCCCGGAAGGATGTCAACCACCTTCACCGCTTGCACGCCGTGCACGCTGAACAACGCATCGCGCAGTTCTTCAAGCACCTCGGCGCTGAGGGTGGGTGCGTCGATATAGACGTTGGGCGGCACCATCTCCACCGCATCCAGGTTGAGATTGCGCCCACCGAGCAAGGCCAGGACTTCCTGGGTGATGCCGACGCGGTCGATGAAGCTGACGTGGATACGCATGGGGCGATTGGCAATTCTGGAGAGCAGAGGCGGCAAGTATGCCTTGGCGCGCGGCGCAGGTGAAATCTGACAAATGATGGAGATCAAAATGTGGGAGGGGGCTTGCTCCCGATTGCGGTGGATCAGCCAATCAACCTGTGGCTGACACACTGCTATCGGGAGCAAGCCCCCTCCCACATTTTGAACTGTATTGTGTCAGTGCAGGCGTGTTACTCCAGGTGTTCGGGTTTGACTGGATCACCTGATTTCACATCCAGCTGATGCCGCACATCCTCAAACATCAGGTCGTACTGCTTGTGCATCGAACCGTTCAACACCGCGACCTTCGGCATGCCGTATTTCTGCGCGATGTTCATCGCATGCCGCGCAAAGTCGAATGCCTGGTCCTTGGGCAGGAAGAACTCCTCCTTGAGGTCCTTGCCCTGCACCGAACCGTGCAGTTTGAATAACATGCCTTTGCCTTCCTTGGGGTCCTGGCTGACTTCATAGTCGATGCACAGGTTGTAGCTGTAGTCGTCCTTGTTGAGCGCGTGACGTTCGACGTGCAAGTGACCGGGTTCAAAGATAGCCATAGGCGTTTCTCCTCTACTTCACAGATAGGTGATGCCAGGTGTGGCCGTGCTGATGCGGGTGCCGGCGCTGCCCTGGACGATGGCTTCGATGTCCGAGAGTGAACCGATCACCGCGGTTTTGCCAGTCTGGCGGGCGAACTCGCAGGCTGCCTGTACCTTGGGGCCCATGGAGCCCGCGGCGAAGCCGAGTTTTTCCATGTCGTCCGGGTGGGCCTGGCCGATGGCCTTCTGGGTTGGCTTGCCGAAGTCGATAAAAGCGGCATTGACGTCGGTGGCGATTACCAGCAGGTCGGCGTCCAGTTGCGCGGCCAGCAAGGAGGAGCACAGGTCTTTGTCGATCACCGCTTCAATGCCGCGCAGCTTGCCGTCTTCGCCATACATCGTCGGGATGCCGCCGCCGCCGGCGCAGATCACGATGGCTTTTTTCTCCAGCAGCCATTTGATCGGGCGGATTTCAAAGATGCGTTTGGGACGCGGGCTGGCAACCACACGGCGGTATTTGTCGCCATCGGGTGCGATGGCCCAGCCTTTTTCGGCGGCGAGTTGTTCCGCCTCGGCTTTGGCATACACCGGGCCAATAGGCTTGGTGGGGTTCTGGAAGGCCGGGTCCTTGGCGTCCACTTCCACCTGGGTGAGCAGGGTGGCGAACGGCACTTCAAAGTCCAGCAGGTTGCCCAGTTCCTGTTCGATGATGTAGCCGATCATGCCTTCGGTTTCAGCGCCCAGTACGTCCAGCGGGTAGGGTGAGACGCTGGTGTAGGCCGCCGCCTGCAACGACAGCAGGCCGACTTGCGGGCCATTGCCGTGGGCGATCACCAGTTCGTTGCCGGCGTGGATCTTGGCGATCTGTTCGGTAGCGATGCGGATATTGGCGCGTTGGTTGTCCGCGGTCATGGGTTCACCACGGCGCAGGAGGGCGTTGCCGCCCAGGGCTACGACGATGCGCATAATGCAATCCTTTTAGGGTGTGAGCAGAGCCCAATGTGGGAGGGGGCTTGCTCCCGATGGCGGCAGGACAGTCAATCTATCTATAGCTGAGCCACCGCTATCGGGAGCAAGCCCCCTCCCACATTTTTGAACCCTGTTCCGACAGTGAGAATTAGATATCCGCCAACGCCGACACCAGGATCGCCTTGATGGTATGCATGCGGTTTTCCGCCTGCTCAAACGCGATATTGGCCGGCGACTCGAAGACTTCCTCGGTCACTTCCACACCATTGGCCAGGTGCGGATAGCGCGCAGCGATGTCCTTGCCGACCTTGGTTTCGCTGTTATGGAACGCCGGCAAGCAGTGCATGAATTTCACCCGGGGGTTGCCCGAGGCTTTCATCATCTTGGCGTTGACCTGGTACGGCAGCAGTTGCTCGATACGCTCGTCCCACGCTTCCACCGGCTCGCCCATGGACACCCAGATATCGGTGTGGATGAAGTCCACGCCTTTCACTGCTTCTTTCGGGTCTTCGGTGATGGTGATGCGCGCGCCGCTTTCCTCGGCAAAGGCCTGGCACTGTTTGATGAAATCTTCATGGGGCCACAGCGCTTTCGGCGCGCCGATGCGCACGTCCATGCCGAGCTTGGCGCCGATCATCAGCAGCGAGTTGCCCATGTTGTAGCGGGCGTCCCCCAGGTAGGCGTAGCTGATGTCATGCAGCGGCTTGTCGCTGTGTTCGCGCATGGTCAGGGTGTCGGCGATCATCTGGGTCGGGTGGAATTCGGCAGTGAGGCCGTTGAACACCGGCACACCGGCGAACTTGGCCAGCTCTTCGACGATTTCCTGTTCGAAGCCACGGTACTCAATGGCATCGAACATCCGACCCAGGACGCGGGCGGTGTCTTTCATGCTTTCTTTGTGGCCGATCTGCGACGACACCGGGTCGATATAGGTGACGTGGGCGCCCTGGTCATGGGCCGCGACTTCGAAGGCGCAGCGGGTGCGGGTCGAGGTTTTTTCGAAGATCAACGCGATGTTCTTGCCTTGCAGGTGCGGACGCTCGGTGCCGGTGTATTTGGCGCGTTTAAGGTCGCGGGACAGGTCCAGCAGGTAGTTCAGTTCGCGAGTAGTGTGGTGCATCAGCGACAGCAGGCTGCGGTTACGCATATTGAAAGCCATGATGGAATCTCCTTAATAGTCGATAGGGTCGCGGATGATCGGGCAGGTCATGCAGTGGCCGCCGCCACGGCCACGGCCGAGCTCACCGGCGCTGATGGTGATGACTTCCACACCGGCCTTGCGCAGCAAGGTGTTGGTGTAGGTGTTGCGGTCGTAACCGATCACCACGCCGGGTTCCACGGCCACTACGTTGTTGCCGTCATCCCACTGCTCGCGTTCGGCGGCGAAGCTGTTGCCGCCGGTCTCGACCACGCGCAGGGCCTTGAGGTTGAGCGCTGCGGCGACGGTTTCGAGGAAGTTGGTTTTCTCCCGTTGAATGTCGATACCGTGAGGCTTGCTTTCGTCAGGGCGCAGGGTGAACGGCACGATCTGGTTGACCACTTCCGGGAAGACGGTGACCAGGTCGCGGTCGCAGAAGCTGAACACGGTGTCCAGGTGCATCGCTGCGCGGGATTTGGGCAGGCCGGCCACGATGACGCGCTCCACCGCTTTGTTCTTGAACAGGTTGCGCGCCAGTTGGCCGATGGCTTGGTGGGACGAGCGCTCGCCCATGCCGATCAACACCACGCCATTGCCAATCGGCATCACGTCGCCGCCTTCCAGTGTGGCAGCGCCGTGCTCCTGGTCGGGGTCGCCGTACCAGATCTGGAAGTCCGCGTTGGTGAACTCCGGGTGGAACTTGTAGATGGCGGAGGTCAGCAGGGTTTCCTGGCGTCGGGCCGGCCAGTACATCGGGTTGAGCGTTACGCCGCCATAGATCCAGCAGGTGGTGTCGCGGGTGAACTGGGTGTTGGGCAGCGGCGGCAGGATGAAGCTGGCGTGGCCGAGGAAGTCGCGGAACATCTCGATGGTCTTGCCACCAAAGCTGCTCGGCAGGTCATCGGCCGAGACACCGCCAATCAGGAACTCGCTGATCTTGCGCGGCTCCAGGCTACGCAGCCACGAGCCGACTTCGTCGACCAGGCCCAGGCCCACGGTGTTGGCGGTGATCTTGCGTTGCAGGATCCAGTCCAGCGCTTCGGGGATGGCGACGATATCGGTGAGCAGGTTGTGCATTTCCAGCACATCAATATCCCGCTCGCGCATCTTGGTCACGAAGTCGAAGTGGTCGCGTTTGGCCTGGGCCACCCACAGCACGTCATCGAACAACAGCTCGTCGCAGTTGTTGGGGGTCAGCCGCTGGTGGGCCAAACCTGGGGAGCACACCATGACTTTGCGCAGTTTGCCGGCTTCGGAATGTACGCCGTACTTAACTTTTTCCGTGGTCATTACAGATCCTCCAGTGAACATACAATTACAGAGTCAGGAAGCCGTCGTAGAGCCCATAGGCCGCCACCAGGGCGCCAATGACCACTGCGGCAAAAATCAGCTTCTCGACGTTGGTGAAAATCGGTTTGCCCAGTTCACGCTTGGCCTTGGCGAACAGGATCGCGCCGGGGGCGTAGAGCAGGGCGGAGAGCAGCAGGTACTTGGTGCCGCCGGCATAGAGCAGCCAGATCGCGTAGATCAGGGCGACGGCGCCGATGAACAGGTCTTTCTTGCGCTCCTTGAGCGCGTTTTCGTAGGTCTCGCCGCGCACCGCCAGCAGCAGGGCGTAGGCCGCTGACCACAGGTAAGGCACCAGGATCATCGAGGTGGCGAGGTAGATCAGCGACAGGTAGGTGCTCGCGGAAAACAGTGTGATCACTAAAAATATCTGCACCATCGCGTTGGTCAGCCACAGGGCGTTGACCGGCACATGGTTGGCGTTTTCCTTGCGCAAGAACTCCGGCATGGTGTGGTCCTTGGCGGCGGCAAACATGATCTCCGCACACAGCAGCACCCACGACAGCAACGCGCCCAGCAGCGAGATGATCAAGCCGACGCTGATCAGCACCGCACCCCAATGGCCCACCACATGCTCAAGCACGGCAGCCATCGACGGGTTCTGCAACTTGGCCAGTTCCGGTTGGGTCATGATCCCCAAAGACAGCACGTTCACCAGCATCAGGAACAGCAGCACGGTGATAAAACCGATCACGGTGGCCTTGCCCACGTCGCTGCGTTTCTCGGCACGGGAGGAAAAGATGCTCGCGCCTTCGATGCCGATGAACACCCACACAGTGACCAGCATCATGTTGCGCACCTGGTTCATCACGCTGCCCAGGTCAGGGTTTTTTACGCCCCAGATGTCTGCGGTGAAGATGTCCAGCTTGAACGCGAACAGGGCGATGAGCACGAACAGCAGCAGCGGCACCACCTTGGCAACGGTGGTCACCAGGTTGATGAACGCTGCTTCCTTGATGCCGCGCAGCACCAGAAAGTGCACCGCCCACAGCAGTACCGAGGCACCTATCACCGCCGCTGGCGTGTTGCCTTCGCCAAAGATCGGGAAGAAGTAACCCAAGGTGCTGAACAAGAGTACGAAGTACCCGACGTTGCCCAGCCAGGCACTGATCCAGTAACCCCAGGCCGATGAGAACCCCATGTAATCGCCAAAACCGGCCTTGGCGTAGGCGTACACCCCGCCGTCGAGATCGGGCTTGCGGTTGGCAAGGGTCTGGAACACGAATGCGAGGGTCAACATGCCGATGGCGGTGATCACCCAACCAATCAACACGGCGCCTACGTCGGCACTGGCGGCCATGTTTTGCGGGAGTGAAAAGATCCCGCCGCCAATCATTGAGCCCACGACAAGTGCAACCAGCGCACCAAGCCTAAGTTTTCCGGGAGAATCAGACATTGCGTGACTCCAATGCAGGAGAAGAGAGATCACAGAATAATTCCGTGCGCTAATAAAACAGCTGACTCAGATCAGTTCATTGGCACATTCCATTGTGAATTAACGACTTAGGGTGGCAGTTGCGGGGCGACACGGCCTGTGCAAAGGCGCTCGCTAGAGCGGTCTCCTACAATGTGGTTAATCATTTGGTCCGGGGCATGGGTGTTGACGCTAGTTCGTATTTGCGAATGTGCAAACTTTTTGTATGTTGCCTGACGAGCGCTTCATAATTGCCGTATTTAAATTCTAAATAAGCCTAAACTTCCGGCGTTTACATACCCTTATGTTATGAAACGCTAGCGTCATTAAATTGAATTAGTTGAGTGCGCGGTGGTCGGCTCAAACATTTATTGCGAGGAACCTGCATGTCCCAACCAGCCCAGAAACTTCGGCTCAGTGCCCTGATCGCCCTGGTAGTAGGTTCGATGATCGGCGGCGGGATCTTCTCGCTCCCGCAAAACATGGCGGCCCGCGCCGAAGTAGGCGCGGTGCTGATCGGTTGGGCCATTACCGCGGTTGGCATGTTGACCCTGGCGTTTGTGTTCCAGACCCTGGCCAACCGTAAACCGGAACTGGATTCCGGGGTGTATGCCTACGCCAAGGCCGGCTTCGGCGATTACATGGGGTTCTCGTCGGCCTGGGGCTACTGGATCAGTGCGTGGATGGGCAACGTCGGCTATTTCGTGTTGCTGTTCAGCACCCTGGGTTACTTTTTCCCGGCGTTCGGTCAGGGCAATACACCACTGGCCATCGGTTGTGCATCGCTGTTGCTGTGGGCGGTGCATTTTCTGGTGATGCGCGGAATCAAGGAAGCGGCATTCATCAACCAGATCACCACCGTGGCGAAGATCGTGCCGCTGCTGATGTTTATCGTGATCGCCGCCGTGGCGTTCAAGGCCGACATCTTCACCCGTGATATCTGGGGCCTGGGCAATCCGCAGATGGGCAGCGTGGTCGAGCAGGTGCGCCACATGATGCTGGTCACGGTGTTTGTGTTTATCGGTATCGAAGGCGCCAGTGTGTACTCGGCGCGGGCCGAGAAACGCTCGGATGTGGGGCGCGCGACGGTGATTGGTTTCCTGGGCGTGCTGGCGCTGCTGGTGCTGGTGAATGTGCTGTCGTTGGGCATCATGGGCCAGCCGGAACTGGCGCAGTTGCAGAACCCGTCCCTGGCGGGCGTGCTGGAACACATTGTCGGGCCCTGGGGAGCGATATTGATCAGCCTCGGCCTGGCGGTTTCGCTGCTCGGGGCATTGCTTTCGTGGGCGTTGCTCTGCGCGGAAATCCTCTATGCCACTGCCCATGACAAGACCATGCCGGCGTTCCTGAAAAAGGAAAATGCCAATCAGGTGCCGGTTAACGCGTTGTGGCTGACCAATGTGATGATCCAGGCATTTCTGGTGATCACGCTGTTTTCGGCCAGTACCTACACCACCCTGATCTACCTGGCGTCGTCGATGATTCTGGTGCCGTACCTGTGGTCGGCGGCCTATGCGGTGCTGTTGAGCGCGCGCGGCGAAACCTATCAAGGCGCTCAGCGCCGACGCATGAAGGATCTGCTGGTAGGCTTGATTGCCCTCGGTTACGCGGTGTGGCTGTTGTATGCGGGCGGTTTGAAATATTTGCTGCTGTCGGCGCTGCTGTATGCACCGGGTGTGATCCTGTTTGCCCTGGCCAAGCGGGAGCAGGGCCGCCCGTTGTTTACCTCGCTTGAAAAAGGCATTTTCGGTTGTGTGATCGCGGGCGCCGGGTTGGCTGCGTACGGGCTGTATAGCGGGGTATTGTCGCTGTGAGGTTGGCCTATCAACCGCCTTACGACTGGGCGGCGATGGTGGAGTTCTTATCGGCCCGGGCAATCACCGGGTTGGAAACCGTGGTGGCCGGAGTGTATCGACGCAGCATCAGTGTGGGCGGGCGACATGGCTGGATCAGCGTCGCGCCGGGGGCGGGGGATTGGCTGGAGGTGACGGTCGACTTTCCCGAGCCGGTCGCGCTGCCCGAGATCGAGCGGCGCCTGCGCAGGATGTTTGATCTGGACGCCGTGCCCGCCGTGATCAATCTGCAATTAGCCAGGGACCCGTTGATGGCGCAACTGGTTGCGGCTCGACCAGGGCTGCGGTTGCCGGGTACCTGGGACGGCCTGGAGTTGGCCATTCGCGCAGTGCTGGGCCAGCAGATCACGGTGGTGGCGGCGATCCGGTTGGCGGGCAAGCTGGTGGCGCAGTATGGCCAGCCGTTGCAAACCCCCCACGCCGGTATTACTCACCTGTTCCCGGCACCCGAGGTGCTGGCGGCGGCGGACCTGGCGGCCCTGGGCATGCCCAAGGCGCGAGGTCGCACCTTGTCCGGTGTGGCCCAGGCGTTGTTGGATGACCCTCGGATTTTCGAGCCCAAGGCCAGTCTCAAGGACGGTGTTGCACGCTTGGTGGCATTGCCGGGGATTGGCGATTGGACCGCGCAGTACATCGCCATGCGCCAGTTGCGCGAGGCGGATGCGTTTGCATCGGGGGACATCGGCTTGATCAATGCGCTGGCGGCGCTGGAAGGCGGGCCGGTGTCGGCACGGCAGTTGCTGGCGCGGGCAGAGGCGTGGCGGCCGTTGAGGGCGTATGCAGCGCAGCATTTGTGGACGTCGTTGAACCGCGGGGATTGATGGGGGCTGTACTGGCCTCATCGGGACATGGGTATCTACACAACTTCTGGTATGGCGCTGTAGCTGTGGGAGGGGCGGTGCGACGATTCGACTTGCTCCCGATGGCGGCCTTAGGGCCGACCAGGATGCCGGATCAAACCGAGTACATATCCGTTATTTAGGTAACGGCCACTTAGGGTTCCGCTCTTACAGAGGTTCACTTTTGGAAGGACCCAAAAGTAAGCAAAAGGTCCTCGCCCCACCACTCGGCACCTCGCTCAGGCTCGGTGTGCCCGTAATCCGACAGGGATTTGGGGGGGCGCCGCCACGCGCCATCCATGGCGCGGGGCGGCTAAACCGGCATCCCTGCCGGTTTACCCCCCAAATCCCTGTCGAATTCCGGCCAGCGTGGTTTAACGGGGCGCCCAAGATCAAAAACAGATCAAGAGCGGCTCGCTTCGCATCTTGGTTACTGGTGACTGCTACGAAGTTGTGTAGATACCCATGCTCATCGGGGGCAAGCCCCTCCCACATTTGATGTGTGAATACATTCAAAAGTGGGAGGGGCTTGCCCCCGATGGCGGTCTTCAGTTCACCACTGAGGCCGGTGCGCGCCCAATTCCCCTGCCGGCAAATCCCACTGCAACGGCGTGCCACTGATGCTCAGCGGCGCCAGTAACCGATGGGCCTGGCCCCAGGTGGTCTGCTCTACCACCAAGCCTTGATCATTGATGTCTTCGCCGCGCAACGCTGCCTGCTGCGGCACCTGTCCTGCGTCCACCAGCAATTTGGCCGTGCGCGCCAGTGACAACCGCGCCGAACCGCCCCGACCTGACGCAAACCGCTCGCTCAAGGCCTGGATCGCACTGGCGGCCATCAGGTAACCGGTAGCGTGATCCAGCGCCTGCACCGGCAGCGGCACGGGCTTATCCGCCTGCTTCCAGGCCATGCCCGCCTCGGCGATCCCGCTGCTCATCTGCACCAGGCTGTCAAAACCGCGACGGTTACGCCACGGACCGCTCCAGCCATAGGCATTGAGGCTGACGTCAATCAGCCCGGGGGCGATATGTTGGCGCTCGCCGAGGGTGTAACCCAGCTGTTCCAGTGCATCGGCGCGGTAACCATGGAACAGTACGTCGGCGTCCTTGAGCAAGGCTTCGAATACCTGCCGGCCTTCAGGGCTTTTCAGGTCGAGGCGGGCACAGCGCTTGCCCAGGGTCATTTCCGGTACCACGCCCGGTTCGTTCCAGGTTGGCGAATCGATGCGCAGTACATCTGCACCCAATCCGGCGAGGAAACGACTGGCCACGGGGCCGGCCAATACGCGGGTCAAGTCCAGCACCTTGATACCCGCCAGCGGGCGCGCAGGTGAGCCAAGCCAGGGTTTGTCGATACCAGGGTCGAAGACCTGACGCTGTATCAACTCTTCGGCATTCACCGCCAAGCCTTGCGGATGCTGCTGCCAGGCTTGCCACGTACGCATCTGCGCCGCACAACCGCCGGCGTCGACAATGGCCTGTTCCAGTTCTGCGGCGTTCCATGTAGCGACTTTGGTCGCCATCTCGGCGCGGTCGGCCACAGGCCCAAGCACCCGTTCGGCCGCTGCACGGTGATGGGGTGCGTTGGTGTGCAGACGAATCCAGCCCTCGGCGCTGGCGTAGTCACCGGCCACTGGGTCCCACAGCGGCGGTACTTGCCAACCCACTGGGCGAATCGACGAAGAAAACCACAGCGAGGCGAGACGCCGATCCACGCTGACGCTGGGCAGCCGCCCGGTCTGTTGCTGGATCAACTGGGCAACAGCCTGGCCAGCGGCGCCGATGCTGGCGACGGCCAGGTCGGTCACGGCGAAGGACGAGGGCAGCGCGCCTGCCGAGGTCTCGGGCAGCGCAATGTGCGGTAAATCGAGTGCAGCTTGGATGGGAGTCAGCAGGTCAGTCATCTAAGGCCCTCCGTAAGAGAAGGGCCACTATAGAAGAACATCACACCGGTGTGGCAGCCCCTGGGACCAAGGGCAGTTCGATGCTGGCGACAAAACCGCCGTCGGGATGATTGGCCAGGATCAGGGTGCCGCCATGGCGCTCGGCAGCACGGCGGGCGATGGCCAGGCCCAGGCCATGACCTTGCGCAGTCTGGCCCGGCGCACGGTAAAACGGCTCGCCCAGTTGGCCCAGGTGTTCGGTTTCAACGCCGGGGCCGTGGTCGCGTACGCTGATCAGAATGCGCCCGTTTTGATGCTGGGCCTGCAATTGAATCGGTTGGCCGGCCGGGTTGAAGCGTTGGGCATTGCGCAGAAGGTTATCCACGGCGCGCTCGATCATGGTCGGCCAGCCCTTGAGCCGCAGGTCGACGTCGGTGCTGAGGTGCACCACTTGCTCGGGCGCGCCGAGCTGGGCGTCCTTTTGCAGGGTCTTGAGCAA
The DNA here is from genome assembly GCF_019891455.1 of Pseudomonas sp. P867. Lineage (NCBI taxonomy): Bacteria > Pseudomonadati > Pseudomonadota > Gammaproteobacteria > Pseudomonadales > Pseudomonadaceae > Pseudomonas > Pseudomonas sp. P867. The sequence continues at coordinate 134,333 of NZ_JAFLXB010000003.1, read as the reverse complement.
TGGGTTGAGGTCAATGTCTTCGGCGCTGGCGTTGTCGGCGTCGACCCGCGCCAGGACCAGGATTTCGCTGATCAAGGCTTCCAGGCGGTCGCATTCGCGGGTCAGGCGCGGCCAGAGTTTTTCCCGCTCTTCGGGGCTGGCGCGCTCGGCCAGGGCCAGGGCGATACGCAAGCGTGCCAGGGGCGAGCGCAGTTCGTGGGACACGTCGCGCAGCAACTGGCGCTGGCTACCGATCAGGCTTTGCAGGCGCGCGCCCATGCGGTTGAAGTCATTGGCCAACACACCGAATTCGTCGCGCCTGTTGGCCAGTTGCGCCAGGCTGTTTTGTTGATAGGTGGTTTGCCCCAGGTCATGCACCGCGCCGCGCAGGCGGCTGAGTGGGCGGGTGATGGACAAGGTCACCAGCAGGCTGAACAGGGTCAACACCACCAGGGTGATTGCCAGGGCACTGAGCGGCCACAGCAGGCTACTGCGGTGCCAGGCTTCCAACTCCGGGTGGGGAATGCGGTAGATCAGCAGGTAGGTGTCGCCGGTTTTGTCGCTGGTGTACTCGGCTGTCAGGCGCCGCCAGGGCAGGTGGCCGTCCTGGCTGTCATTCTGCCGGGCTTCAAAGGCGGCGGCGCGACGCGGGAAGGTACCGCGCACCACCGGCTCGCCGCTCTCGTTAAGCACTTGCACATCGATGTGGTACTGGCGTTTACGCTGTTGCAGCAGGTCCTGGGCGGCTTCCTCACCCTGGGCTTCGTAGAGTTGCGTCCACTCTTGCGCCAGGTTGTTGAGGCCGGGGTGGCGGCTGAGAATCCAGGCGTCCTGGTTGAGCATATGCCCAAGCAGAATCGACAACCCGCCAACCAGGGCGATGGCCAGCCAGAAACTCGCCAGGATACGCCAGAACAATGAACGCACAGGAAACCCTCAAACAGGAAAAGCCCAGTGGTGTGAACCACTGGGCCGTAGGCATTACGTTCGCATTATTGCGCTTTTTGCGCTTGCTGGGCTTTCCATTCCTGGAATTGCTTCCACTCGGCACGGCGCTCGGCTTGCTTTTTGACGATCTCGTCGTATTGCTTCTGCTGGTCAGGCTTGAGCACGGCGCGGATATTGGCCTGGGTTTTCTGCTTGCCGGCGGCGATCTCGTCCTGCATGGCTTTCTGGTCAGCGGCCGGGAGTTTGTCCAGGTACTTTTGGGTCAGGTCTTTGCGAGCGTGCCATTGGTCACCCATCAGCTTGCGGATCTGCTCACGCTGTTCCTTGCTCAAGTCCAACTGGCTGAACGGGCCGCCTTTACCACGCGGGCCGTGTTCACCGTGGCCCGGGCCGCCCATCATGTGGCCTTCGTGGCCGCCCATCGGGCCTGGGCCTTCAGGCATGGCCATGGCAACGGTAGGCAGTGCAGCGGCGAGCATCAAAGCGATAAGGGTCTTGCGCATGGTGATTCTCCTGTCTCTATTCCGGTGAGTCCGGATGTGAGTAGGTTACGCAGCGCAAGGTCAGCCGCCGTCAGCGGAGGGTAAAGATTTGGTAAGGCTGCCTCTAGAGGCTGTAGTAGTAGCCGCGACTGCGCAGCGCCACGATCCGCGGCCGGCCATCCGGGTGCGGGCCGATCTTTTTGCGCAGGTTGCTGACGTGCATGTCCAGGCTGCGATCGTAAAGGGTCAACTTGCGACCCAGGGCGATCTGCGCCAGTTCCTGTTTATCGAGGGGCTCGCCGGGCTGGCGCAGCAAGGCTTCGAGCAGGCGGCTTTCGGAGACGGTCAGGGTGAACTCCTGGTCATCGATGCTCACCACGCCGCGCACCGGGCTGAAGCACAGGTCGCCCAGCTCAAGCTGGGTCGAGACCGCGGTCGGGTGGCTGCGGCGCAATACGGCACGCAGGCGGGCGGTCAGTTCGCGCGGATCGCAAGGCTTGGCCAGGTAGTCGTCGGCGCCCAGCTCCAGGCCGAGGATGCGGTCCAGGGGTTCGCCCCGCGCCGAGAGCATCAGCACCGGCAGTTCCGGGTGGTCGTTGCGCAGTTGCTTGAGCAGCTCCAGGCCGCTGCCGTCGGGCAGCATCACGTCGAGCACCACCGCCGCCGGGGCGGCTTCGGCCAAGGCTTTGCGGGCGCTCAGGCCATCGTGGCAGGCGCGCACCTGGAAGCCTTCCTGGCTCAACCAACTGCTCAGCAGCTCACAGAGCTCCTGGTCATCATCTATCAGTAACAGCTCGCTCATGACTCACTCGATTTAGCCATTGTCGACGGCGACGACCCCACCGGTGCCGCCGTGAGCCATTAGGAGTGCGCCGAAACGATTAGGTTCGACGCAGCCGGGTTCAAGGCAGGACTTGCTTGAACGGCTTGATCACCACATCAGCGTAGACGCCTGCTGCGACATAGGGGTCGGCCTTGGCCCAGGCCTGGGCGTCGGCCAGGGAGGCGAACTCGGCGACAATCAGGCTGCCGGTGAAACCGGCGTCGCCCGGGTCATTGCTGTCGACCGCCGGGTGCGGGCCGGCCAGTACGATACGGCCTTCGGCTTGCAGCTGTTTAAGGCGCTCGACGTGGGCGGGGCGTACGCTCAGGCGTTTTTCCAGCGAGTTGGCAATATCGGTGGCAATGATGGCGTAGAGCATGTCAGTCCTCGGTTTTCGGCGTGGTAGGCGCGGTGTCATGCAGGTGACGCGACAGGTAGATCCCTTGGCCGATCAGGAACAATACGGTCATGCCCAGGCTGCCGAACACCTTGAAGTCGACCCAGTAGTCCTGGAAGGTAAAGGCCACGAACAGGTTGGCGGCACCGCAGAACAGGAAAAACACGATCCAGGCCACGTTCAGGCGCACCCACACCGGTTCCGGCAAGGTCAGCGCGTGGCCCATGATCCGCTTGATCAGCAGGCGGTCACCGATGAAGTGGCTGCCGATAAAGACCAGGGCAAACAGCCAGTTGACCACCGGGGCTTTCCATTTAAGGAAGGTTTCGCTGTGGAAGGCCAGGGTCAGTCCGCCAAAGACCAGGCAGGCGATAAGGGTCAGCCATTGGCTTTTTTCCAGCTTGCGCTGGGAGATGAAGATGGCGCCGTAGACCACGATGGAGCTGATGATCAGTACGGCAGTGGCACTGTAGATACCCCCGAACGACAGCTCGTGACCGGCGATTTCGATGACCCTGGGGTCGAGTTTGGTAACGATGAAAAACAGCAACAGCGGGATGAAGTCGATGAATTGTTTCACAGTAAGAGCCAGAAGCTGGATGTGGCGGCATAATAACAAACATCCTTGGTTGCGATAGCGCCAGCTGACTTGAGGTTACATACCCACGTGAATGTTGATTTGCACTGCCACAGCACGGCCTCCGACGGCGCCCTGGCGCCCGCGGTACTGGTTGCGCGTGCGTTTGAAAAAGGCGTGCAAGTGCTGGCGTTGACCGACCACGACACCCTCGAGGGTCTCGATGAAGCCCGCGAAGCCGCGCGTTCTTTGGGCATGCAACTGGTCAACGGGGTGGAATTGTCCTGCACCTGGGGCGGCGCCACCATTCATGTACTTGGCTACGGTTTCGATCAGAATGCCCCGCCGTTGGTGGCGGCCATTGCCCAATTGCACGATGGCCGCTGGCTGCGGTCCGAAGAAATAAGCCGCAAGCTCAGCCTTAAAGGTATGCCCGGCGCCCTCGACGGCGCCCGTGCCATCCAGCAGGAACTGGGTGACAGCGGCAACGCACCGGCCCGTCCGCACTTTGCCGACTGGATGGTGCGCGAAGGCTATGTCAAGGATCGCGCCGAAGCCTTTCGCAAATGGCTGGGGGCCGGCAAGTTGGGCGATGTGAAGCTGCATTGGCCGACCCTGGAAGACACCGTCCAGACCTTGCGGGCTTCCGGGGCCTGGGTCAGCCTGGCGCATCCCTGGCATTACGATTTCACCCGCAGCAAGCGCCGCAAGCTGATCAGCGACTATATTGGTGCGGGTGGCCACGCGATCGAGGTGGTCAACGGGCATCAACCGGCGGAACAGGTCGGCAGCCTGGCGATCCTTGCTCGCGAATTTGGTCTGCTGGTCAGTGCCGGCAGTGATTTTCATGGCCCAGGCGGCTGGTCCGAGATTGGCGAGTATCGCCAGGTCCCGGAAGATCTGCCGCTGTTGTGGGGGCGATTCAAGCATGACCCCATTATTGCCACCGTCTGAACAGGTAGAGCACGTGAGTCAATTCTTCCAGATTCATCCGGAAAACCCTCAGGCGCGCCTGATTAAACAGGCCGTGGAGATCATCCGAGCCGGCGGCGTGGTGATCTATCCAACTGATTCGTCCTACGCCATCGGTTGCCAGATCGGCGACAAAGGCGCGGTCGAGCGTGTAAGGCGCCTGCGCCAGCTGGACGACAAGCACAACTTCGCACTGATTTGCAGCGACTTGTCTCAACTGGGCCTGTTCGCCAAGGTCGACACCGGTACGTTCCGCCTGCTCAAGGCCCATACGCCGGGGCCTTATACCTTCATTCTCAATGCCACCCGCGAAGTGCCGCGCCTGTTATTGCACCCCAAGAAGCGCACCATCGGCCTGCGCGTGCCGGAACACCCGATAGCCCTGGCGCTGTTGGCCGAGCTGGGTGAGCCGCTGATGAGCGTGTCGTTGATCCTGCCCGGTGAAACCGAACCGTTGTACGACCCTTACGAAATGCGGCGCCTGCTGGAAAAGCATGTCGACCTGATCATCGATGGCGGCTACGGCGGCAACAAAGCCTCGACGGTGATCAACCTGGCTGACGGCGAGCCTGAAGTGGTGCGTGTGGGCTGTGGCGATCCGGCGCCATTTATGGTCGAGGCCTGAATGGCGGCCGTGGAAACCGCTGATCCCCAGGCCGGCGCCCAGCAGGAACTGCCGTTCGCCATGGTCTATGGCCAGGCGGTCATGGAAATGCCCCTGGACCTGTACATTCCACCGGATGCCCTGGAGGTCTTCCTGGAAGCCTTCGAAGGCCCGCTGGACTTGCTGCTGTACCTGATCCGCAAGCAGAACATCAATATCCTCGACATCCCGGTGGCAGAAATCACCCGTCAGTACATGGGCTACGTCGAGCTGATGCAGTCGGTGCGCCTGGAGCTGGCCGCCGAGTACCTGGTGATGGCCGCCATGCTCGCCGAGATCAAGTCGCGCATGTTGTTGCCGCGTTCGGAGACCGTCGAAGCCGAAGAGGATGACCCGCGCGCCGAACTGATCCGCCGCTTGCAGGAGTACGAACGCTTCAAGGCCGCCGCCGAAGGCATTGACGGCCTGAGCCGCGTGGGCCGTGATGTGGTGGTGCCCAAGCTCGACGCACCCGAGGCCCGTGCGCGCAAATTGCTGCCGGACGTGAGCCTGGAAGAATTGCTGATGTCCATGGCCGAGGTGCTGCGCCGTGGCGATATGTTTGAAAGCCACCAGGTCAGCCGCGAAGCGCTGTCTACCCGCGAGCGCATGAGTGATGTGCTGGAGCGCCTCAAGGGTGGTGGGTTTGTGCCGTTTGTCGAGCTGTTCACCGCCGAAGAAGGCCGACTAGGTGTGGTGGTGACCTTTATGGCGATCCTCGAACTGGTCAAGGAATCCTTGGTCGAGCTGGTGCAGAATGAGCCTTTTGCGGCTATCCACGTGCGGGCGCGAGCCGAATAACGAGCTGAATCGATGAATCTGACTGAACCCCGCGAACTGGCACCCTTGCTGGAGGCCTTTCTCTTGGCCTCGGGCAAACCGCAATCCCTGGAGCGCCTGTTCGAACTCTTTGAAGAAGCTGAACGCCCGGAGCCGCCGGTATTCAAGAAGGCGCTGGAGATCCTGCGCAAGTCCTGCGACGGCCGTGCCTTTGAGTTGCGCGAAGTGGCGTCGGGTTATCGCCTGCAGATCCGTGAGAAGTTTTCGCCGTGGGTGGGGCGCTTGTGGGAAGAGCGGCCGCAGCGTTATTCGCGGGCAATGCTGGAGACCATGGCGCTGATCGCCTATCGCCAGCCGATTACCCGTGGCGAAATCGAGGACGTGCGTGGTGTGGCGGTCAACAGCCATATCGTCAAGACCCTGCTGGAGCGCGAGTGGATCCGCATCGTGGGTTACCGCGACGTGCCCGGCAAACCGGCGATGTTCGCCACCACCAAGGTGTTCCTCGATCATTTCAACCTGAAGAACCTCGACGACCTGCCGCCCCTGGCTGAACTGCGCGAAATGGAGGCCGAGCCGGTGCTCGACTTCGACGATGCGCCGGTGCCGCAAAGCCTGCAGGAACTGGCCGATGCCAGCGCCGAGCCGGAGGAGCCCAAGGACGAAACCAGCTTCCATACGCTGTTGTTGGAGCTCGATGATATGGAGCAAGGGATCAAGACTGATTTTGACGACCTGTTGCGTGATGCTGCCGACGAGCCGCAGACCGAGGTGAACGTTGAACCCGAGCCCGAAGTCGAAGAAGACATCCTCGGCGTCGCCGATGCCCGGGAAAAACTGCTGGCCGCCGTCGCCGCCCTGGAACAGCCGCCGTTGAGCGACGAAGAAGACGAAGCCCGGGCGCTGGCCGAAGCCATCGAAAACGAACGCCGCCAACTCGAAGACTGACGCAATAAAAACTGTGGGAGGGGGCTTGCTCCCGATAGCGGAGTGTCAGGCAGCAGATGCATCAACTGATCCACTGCTATCGGGAGCAAGCCCCCTCCCACATTGGATCTCCACTGTCTGGGAGAAAACATGAGTTCCACCAAAGACCCGTGCATCAGCATCTGCAAGTTCGCCGACGACATCTGCGTCGGCTGTGGCCGCAGCAAGCGCGAAATCCGTGCCTGGAAGAAGCTCGACAAAGTCGACAAGCGCACGGTGCTGGCTGAAGCCGAGCTGCGATTGCTGGCGCTTGGTGCCACCGGTCGGCGGAAAAGCAAATGACTTGGACGTTATCGACTAGTCTGTGATGCGCAACACGCGCCATGCGCGTATGATTCGCGACCCCTTGCCGACCTATTCGGCCAAGGCCCCGCTTTCAAGACCCCTCAGGCCACGCCTGAATCGACCCACCGGGAGGTGCTTACGATGAATGACCAAGACCAGAAAGACCAGGAAATCGGCCCAGCAGGCGAAAAGCTGCAAAAAGTGCTGGCGCGTATCGGCGTGGGCTCGCGCCGCGACGTCGAAGCCTGGATTACCCAGAAGCGCATCAAGGTCAACGGCGTCGAGGCTACCCTCGGCCAGCGCGTCGACCTGCACGATGCAATCACCATTGATGGCAAGGTCATCAAGCGTGAAGAGGCCGCCGAATCGGTGCGCCGCGTGATCATGTACAACAAGCCCGATGGCGAAATCTGCACCCGTGACGACCCGGAAGGCCGTCCGACCGTGTTCGACAAGATGCCCAAGCCCAAGGAAGGCCGCTGGATCAACATCGGTCGTCTGGACATCAACACCACCGGCTTGCTGATGTTCACCACTGACGGCGAACTGGCCAACCGCCTGATGCACCCGTCCTACGAGATGGATCGTGAATACGCCGTGCGTGTACGCGGTGAAGTCGATGACGAGATGATCGAACGCCTCAAGGCCGGCGTGGTGCTGGAAGACGGCCCGGCCAAGTTCACCGACATCAAGCAGGCGCCAGGCGGCGAAGGTTTCAACCACTGGTACCACTGCGTGGTGATGGAAGGGCGTAACCGTGAAGTGCGTCGCCTGTGGGAATCCCAGGGGCTGGTGGTCAGCCGCCTCAAGCGCGTGCGTTTCGGCCCGGTGTTCCTGAACTCCGACCTGCCGATGGGCCGCTGGCGCGAAATGAGCCAGTACGAAGTCGACATCCTCAGCGCCGAAGTTGGCCTGACGCCGGTCGCCATGCCGCAGATGAACGCCAAGAGCAAAGACAAGCTTGAGCGTATGCAGCGTAAATCGTCGCGCCCTGTTGCGCGTACCGAGCGCGTGGCTCGCACCCTGCGCCCGGCGCTGAATGCACCGGCAACCGGCGGTCGTATTTCTCGCGAGCCGCAGATCGAAGGTGAGCGTCGCCCAACCGCACCGTCCCGCCAGGAAGGTGATCGTGCACCACGCACACCGCGCCCGGCCCGTGGCGAAGCGCCAAGCGGCGGTCGCAGCAACCGTGGTGAAGCCGATCGCCCGGCCGACAATGCCAGTACCAAGCGTCCAGCCAAGCCAGCGGCGAACAAGCGCCCTGGCCCGAAACTGGTAGCTGATGAACCATCTGGCAAGCGCCGTGGCGCCCCGGCAGGTTCGGGTCAGCGTCCTGGTTTTGGTCGCAAGAAGCCGCAGTGATGCGTTAAGCGCTGCATAAAAACGCCAACCCTAGGGTTGGCGTTTTTTTTGATCTGAATTTGAAATGCAATCAACTGTGGGAGCTGGCTTGCCTGCGATAGCGGTGTGCCAGTCACCTTTGTGCTAACTGACCCACCGCTATCGCGGGCAAGCCCGGCTCCCACAGGGATATCTACACGTCTGATGATCTTTTAAAAGGCAAAGGAGCCATCAAACACTGGCTTGTCATCCAGCGCCAACACCCCACTGGCAAAGATCAAATCCAAGTGATGACTGCCTTTCTGCCCGCCGCCCAGGCCCAGGTGCAGCCCGCAATGGCGCTCCTCGAACCCGGCATTGCGCGCATACAGATCCTTGACCCCTTCGTTGGTGCCAATCCCTAGCTCCTCCACCCGACGGTTGGACGGGTTGGCATTCAGGTACTTGTTGAAATCATCCGCCAGCCCCGGCACGTCGCTGGCCACGCTGCAAATGGTCGAGTTCTCGATCCACAATTCCAGCGGTGATTGCAGCACGCCGTATTTGCGCGCAAACGGAATAGTGCTGAGGAAGGTACCGACAAACCGCACCTGGCCGTTGATGGCTTCACTGTGGGTGGCGATTTCGCCGGGGGCCAGGTCGTGGTTGCCGACGCCGTTGATATTGGTCCACTTCTTGATGCTGCTCATCGGCGCTTCAAGACGTGAACCGTGCTTGTCGGTAAAGCTCAGTACATTGGCCTGGGACATGCGTCGGATCAGCGTGGCGTTAAGGTCGGCAATACGCTGTGGCTCGACGCTGAAGGTGTCGTAGAAGTAATCACCATAATCCTTGAATAGCAGGGATTTCTTCCAGTGCTCGGCCATCACGCCGTGCAGGGCGCGGATAAAGTCCGGGCCTTCGGCGCGTGGGTTGGGCAGGGTGGAAGAGTCGTAGAGAAACAGGTACAGGTCACAGTCTTCGATGGCTTGCACCAGGGCTTCGCTGGGAGCCAGGTCCAGGCGTTGCAACTGGAAGTTGAAGCGGGCGGCGCTGCCGTGGGTGATTGCCTGGGCGATGGCGTCGTAGCGTTCGGTATGGCCCAGCAGCACGGTGGGGCGACTCAGGCCGCTGAGGGCTGGGTGGTGTGCGAGGTAGTAGAGAAAGTGTTCGACGGCGCGGGCCTTGTCCATGACGGGTGTCCTTCTGTGCCTTGGGTAAGGGGGCAGGTGCCGTGCACAGCACCTGCCGGATGCCTGCCGGGTATTAGAAAGGCCACATCGCGGTGCCGAAAGGCACAACGGCATCGGCTTGCATCATTTCAACGGCGGCCTCATGGGTCGGTGCTTCAAACCAATCGTCGAGTTGCAGTTCGGTTTCCAGGTCTTTTTCCAGTGCTTGCATGGTGTATCTCCTAGAGGACGTTGATTGAGAACGGCTTGCCCGCGGGCTTCGTGGGCAAGTGGAAAGAACCTAGAAGAGAGTGTTTCAAAATGCAAAAAATTTATTGACACGGTTTCATTTGGATTTTTTCTTCTGTTTTTGGCGAGCTATTTTTTATTCAGAAAAAACAGCGTATTGGCTGAACCGTTTATTCAGAAAATCCCCACTGACAATTTTCCGTTGGCTGGCCGTAAAACCTGGCTGTAACGCAGTATTTCCGTATCGTAACGATAAGTTTACGAATTTGCCCCGAAAGTCTTGGGTGACCTGTAGCTGTAAGGATTGGCTGACAGTTTGTCGCGTGCACTCTGTTGGGGCGTGCCGAAGCTGTCGAGCGGTGTACAATGCGCCGCGTTTTACTGTGACCCCCCTTGCGTACCCACGCAAAAGGCCAAGACCTCAGGGTTCGATCCCCCTGATCATTCCGCCTGGCCACGAGCCGGACGGGTTCGATTTCGTCACAGATAAAAACAAACAGGTGACGTATGACCATTAGAAAGACGCTGTACTCCTGGTGCCTGCGCTGGGGTTTGAACGGCGCTGCTTGAGTCGGTAATTCAAGGCAGCAACCTGCATTCATATCCTCAAACCTTGCGTGAGACCCTTTCATGAGTGGAACCCATTCCTCTTCAGGCGAGCTGAAACGCGGCCTGAAAAATCGGCATATCCAGTTGATCGCCCTCGGTGGCGCCATCGGCACCGGTCTGTTCCTGGGCTCGGCCGGGGTGCTCAAATCCGCCGGCCCGTCGATGATCCTGGGCTATGCCATCTGCGGCTTTATCGCCTTCATGATCATGCGCCAGCTTGGCGAAATGATCGTCGAGGAGCCGGTAGCCGGTTCGTTCAGCCATTTTGCCCACAAATACTGGGGCGGTTTCGCCGGCTTTCTGTCGGGCTGGAACTGCTGGATTCTTTACATTCTGGTGGGTATGTCGGAGCTGACCGCTGTCGGCAAATACGTGCACTACTGGTGGCCGGAGATCCCGACCTGGGTGTCTGCGGCGGCTTTCTTCGTGCTGATCAACGTGATCAACCTGGCCAACGTCAAGGTCTTCGGTGAAGCCGAGTTCTGGTTTGCCATCATCAAGGTGGTGGCAATTGTCGGCATGATTGCCTTGGGCAGCTACCTGCTGGTCAGTGGCAGCGGCGGCCCGCAAGCCTCGGTGAGCAACCTGTGGGACCACGGCGGGTTTTTCCCCCATGGTGTTGGCGGGTTGGTGATGGCCATGGCGATCATCATGTTCTCGTTCGGCGGCCTGGAAATGCTTGGTTTTACCGCCGCCGAAGCCGATCAACCACGCACCGTGATCCCCAAGGCGATCAATCAGGTGATCTACCGCATCCTGATTTTCTACATCGGTGCCCTGGTGGTGCTGTTGTCGTTGACGCCGTGGGACAGCCTGCTGGCGACCCTCAACGCCTCCGGCGATGCCTACAGTGGCAGCCCGTTCGTGCAGGTGTTCTCGATGCTGGGCAGCAATACCGCCGCGCATATCCTCAACTTCGTGGTGCTGACGGCGGCGCTGTCGGTGTACAACAGCGGCACCTACTGCAATAGCCGTATGTTGCTGGGCATGGCCGAACAGGGCGACGCGCCCAAGGCCCTGGCGAAGATCGACAAGCGTGGCGTGCCGGTGCGCTCGATCCTGGCCTCGGCGGCGATCACCCTGGTGGCGGTGCTGATGAACTACCTGATGCCCCATAACGCGTTGGAACTGCTGATGTCGCTGGTGGTGGCCACGCTGGTGATCAACTGGGCGATGATCAGCTTCTCGCACTTCAAGTTCCGCCAGCACATGAACCGCACCGGCCAGGTGCCGCTGTTCAAGGCGCTGTGGTATCCGTATGGCAACATTATCTGTGTGGCGTTCGTGGTGTTTATCCTGGGCACCATGTTGATGATTCCAGGCATTGACCGCTCGGTGTACGCGATCCCGGTGTGGGTGGCGTTCATGGGGGTGTGTTACTGGATCAAGAACAAGCGGGCGCAGCAGTCCGTGGATATGGCGGTCCCCGCGGTGAAGTAAGCGTCAATGTTGTTAAGCAGACCCGGCCTTGTGCCGGGTTTGTTGTTTGAGGGGATGGCCAAGGTGCATTCGCGTATCCTAGGGCTTCTTCCGGAGGACCGTGTTAGTCATGCTGGTGATTTCCAATAACGTACAGCTGCCCGATGCCGAGATCGAGCTGACCGCCATTCGCGCCCAGGGTGCCGGTGGTCAGAACGTCAACAAGGTGTCGAGCGCAGTGCACCTGCGTTTTGACATTCCTGCCTCGTCCTTGCCGGAGTTCTACAAGGAGCGCCTGCTGGCGCTGCGCGACAGCCGTATTACCAGCGAAGGTGTGCTGGTGCTCAAGGCCCAGCAATACCGTACCCAGGAGCAGAATCGTGCCGATGCGTTGGAGCGCCTGGTGGAGTTGATCCAGAGCGCCACCAAGGTCGAGAAAAAGCGCCGTCCGACCAAGCCCACCCTGGGGTCCAAGAAGCGCCGCCTGGAGTCCAAGACCAAGCGCGGCAGCATCAAGGCCGGGCGAGGCAAGGTCGACTTCTAGGCATCGCGCGTTTCCCGGGCCTTGGGTGCCTGGCGGTACAGGTACAGACTCAGCAGCAAACCGGCGGCGGCGGCGAGGGCGGCGAACAGGAAGATCGATGCAAAGCCGAAACCTGCTGCCACGGCGCCCGCCAGTGGCCCGGTGATGCCCAGGGACAAGTCGATAAACAGCGAATAGGCGCCTACCGCCGAGCCACGGCTGGAGGCGGGCACCAGGTTGACCGCCTCCACGCCCAGCGCCGGAAATACCAGAGAAAAGCCGAAGCCGCTCAACGCCGCGCCAGCCAGCGCCAGTTGGGCATCCGGCGCCAGCCACAGCAACAGCAGGCCGAGGACTTCCACCGACAGGCAGGCAATCGCGACGCGAAAGCCGCCAATGCGGTTGATCAAATTGCCAAACAGCAAGCGTGCGCCGATAAAACTGGCGCCGAACAGGCTCAAGGCCCACACCGCGTTATCCCAGTGCTGGGTGGTGTAATACAGGGTGATAAAGGTGGCGATGGTGCCAAAGCCGATGGAGCCCAGCGCCAGCGCGCAACCGTGTGGCAACACGCGGCCCAGCACATTCATGAACGGCAGACGTACGCCGGGTACAATCGGCGCGGCTTGTTTTTTCCAGGCCAACAACACGCCCAGCACGGCGAGCAGAATGATGCTCACGCCCATGCTCCACAGCCCGAACCGGCTGACCAACAGCACCCCCAATGGTGCGCCGACCGCCAGCGCGCCGTAGCTGGCGATACCGTTCCAGGAGATGACTTTGGCGGTGTTCGCCGCGCCAACGCGGCCGATGCCCCAGCCGATCGCGCCTGAACCCACCAGGCTTTCGGCGCTGCCCAGCACCAGTCGACCGATCAACAGGCTGCCCAGGCTCACTGCCGGCAGGCTGGAAAACCACGCCGCCAGCAACATGAACACGCCACTTGAACCGCAGCCCACCAGGCCAATCAGCACGGCGCGCTTGCTGCCCAGGTTGTCGATAATCTTGCCGGCATAGGGGCGGCTCAACAGGGTCGCCAGGTATTGCACGCTGATGACCAGCCCGGCGATCACGGCGCCATAGCCCAATTGGCTATGCACATAGCCCGGCAGTACAGCCAGGGGGATGCCGATATTCAGGTAGCCGATAAAGGTAAACAGCACGATGGAAACGACTTGCAGCGTGACGGCCATGGGTCGCTGGGTATCTGGCATGGGAGAGGTCCACTGTCGCAGCAGGTAAAGATAGGCTGCTAATGATACCGGCGCGCAGGCCGGGCAGGGCGGCAAAAATGTAAAACCTCGGATCAAAGATGCATCAGGCTTGGGCGGGAGCCAGCAATTGAGTCGTCACCAGGGCTGCCAGGGCATTTTCCTGGGTGCCGAAGCGCTTGAGCAGTGCGGCTTGCTTGTCTGCACTGAGGCGGTTCCAGACTTCGACCATCTGCAAGGCAGCGTCGAGCACGGCGGCATCCGGCGTATCGGGAAGGGTTGTGGTCATGATGAGCGTCTCGAATGATTCAGGCAGTGTGGAAAGCGCTCAAAGGTGCGCTTTCCACACGGTCTGGTACGGCGTCAGTCTTGGCGTTTGCTGTCGACTGGTTTTGCTTCTTTGGTCGCAGGCTGCTTGTTGCTGGCCTGCTGCGGTGTTGGCTGCTCGGTTGGGTGCAGGCTTGGGAAGGGGAGATTAGGTATCTCGTGCATCGTCGTCGCTCCTCGCAAGGTCTGTGTTCAATCGCAGGTGATTGCGCGCTCTCAAAAAGCCTTGGCAGGATACAGCACCGTAAATGACAAAAAGACTTTTATCTCGGCGGATGCACAATTTTTCATACTTGCGACGCAAGTGACATGAGGTCACACCTAGGGGGCGTTCTTAATTAGTTTCCCCGCCGCGTTGTCGCCCGGCGCGACGGGGAAACTAATTGAGAACGCCCCCTAGAACGGTACCTTGCCCAGGATCATGTCGCGGTACATCACGAAATCCCCCAGCAAGCTATAGAACGGGTGCTGAAAGGTCGCCGGACGGTTCTTTTCGAAAAAGAAGTGGCCAATCCAGGCAAAGGTGTAGCCAGCGATTGGCAAGGCCAGCAACAGGAGCAGTGACCCCCGGCCTATGGCGTACGCGAGGATACCGATCACCAGGGTGGTGCCGATGAAATGCAAGCGCCGGCAGGTGCTGTTGCCATGTTCGCTCAGGTAGTACGGGTAAAACTCGGCAAAGCTGTTGAATTTTCTGGTGTTTTCCACGGTGGCCGGCCCTCTGGTTGTTGTGCCGCCCAACAGGTGTTCGGCGGGGAGCTTATTTGAGTCTAGAGTGATCAGTGGTATCAGCCAGTGACAATAGATGCCACTTTAGTATCCTTGGCTTCCTGGCTGCCGTTTGAGCCTGCTTTCAATAAGAAGACGCCATGAGCGAACGAACAACTTCTGCAAGCTGGGCGATGGGGATAGTCAAGGCGTTGGAAATGGACGGCCTGGATTGCCGTGCGTTGTTCAAGCAACTGGGCCTGGACTATGCCGCCCTCAGTGACCCGGACGCGCGTTTTCCCCAGGATTCCATGACCCGCCTGTGGCAGCGGGCGGTGGAGGTGTCAGGCAACCCGGCGATTGGCTTGAACATGGGCAAGGTGGTGCGGCCGGCCTCGTTCCATGTTGCCGGTTATGCACTGATGTCCAGCAACACTCTGGCTGAAGGCTTTATGCGATTGGTGCGCTACCAGCGCATCATCGCCGAAAGCGCCGACTTGAGCTTCCGACTCTTACCCGAAGGCTATGCGTTGATTCTGACAGTGCATGGCGATCATCTGCCGCCGACCCGGCAAAGCGCCGAAGCCTCGCTGGCCAGTGCGCTGGCGCTGTGCGGCTGGCTTACCGGGCGCACCCTGCAACCGCGCAAAGTGCTGCTGCAGGGCGATCAACCAGCGGACCTGGCGCCGTACAAACAGGCCTTCCATGCGCCGCTGCAATTCAATGCGCCCTATGACGCGCTGATCTTCGAGCAAGCCGACATGGATGCACCGCTGCCCACGGCCAACGAGGCCATGGCGCTATTGCATGATCGTTTTGCCGGTGAATACCTGGCGCGTTTCTCTGAAAGTCGCGTCACCCACAACGCGCGACAGGTGTTGTGCCGCCTGCTGCCCCAGGGGGAGCCCAAGCGCGAAGCGGTGGCCCAGACACTGCATCTGTCCCAACGTACCTTGCAAAGACGTTTGCAGGAGGAGGGCACCAGTTTCCAGGCCTTGCTCGATGACACCCGCCGCGAGCTGGCCGAGCAATACCTGGCGCAGCCAAACATGACCTTGCTGGAAATTGCCTACCTGCTGGGGTTCGCCGACCCGAGCAACTTCTTCCGCGCGTTTCGCCGCTGGTTCAATGCCACGCCCGGCGAGTACCGGGCACGGCTGCAGGAAATGTCGTCGGTCAGTGGCGCCAAAATGCCGGAATACACAGCACAAACACGGTAATGATCTCCAGTCGACCCAGCAGCATACCCAGCGACAGAATCCACTTGGCTGCATCCGGCAGGGTGGCGAAGTTGCCGGCCGGGCCGATGGTTTCACCCAGGCCCGGGCCGACGCCGGACACGGTGCTGGCGGCACCGGTCAGCGCGGTCATCCAGTCCACGCCCAGCAGTGACAAGGCCAGGGCGATGGTGCAGATGGTAATGGCAAAGAAAAATGAAAAGGTCAGGATCGACCGCACAATTTCTTCGTCGAGGCGATGACCGTTGTACTTTTGCTTGATCACCGCACGTGGGTGGATCAACTGGTTCAAGTTGGCCTTGAGCAGGATATAGGCGACCTGGAAACGGAAGATCTTGATGCCGCCGGCCGTGGAGCCCGAGCAGCCGCCGATAAAGCCCAGGTAAAAGAACAGCATCAGTGAGAAGTTGCCCCACAGGCTGTAGTCCCCCAGTGCAAATCCGGTGGTCGTCATTACCGAAGTCACATTCAGCGCCACATGGCGCAAGGCATCGAGCCAATGCAGGTCGGTGGTCCACCAGTACCAGGTGCCGAGCACCAGCCAGGTCACGAGCAATAGGCCGAGCAAGCCTTGCACCTGCTGGTCCTTGATCAGCGCTCGACGGTTGCCGCGCAACGTGGCCACATACAGGGCGAACGGCAAGCTGCCGAGGATCATCACCACCACCGCGACCCAGTGCACGGCCGGTTGTTTCCAGTGCGCGAGGGACTCATCCGAGGTGGAGAACCCGCCGGTGGAAATCGCCGACATTGCGTGGTTGATCGCATCGAACAAACCCATTCCGGCCCACCAGAATGCCAGGCTGCCGAGGATGGTGATGCCCACATACGCCGCCACGATCAGCCGCGCCACCATGTGCGAGCGGGGCATGACCTTTTCCGAGCGGTCCGAGGATTCGGTCTGGAACAGGCGCATACCACCAATACGCAGCAGCGGCAGGATCGCCACCGCCATGCCGATAAAGCCGATACCGCCGAGCCAGTGCAGCAGCGAACGCCACATCAGGATGCCCGGCGACATGCTGTCCAGGCCGCTCAGCACGGTGGAGCCGGTGGCGGTGATGCCGGACATGCTTTCAAAGAACGAGTCGGTGTAGCTGATGTGCTGGGTCAGCAAAAAGGGCAGGGCGGCGAAGATGCACACCACCACCCAACTGCTGACGGTCAGCAGGTACATGTCCCGGGGGCGCAAGTGCACATGCTCCGGGCGACCGGGGATGACCAGGGCCAACCCGGCGATAAAGGTGATCAGGCTGGCCCACAGGAATGAGGGCAGGTCGCTGGTGCGTTCGAAGATCACCAGGGTGGCCATCGGGATGACCATGGCGACGGCAAGGGTGATCAGGAAGATGCCGATGATGAAACCGATGATACGTAGGGTCGGCAACGCCATGAAGTTCGCTCGGGTGATTGGGCAGAGGCGCCATTCTACCGACGGTGCTGGGCATGTAAACCAGAGTGCTTGAGGTTACACGGAGCAAAATGTGGGAGGGACTTGCTCCCGATAGCAGCTGATCAGCGCAGAATGTATCTGCTGATCCACCGCTATCGGGAGCAAGTCGAACCGTCGCACCGCCCCTCCCACAAGGTCGCCTTTTTCAGTACCGCAGGGATCAGAACTCGTGATCAGCGCTGTCCGGGTTCAGGTCACCGATGCCCAGCTTGCCGGCAGCGGCCTCGATCGAACCGGTCTGCTTGACCAGGGCGGCAATCGCGTCGCGTACGATCTGGTTGCCCTTGTCGTTGCCTGCGGCGATCAACTGGTCGTAGTGCTCGCCGGCGTTGGCGCGGTCGACCATGACCTGGATCTTCGCTTCGGTTGCCGCCAGGTCCGCCTTGAGGGCGGCATCGGCAGCCGGATCGGCCTTGGCTACCAGGGACGACAGGCTGGCGCCGGTCAGCTTGGTGCCGTCAACGCGGGTGTATTCACCCAGATAAACGTTGCGGATGCCCTTGGCGTCGTAGAACTGCGAGTTGTGGGTGTTGTCGCTGAAGCAATCATGTTCGTCTTCCGGCGAATTGGCTTCCAGGGACACCTTCATGCGCTCGCCGGCCAGCTCGCCCAAAGACAGGCTGCCCATGCCGAACAGCATTTTACGCAGGCCGTCGGTAGCCGGATCCGACTCCAGGGTGGCGCGATAGTTGTCTTCGACGTTGGGTTTCCAATTGCCGACCATTTCTTCCAGGTCGCTGACCAGCAGTTGAGTCACTGCGCGCAGGTAAGTGCGGCGGCGCTCATTGTGACCGCCGGTGGCACCGTCACCCGTCAGGTAGTCAGAGGCCGGACGGTTGCCCGCGCCTGGGCCGGTGCCGTTGAGGTCCTGGCCCCAGAGCAGGAATTCGATGGCGTGGTAGCCGGTGGCAACGTTCGCCTCGGAACCGCCCAGCTCATTGAGGCTGGCGAGTTTTTCCGGGGTGATTTCCTTGACGTCGATCTTGTCTTCGCCGACCTGGATCTCGCTGTTGGCAATGATGTTGGCGTTGGCGCCCGGGTTACCCAGGGCGTGCTCGTAGGACTTGTCGACGTAGTCGATCAAGCCTTCGTCCAGGGGCCAGGCGTTCACTTGGCCTTCCCAGTCGTCGATGATGGTGTTGCCGAAGCGGAACACTTCACTTTGCAGGTACGGGACGCGCGCGGCGATCCAGGCGGTACGGGCCGCTTTCAGGGTTTCGTCGTTCGGGTTGGCGAGGAAGGTATCGACCGCGGTCTGCAGGGTTTTTGCGGTGGATTCGGCATCGCTGTATACCGCAAACACCATGTCTGCGTAGTGCGCGACAACCGCCTTGGCGGCTGCTTCGTCGACCTGGCCGGCAGCCGGTGCGGTTGTGCTGGCGGCGGCGGGTGCTTGAGGCGCGGCGGCCTTGTCTTTACCTTCGCCACAACCGGCGAGAGAAATGGCAATGGCCAGCAGACTGGCGGTGGCCAGGGGCATACGAATCATGGCGAACATCCTGCTTCGAGTGTGAATAGGGCGCGCGGGGAGCGCAAAAGCTGCGACATAATGCGAAAGATTTGCATTTTGTGTAAAGGCTTATACGCGGGAAATATTTGGTATTGGTTGGTTAATTCACAGACTCACCGCGCTATTGCGCTCGGACTGCTTCAAATAAGCCGCCAGCTCCCGCGCCTGCAGCGGTTTGCTGTAGTGATAACCCTGACCCTCATGGCAGCCTTCGGAGATGATGTACGCCTCTTGTTCGGCGGTCTCCACGCCTTCGGCAATCACCTGCATACCCAGGCTTTTGCCCAGTTGGATAATGGCGCGCACGATCGTTGCGTCATCGTCATCATCCTGCAGGTCCTGGACGAAGCTTTTGTCGATCTTGATCTTGTCCAGCGGCAAGCTTTTCAGGTAGCTCAGGGATGAATAACCGGTGCCGAAGTCATCAATGGCGATCAGCGCCCCGGAGCGACGCAGGCTCAGCAGGTGCTGGGCGGCGGTGCTGATGTCTTCCATCAGGCCGGTCTCGGTCACTTCCAGTTCCAGGCTGCGGGGCGGCAAGCGATAGATCTGCATCAGGTTGTTGACCACCCGCGGCAACTCGGTGTGGTGCAGTTGCACGGTGGACAGGTTGACGGCGATGCGCAGCGTGGTGAAGCCCTGATCATGCCATTCGCGCAGTTGCCGGCACGCCTGGTCCAGCACCCATTCGCCGATCGGGATGATGGTGCCGTTCTGTTCCGCCAGCGGAATAAACAGATCCGGCGGTACCAGGCCGTGTTCCGGGTGTTGCCAGCGCAACAGGGCCTCTACGCCGACTACGCGATGGTCGCGGTAGCTGATTTGCGGCTGGTACACCAGGTGGAACTGGTCGCGGCTCAGCGCATCGCGCAGGTCCTTTTCCAATTCGCGGCGCCGGCGCATTTCGCTGTCGACGCTGGCGATGTAGAACTGATAGCGGTTGCGCGAGCGGCTCTTGGCCAGGGTCATGGTCTGCTCGGCTTTTTGCAGCAACTTCTCGGTGCTGTCGCCATCTTCAGGGAACAGCGTGATGCCGATGGTGGCACGCAGCCTGATCAGGTCATGCTCAAGTGCGAACTCCGCCTCCAGGTCATCCAAAATGCTTTGCGCCAGTTCGGCGGCTTCGTAAGGCTGGTCGATATCGGCCTGCACCAGGGCGAACTGGTCGCCTCCCAAGCGGGCAAGCGTGCCG
Source organism: Pseudomonas sp. P867 (assembly GCF_019891455.1). Lineage (NCBI taxonomy): Bacteria > Pseudomonadati > Pseudomonadota > Gammaproteobacteria > Pseudomonadales > Pseudomonadaceae > Pseudomonas > Pseudomonas sp. P867. The sequence continues at coordinate 114,529 of NZ_JAFLXB010000003.1, read as the reverse complement.
AGGCGTCCGCTGTGGGCGCGCAGGCGATCGGCCAGGGCCAGTAGCAGTTTGTCGCCGGCCTGGTAGGTGAATTGTTCGTTGACGCTCTTGAAATCATCCAGCCCAACGCACAAGACCGCCACTCGGCGCTGCCTGCGGCCGGCGTCAGTGAGGATCTTGTCCAGCTGTTCCTGCAGCTTCTGGCGGTTGGGCAGGCCGGTCAGGAAGTCATATTGGGCCATGCGCAACAGGCTGGATTCGGCCTCGTGGCGCAGGTGGGTATTGCGCTCGATGGACTCGAGCAACTGGTTGGCGGTGTTTATCCACTGCCCCAGTTCGTTGCGTTCGTGGCCCTTGAGCTGAGGGATCTTGTGTGCGCTGGGGCGGTCCGGGTTGATCGATGTCAGGTGCTGGATAATCCGTGAAAGCGGTTTGGTCAGCATCCAGTGATACACCAGGTACAGCACCAGCCCCATGGCCAGGGCGCGCAATACGCCCGCGATAAAGATGATGACCGAGCTGACCAGAAAACCTCTGCCATAGGTGGCGGTATCCAGGGTGATACTGAGGTCGCCGTAATATTCGCTGTAGGGGCCTTTGCCGACCAATGCGGTGGTAAAGGAGCGTTCCTGGCCCAGAATCAGGTCGGTCAACCAGCGGCTGGGGGATTGCTGTAACGCACGGCTTTTTTCCGCCAGCATGGTCTCGTTGGGATGACCGATGGAGGCCATGCGCACGGCGTCGTCCTGGAACAACCCTTCGATCACTTGCATACCCATCTCGCGGTCCAGGCTGTAGACGGCCTGGGTCGAGGGGTCGCGAAACATGTCGAGGATACGTTGCGCATCGCCAGCCACAGCCTGGCGCGTCTTGTAGGCATCAAAAACAATCTGCGCCACGCTCAACGCCACGCCGACGATCAAGGCCGACAGCAGCACAACCCGTAGCAACTTCACCGACAAGCTGTTTTTGAGTTCCAGCTTCAAAGGGGCATTCCTTGTCTCATGCGGGTGGCCGTCAATATGCCATGAGTATTGGCAATCTGAGGATGGCAGTCAAAGGGACATTGGGGGCTGAGCTCAATTGAGGTTTGAGCTGGATAAACGCAGGTGGGCGCCCGCGGATATTCGGGCTTGTCGTAAACAGGAAAGGCTAGGGGCTGCACGCTCGGCAGGAGAGAAGGCGGAGGAGATCCGCCTTCGAGTGGGTGACGATTTAAGAAAAATTGATCTGACCCTGGGGCTTTGGCTGTTCCCCACCGATCCTGGCGCCTTCACCGACCATGTCCAGGACTTTGTTTGCCATGTCCAGGACTTTGTGTCCCGCGCCCATTGCGCCGTTTGCCAGATCCATCCCTTTATCAGCAATACCCGCCACCATTGGGATTGCACCCATAACCCCTGCTGCCATCGAAATAGGATCCATCGTCATTCTCCACATTGGTTTAGGAGGTTTATTCCTCCTGGCGTTTGTGTGGTGAATTGTTACTGTTGAGTTCCGCTATTTCCGGGCGGTCTGCCTGGCGAGCACAAAAAAGCCCGGCAATCGCCGGGCTCTTTTTACTGAACGCGCTGCTTAGGCAGTGAAGGTCTTGCCTTCGAACTGCTCAGCCACGAACTTCCAGTTGACCAGGTTCCAGAACGCTTCCACATACTTTGGACGCACGTTGCGGTAGTCGATGTAGTAGGCGTGTTCCCATACGTCGCAGGTCAGCAGCGGGGTGTCGCCGCTGGTCAGCGGGTTGCCGGCGCCGATGGTGCTGGCCAGGGCCAGGGAACCGTCAGCCTTTTTCACCAGCCAGCCCCAACCGGAACCGAAGGTGCCGACGGACGTCTTGGTGAACTCTTCCTTGAACTTGTCGAACGAACCGAACGCCGCATTGATGGCCTCAGCCAGTGCGCCGGTTGGTTGGCCGCCGGCGTTTGGCGCCAGGCAGTTCCAGTAGAAGGTGTGGTTCCAGACCTGAGCGGCGTTGTTGAAGATGCCGCCCGAGGAAGACTTGACGATTTCTTCCAGGGTCTTGCCTTCGAACTCGGTGCCAGGCACCAGGTTGTTCAGGTTCACGACATAGGTGTTGTGGTGCTTGTCGTGGTGGTATTCCAAGGTTTCCTTGGAGATGTGCGGCTGCAGGGCATCGTGTGCGTAGGGCAGCGGCGGCAATTCGAAAGCCATGATGATTCTCCTAATCAGGTCAGTTGCGGTGAGCGCAAGGCCGATCACGGGCGGCCAAACATGCGCCGGGGAGTTTGTACTCTTTGCGGCGCAGGGGGCCGATCATAGCACCGGGGGTGCGGCATAACCACGCAACAACTGTGTGGGATAGAGGTTCCAGCGCGTTTTCAACTATTGGTCAGGCGCTGATCAATTGGTAGGCCACCGAGAACATCATCACCGCCACCAGCAAGTCCAGCAGGCGCCAGGTGGCCGGGCGTGCGAGCCAGGGTGCCAGCCACGCCGCGCCGAGTGCCAGGGTGGTGAACCACAGGAACGAAGCGCTGGCGGCACCGGCCACGTAAGCCCCCGGCTGCGTTTGTTGCGCGCCCAGGGAACCGATCAGCAGCACGGTGTCCAGGTACACATGGGGATTTAGCAGGGTCACCGCCAGCGCGCTCAACAGGACCGCGCGCAATGAGCGGGTCTTGAGAGTGGCATCCTGATCCAGGCTTTGTTTCGAACAGGCCCGGCGTAGCGCACATGCGCCATACCACAGCAGGAACGCTGCGCCGCCCCAGCGTGCCACCGCAAGCAGTATCGGGCTCTGGGCCAGCACGGTGGCCAGGCCGAACACCCCGGCGGCCACCAGCAGCGCATCGCAGATCACGCACAAGGCCGCGACGGGCAAGTGATGCTCGCGGCGCAGGCTTTGCGCGAGGACGAACGCGTTCTGGGTGCCGATTGCCATGATCAGCCCGAGGGCCACCAGCAAGCCGTTCATATAGCTCTGCCACATACTGAAGGATCCTTGTTGATGCTTAAACGATGCTGGCTATGGTGCGGGTCTGACCTGTATAAGAAAAACCAATATTGCTGATCGCTCATTAGGAAAACTGATGTTCGACTATAAGTTGCTTTCCGCCCTGGCGGCGGTGGTGGAACAAGCCGGCTTCGAGCGCGGTGCCCAGGTGCTGGGGCTGTCGCAGTCGGCGATCTCCCAGCGCATCAAGCTGCTGGAGGCGCGTATCGGGCAGCCGGTGCTGGTACGGGCCTTGCCCCCAACCCCGACCGACATCGGCCGACGCCTGCTCAACCATGTGCAACAGGTGCGTTTGCTGGAGCGTGACCTGCAAAGCCAGGTGCCGGCGCTGGACGAGGAGGGTATGCCCGAGCGCTTGCGCATCGCCCTGAATGCCGACAGCCTGGCCACATGGTGGGCCGAGGCCATCAGCGACTTCTGCGCCGAACAGCACTTGCTGCTGGACCTGGTGGTCGAAGACCAGACTGTGGGCCTCAAGCGTATGCGCGCCGGTGAGGTTGCGGCCTGTATCTGTGCCAGCGAGCGCCCGGTGGCTGGCGCTCGCAGCCTGTTACTGGGCGCCATGCGTTATCGGGCGCTGGCCAGCCCGGCGTTTATTGCCCGGCATTTCCCGGCGGGCGTGCGCGCCGATCAATGGGCGCGCACGCCGGCGCTGGTGTTCGGCCCGGATGATTTCCTGCAACACCGTTACCTGGCTTCCCTCGGGGTGAACGGAGGTTTTGAGCACCATCTATGCCCGTCGTCCGAAGGTTTTATTCGCCTGACGGAAGCCGGTCTTGGGTGGGGCCTGGTGCCCGAGTTACAGGTGCGCGACCAGATGGAAACCGGCGTATTGGTGGAGTTATTGCCAGATAAGCCCATCGATGTGCCGCTGTACTGGCATCATTGGCGCAGTGGCGGGCAACTGTTGGGCTTGTTGACCGACCATCTGGCCCAGGTTTGTGGCCACTGGTTGGTGCCGTTGAAGTGATGGCGGGCGTCAAGGCCACAGCGATGAAAAACGAAAGAACACGGAGTACTACATGAAAATTCTGGTCACCGGCGCAAGCGGCTTCATCGGCGGGCGCTTTGCGCGTTTTGCCCTTGAACAGGGCCTGGATGTGCGGGTCAACGGGCGACGCGCCGAGGGTGTCGAACACCTGGTTCGGCGCGGTGCCGAGTTTATCCAGGGTGACTTGAATGATGCCGACCTGGTGCGTGACCTGTGCCGCGACGTTGAAGCCGTGGTGCATTGCGCCGGCGCCGTCGGGTTGTGGGGCAAGTATCAGGACTTTCACCAAGGCAATGTGCTGGTGACTGAAAATGTGGTTGAAGCCTGCCTCAAGCAGCGCGTGGGGCGCCTGGTGCACCTGTCGTCGCCGTCGATCTACTTCGACGGCCGCGACCATTCAGGCATCACCGAAGAGCAGGTGCCCAAACGTTTCAAGCATCCTTATGCCGCCACCAAATACCTGGCCGAGCAGAAGGTCTTCGGTGCCCAGGAGTTCGGTCTTGAGGTGTTGGCGTTGCGCCCGCGTTTTGTCACCGGTGCCGGCGACATGAGCATCTTCCCGCGGCTGTTGAAGATGCAGCGCAAGAACCGCCTGGCCATTGTCGGCGACGGCCTGAACAAGGTCGACTTCACCAGCGTGCACAACCTCAATGAAGCGCTGCTCAGCAGCCTGCTCGCACCCGGCTCGGCGCTGGGCAAGGCGTACAACATCAGCAACGGCGCACCGGTGCCTATATGGGATGTGGTCAATTATGTGATGCGGCAAATGGAGCTGCCCCAAGTGACCCGTTATCGGTCTTACGGTTTGTCCTACAGCGTGGCGGCCTTGAATGAGGCGTTCTGTGCGATGTGGCCGGGGCGGCCGGAGCCTTCGTTATCGCGTTTGGGCATGCAGGTGATGAACAAAGATTTCACCCTCGACATCAGCCGTGCCAGGCATTATCTGGACTACGACCCCAAGGTCACCCTGTGGGCCGCGCTCGATGAGTTCTGCAGTTGGTGGAAAGCCCAGGATCCGGGCCTCAAGTAAGTTCATAACCAGCAACACATCGGGAACCGAATTCGCCGGACCGTGTCGACCTATGCGTCTGGAGCACGGTTTATACTTGCGCCGCTCGGCCTCTGAGCAGCCACCTCATTGATTCAAGGTAGATTCATGCGTAACGATGCAAAAGACGACTTCGACAACGTGCCCAGCCTGCGGGCAGACCTCGGGGACGACGATGATTTCGTGCCGACTGCCGCCACTTCGGTGCGCTCGCGAACCACACCAGTGGTCAAAGTTAAAAGTGCCAGCACCGGCCCGTTGTGGGCGTTGGTAGGCGCATTGCTGATTGCTTTCGCCGGCCTGGCCTGGTGGAGCTTCCAGCAGATTTCCCTGATGGGCCAGCAACTGGTCGCCACCCAGGAAAGCTTCGCCCGCATCAGCGAGGAAGCGGCGGGGCGCCTGCAGGATATTTCCGGCAAGGTCGTGGCCAGCGAAGCCAGCGTGAACAACGGCAGCGAGGCGCTGAAATTGCAGATCAAGCAGTTGCAAGCCCAGTTGCAGGAGCAGGGCAAGCAACAGTTGGGCGTCGCCGGCCAAGCCACCGAGCTGGACAGTCGCCTGGCCCAGATGAGCGCCAGTACCACCGAACTGACGGCTGCCAATGCCAAGCTGCAAGGCCAGGTGCAGGCCCTGACCGACGCTGTCGCCAGCCTCAAGGCGGCCCAAGGTGAGATCAAGGACTTGTCCACTGATGTGGCAGCCTTGAAGAAGCAGGGTAATCCAGGCGCCGCCATCGCCCGTCTTGAGCAGGATTTGCTGGTACTCAAGAGTGCCCAGGAAAACCAGCCTGCCAACGTCGATGCGCCGACCAACAAGGAGTTTGATGTGTTCCGCATCCAGACCACGCGCAATATCACCACCTTGCAGAGCCAGGTGCAGAATCTGAACCAGCGCCTCAATGCGCCTGCTGCGGCCACACCGCTGGGTCAATGAACGAAGTTATGGCCTTTGAATGAGATCTAAATGTAGGAGGGAGCAAGCCCCCTCCCACATTTTGGATTTTCACTTGGAGATTGATTGTCACCAGATAGTGACATTTCTTCTCCCCTTCGTTACTTGCCCCTACCGCGCCCTTGTTTAGACTCCGGTCATCCCACAAAAAACAATAAGGGCCACCCATGACCACCCATCCACTGCCTGCCAGCAGTTGGCTGAACGCACCTGCCCACCACGCCTGGCTCGCCGCTGAAGGCCAGCGCCTGTTGGCGTTCGCCAAGGCATCGCGCCTGCCGGACGGGTTCGGCAACCTCGACGATAAAGGCCAGTTGCCCGCCGATGCCCGCGCCGAAACCATGAACACCGCCCGTATGACCCACAGCTTCGCCATGGCCCATGCGATGGGGCTGCCCGGTTATGCCGAGCTGGTGGCGCATGGCGTGACGGCTCTCAGCGGCCCGCTGCGCGACAGTGAGCACGGTGGCTGGTGCGCCGCGCCCCAAGCCCTGGATGGCAACACCGGCAAAGCAGCGTACCTGCATGCATTCGTGGCCCTGGCCGCCAGCTCTGCGGTGGTGGCTGGCGCGCCGGGTGCGCAAACCTTGTTGAACGACGCCATTCATATCATCGACCAGTTCTTCTGGAGCGAGGAGGAGGGCGTCATGCTTGAATCTTTCGCCCGGGACTGGAGTGGTGTCGAAGGCTATCGCGGCGCCAACAGCAACATGCACGCCACCGAAGCCTTCCTGGCCCTGGCCGATGTCACTGCTGACAGCCGTTGGCTGGACCGTGCGCTGCGCATCGTCGAGCGGGTGATCCACACCCACGCCGCCAGCAACCAGTTCATGGTGATCGAGCACTTTGACGCGCAGTGGAAACCTCTACTGGGCTACAACGAAGATAACCCCGCTGATGGGTTTCGCCCTTACGGCATCACCCCCGGCCACGGTTTCGAATGGGCGCGGCTGCTACTGCACCTGGAAGCTGCGCGCCTGCAGGCCGGGCTGGATACGCCGGCTTGGTTGGTTGACGACGCCAAAGGGCTGTTTGCCAGCGCCTGTGAATATGCCTGGGCCGTGGATGGTGCACCGGGCATTGTCTACACGTTGGATTGGAGTCGGCGCCCGGTTGTACGCGAGCGCTTGCACTGGACCCACGCAGAAGCCAGCGCCGCTGCTCAGGCACTGCTCAAACGTACCGGTGAACTGCATTACGAGATCTGGTATCGACGCATCTGGGAGTTTTGTGAAACCCACTTCATCGATCGGCTCCATGGCAGTTGGCACCACGAACTCAGCCCGCACAACCAACCCAGCAGCAAAATCTGGGGCGGCAAACCTGATCTGTACCATGCCTGGCAAGCGGTCGTGCTGCCGGCGTTACCCTTGGCACCCAGCCTGGCCAGTGCATTGGGCAACGGGCGTTATGTCACCAAGTGGTGACATTTGTGCGTCCCTTTGTTACCTGCGCCTGGAAAATCCCTGTTTAAACTCCGTGCAGCGCAAGCTCTAGACTTGCATGCATAACAACAAGAAAAGGTACTCAGATGAACGCGATTAATCGCCTCGCCGTTGCTATTTCCATTGCCTCGTTGTTTCCCCTCAGTGCATTTGCCGCCGACTCCAAAGGTACGGTGGAAGTGGTGCATTGGTGGACTTCCGGTGGTGAAAAAGCGGCTGTGGATGTCCTGAAGGCCCAAGTTGAGAAAGACGGCTTCACCTGGAAAGACGGTGCCGTTGCAGGTGGCGGTGGCGCCACGGCCATGACCGTGCTGAAAAGCCGTGCAGTTGCCGGCAACCCACCGGGCGTAGCCCAGATCAAAGGCCCCGACATCCAGGAATGGGCGTCCACTGGCCTGCTCGACACAGACGTGCTCAAAGACGTCGCCAAAGAAGAAAAGTGGGATTCCCTGCTCGACAAGAAAGTCTCCGATACCGTGAAGTACGACGGTGACTACGTAGCCGTACCGGTGAATATTCACCGCGTGAACTGGCTGTGGATCAACCCGGAAGTCTTCAAGAAAGCCGGTATCACCAAGAACCCAACCACCCTCGAAGAATTCTACGCAGCCGGCGACAAGCTCAAAGCTGCAGGCTTCATTGCGCTTGCCCACGGCGGCCAGCCTTGGCAGGACAGCACCGTTTTCGAAGCGGTAGTGCTCTCGGTCATGGGTGCTGATGGCTACAAGAAAGCCCTGGTCGACCTGGATAACGACGCCCTGACCGGTCCGCAAATGGTCAAGTCCCTCACTGAGCTGAAGAAAGTCGCGACCTACATGGACGTGGACGGCAAAGGCCAGGACTGGAACCTCGAAGCCGGCAAGGTCATCAACGGCAAGGCCGGTATGCAGATCATGGGTGACTGGGCCAAGTCCGAGTGGACTGCCGCCAAGAAAGTTGCCGGTAAGGACTACGAGTGCGTAGCGTTCCCGGGCACCGACAAAGCCTTCACCTACAACATCGACTCCCTGGCGGTGTTCAAGCAGAAAGACAAAGGCACTGCCGCAGGTCAGCAGGACATCGCCAAAGTCGTGCTGGGTGAAAACTTCCAGAAAGTGTTCAGCATCAACAAGGGCTCGATCCCTGTGCGTAACGACATGCTGACCAAGATGGATTCCTACGGCTTCGACTCCTGCGCCCAGACCGCCGCCAAGGACTTCCTGACCGACGCCAAGACGGGCGGCCTGCAGCCAAGCATGGCGCACAACATGGCCACTACCCTGGCGGTGCAAGGTGCGTTCTTTGACGTAGTGACCAACTACATCAACGACCCGAAAGCCGACCCGGCCGACACCGCCAAGAAGCTGGGTGCTGCGATCAAGTCGGCCAAGTAACACTTGGAGCGGATTTTTGTGGGAGCCGGGCTTGCCCGCGATGCAGACAACTCGGTGTACCGGTGACACCGAGGTGATGCCATCGCAGGCGAGCCAGCTCCCACACAAACCGCGTTCGACAAGAGACTCACCTTGTAGTCCTTTTTCCCTGTAGTGGATTTTCCCATGAGTTCTGTTGCTGTGTTCAGCAAGGCCTCGCCGTTCGATGTGCTGCAACGCTGGCTACCCAAACTGGTGCTGGCGCCGAGCATGTTCATCGTGCTGGTAGGCTTTTACGGCTACATCCTGTGGACGTTCGTGCTGTCGTTCACCACTTCCACGTTCCTGCCCAGCTACAAGTGGGCGGGCCTGGCTCAGTATGAGCGTTTGTTCGACAACGACCGTTGGTGGGTGGCGAGCAAAAACTTGGCGCTGTTCGGCGGCATGTTCATTGGCATCACCCTGGTGATCGGCGTGACGCTGGCGATTTTCCTCGACCAGAAAATCCGCCGCGAAGGCTTTATCCGCACCATTTACCTGTACCCGATGGCGCTTTCGATGATCGTCACCGGTACCGCCTGGAAATGGTTGCTCAACCCGGGCATGGGCCTGGACAAACTTCTGCGGGATTGGGGCTGGGAAGGCTTCCGTCTCGACTGGCTGATCGACCCCGACCGCGTGGTCTACTGCCTGGTGATCGCCGCTGTGTGGCAAGCCTCGGGCTTTATCATGGCGATGTTCCTGGCTGGCCTGCGTGGGGTTGATCAATCGATCATCCGCGCTGCCCAGATCGACGGTGCCAGCCTGCCGCGCATCTATTGGAGCGTCGTGCTGCCCAGCCTGCGTCCGGTGTTCTTCAGTGCAGTGATGATCCTGGCGCACATTGCGATCAAGAGCTTCGACCTGGTGGCGGCGATGACCGCGGGTGGCCCGGGCTATTCGTCCGATCTGCCGGCGATGTTCATGTACTCGTTCACCTTCAGCCGTGGCCAGATGGGCATGGGCTCGGCCAGTGCAATCCTGATGCTCGGTGCGATCCTCGCGATCATCGTGCCGTACCTCTACTCCGAGCTGAGGACCAAACGTAATGACTAGTCTCGCCTCCAAACCTGCCATCAGCCTGAGTCGTATCGCGATCTATGCGGTGCTGATCCTCGCCGTGCTGCTGTACCTGGTGCCGCTGGTGGTGATGCTGCTCACCAGCTTCAAGACTCCCGAAGACATCAGCAGCGGCAACCTGCTGAGCTGGCCGACCGTGGTCAGTGGCATCGGCTGGGTCAAGGCCTGGGCCACTGTGGATGGTTACTTCTGGAACTCGATCAAGATCACCGTTCCAGCCGTGCTGATTTCCACCGCCATCGGGGCCTTGAATGGCTATGTGTTGTCGTTCTGGCGTTTCCGAGGCTCGCAACTGTTCTTTGGATTGTTGCTGTTCGGCTGCTTCCTGCCGTTCCAGACCGTGCTGCTGCCCGCGTCGTTCACCCTCGGCAAGATGGGCCTGGCCAGCACCACCACCGGCCTGGTGTTTATCCACGTGGTCTACGGCCTGGCGTTCACCACGCTGTTTTTCCGTAACTACTACGTAAGCATCCCGGATGCGCTGATCAAGGCGGCACGCCTGGACGGTGCGGGTTTCTTCACCATCTTCCGGCAGATCATTCTGCCGATGTCGACGCCGATCATCATGGTCTGCCTGATCTGGCAGTTCACACAGATCTGGAACGACTTCCTGTTCGGCGTGGTGTTCTCCAGCGGCGACTCGCAGCCCATCACGGTGGCGCTGAACAACCTGGTCAACACCAGCACCGGGGCCAAGGAATATAACGTGGATATGGCGGCGGCGATGATCGCCGGGCTGCCGACCCTGCTGGTCTATGTGATCGCAGGCAAGTATTTCGTGCGCGGCCTCACGGCCGGCGCGGTCAAGGGGTAATCATGGCTACGCTTGAACTTCGCAATGTAAACAAAACCTACGGCGCCGGCCTGCCCGACACCTTGAAGAACATCGAACTGTCGATCAAGGAAGGCGAATTCCTGATCCTGGTCGGCCCTTCGGGGTGCGGCAAGTCCACGCTGATGAACTGCATCGCCGGCCTTGAGACCATCACCGGCGGCGCGATCATGATCGGCGACCAGGATGTCAGCGGCATGAGCCCCAAGGATCGCGACATCGCCATGGTGTTCCAGTCCTATGCGCTGTACCCGACCATGAGCGTGCGCGAGAACATCGAGTTCGGCCTGAAGATTCGCAAGATGCCGCAAGCCGACATCGACGCCGAAGTCGCACGCGTGGCCAAGCTGCTGCAGATCGAACACCTGCTCAACCGCAAGCCGGGCCAACTGTCCGGTGGCCAGCAGCAGCGTGTGGCCATGGGCCGAGCGCTGGCGCGCCGGCCGAAGATCTACCTGTTCGACGAACCGCTGTCCAACCTCGACGCCAAATTGCGCGTCGAGATGCGCACCGAAATGAAGCTGATGCACCAGCGTCTGAAAACCACCACCGTCTACGTCACCCACGACCAGATCGAAGCGATGACCCTGGGCGATAAAGTGGCGGTGATGAAGGACGGCATCATCCAACAATTCGGCACGCCGAAAGAAATCTATAACGACCCGGCCAACCTGTTTGTGGCAAGCTTTATCGGTTCACCACCGATGAACTTCGTGCCTTTGCGCCTGCAACGCAAGGACGGTCGCCTGGTCGCGCTGCTGGACAGCGGCCAGGCCCGTTGCGAGTTGCCGCTGAGCATGAATGACGCCGGGCTTGAAGACCGCGATGTGATCCTCGGCCTGCGCCCGGAGCAGATCGTGTTGGCGGCGGGCGAGGGCAATGGCTCGTCGAGTATTCGTGCCGAAGTGCAGGTGACCGAGCCGACCGGCCCGGACACGCTGGTGTTTGTGCAGCTCAACGACACCAAGGTCTGCTGCCGTTTGGCGCCGGACGTCGCGCCGCAGGTGGGTGAGACACTGACGCTGCAATTCGACCCGGCCAAGGTGTTGCTGTTTGACGCCAAGACCGGTGAGCGATTGGGGACTGCTGGCTCACTGGGGGCATCTGTGGGAGCCGGGCTTGCCCGCGATGGCGTCACCGCGTTGTAACTGCAGGACCGAGGCGCCTGCATCGCGGGCAAGCCCGGTTCCCACAGGAAAAAGAAGATAACCAGTTGTTTTAGTTAAAAAATGTAACCCGCGTTAGATAAAAACAGTTTAATAACAATAAAGACGAGGATGTAGGGATGAAAAAGCAACACAACAACACCCGGCTGATCTGCCAGCTGTCAGCGGTAGCAGCCCTGGTTTTGTCCGCCAATGCGATGGCAGATGAAGCCTTCAGTGCCGATTCCAAATGGATGACCGGCGATTGGGGCGGTGAGCGTACCAAGCTGATCGAGCAAGGTATCGACATCAAGGCCGACTACGTTGGGGAGATGGGCTACAACGCCCACGGCGGTTATAACGACGACAAGACCGGTCGCTACTCTGACCAGTTTGGTCTTGGCGTGGCACTGGACCTGCAAAAACTGTGGGGCTGGGATAACACCCAGGCCAAGATCCAGTTGACCAATCGTAATGGCGAGAACATCTCCAACGACCGTGTTGGTGACCCGCGTGCTGGCACCTTGAGTTCATCGCAGGAAGTGTATGGCCGTGGCCACATGGTGCGTCTGACCCAACTGTGGATCCAGCATCAGTTCCTCGACGGCAAGCTGGACGTCAAAGCCGGTTACTTCGGTGAAGGCGAAGACTTCAACACCTTCCCCTGCGAGTTCCAGAACCTGGCGTTCTGCGGTTCCCAAGTGGGTAACTGGGCCACCAACATCTGGTACAACTGGCCCGTCAGCCAGGCCGCTCTGCGTGTGAAATACCACATCACGCCTGAACTGTATGCGCAAATTGGCGCGTACAACCAGAACCCATCGCAAACCGAAATGGGCAACGGCTTCAAGCTCAGCGGCAGCGGCACCAAGGGCACCGTGTTGCCAGTTGAATTGGTGTGGTCGCCGAAGGTCAATGGCCTGCCGGGCGAGTACCGCGTGGGTTACTACAAGAGCACGGCTGACGCTGATGATGTGCGCGAAGACGTCAATGGCGGCGACGCTGGCGCCACTGGCGATGCCCTGCGCGTTCGCAACAGCAAAAGCGGCTACTGGGGCGTGGTGCAACAGCAACTCACCACTCACAATGGTGATGCCTCCCGTGGTCTGAACGTTGCGGCTAACGTCACCTTCCACGACAAGGACACCAACTTCATCGACAACTATCAGTCGCTGATGTTTGTGTACAAGGGCCCGTTCGATGCGCGTCCAAAGGATGACATCGGCATCGGTTTTGCCCGTATCCATGTCAACGATGACGTGAAGAAAACCGCAGAGCTGCGTAACGCGGCAGGTGGTTTTACTGACTACAGCCAGGCCGGTTACATGCCGCTGCAAGGTACCGAATACAACTACGAAATCAACTACGGCTTCCATGTCACCAATTGGCTGACCGTACGCCCTAACCTGCAATACATCACCCACCCAGGTGGTGTGGATCAAGTCGACAACGCCTTGGTCGCCGGCCTGAAAATTCAGTCTACCTTCTAACGCTGTTGCGATAAGCTCCTCTCTCTGTGCGCATTTGCGGGTAGCCATGGCTATCCGCTTTTTTTTGGCTTGCACTGTGATATTCGGAACCTGTGCACATGCATGAGCAACCGCTGCAACGCTTTTTCAAATCCCTGCGCGAGCGGCCGGTGTTCGCCTGGGAGCGCTTTCAGATGCGCGATGTGTTGGTGATCGACCACCCCCTGTGCCAGGCGGTGTTCAGTCGCCAGGGTGCGCAATTGCTGCACTTTCAACCGACGGGCCAGAAGCCGTGGCTGTGGTGCGCCGCCAAATGGCCGCAAGTCGGGGCTATCCGTGGTGGCGTACCGGTGTGCTGGCCGTGGTATGGCCGTCACCCCAGCGAAAACGCATGGCCGTCCCATGGCTGGGCGCGCCTGATTGACTGGAAGCTGCTCGACAGCAGCACCGATGACGATGGCGTGCGCCTGCACTGGCAATTGCAATTGTGCGACTGGCAGGTGGACTTGCACGCGCACTTGGGCGAAACCCTGGAACTGCGCCTGAGCACCGAGCACCAGGACGAGTTGCCGTGCCAGTTGAGCCATGCTTTGCACGCTTACTGGCGTATTGGTCACGTTGACGAGGTAGCGCTGTCTGGGCTCGACGGCGCGCAAGGTTATGATCAGCTCAACCGTCAGGTCTGCCAGCAGGAAGGTGAACTGCGGGTCGATGGCGGTTGCCAGCGGGTGTTCCAGCATGAGGGCGAACTACAGCTCAAGGACCACGCCTGGCAGCGTGAACTGTGTATCGACACCGGCGACAGCGCCGACACGGTGGTGTGGCATCCAGGTAGCCGACCGCTGTTGGGCGTGAGCTTTAACGAGGCGTCGGGGTTTGTGTGCGTGGAGTCGGCGATGGCCGGTGCGAGCCTGGCGCCGGGGGAGAGGGCGCATTTGAGTCTGCAGGCTCGGGCTGGAGCTTAGCGGTGTGGCTGATGGCGCTATCGCAGGCAAGCCAGCTCCCACATTTGAAGGTATTCACACATCAAACTGTGGGAGGGGGCTTGCTCCCGATGAGGCCAGTGCAGCCAACACAGGTCCAGGCTTAGTTGAACTCATCCCCCACCGGATACCGGCTGTCATTCAAACTCTCTTTGATCTTGCGCAAATGCGGCTGGAAATCCACCCCGCGACGCAGGGTCATGCCGGTCGCCAGCACATCCAGCACGGTCAATTGGATGATCCGAGAAGTCATCGGCATGTAGATATCGGTGTCTTCCGGCAACGGGATGTTCAGGCTTACTGTACTGGCCTTGGCAAGCGGCGAGTTTTCGGCGGTCACGCCCAACACTGACGCACCGTTTTCCCTGGCGATACGCGCCACTTCCACCAGTTCGCGTGTGCGTCCGGTGTAGGAAATGATCACGAACAGCTCGCCGGTATGCGCTACCGAAGCGATCATGCGCTGCATCAGCACGTCCGCATGAGCGGTCACCGCCAGGTTGAAGCGGAAAAACTTGTGCAGCGCATCCATGGCCACCGGCGCCGAGGCGCCCAGGCCGAAGAAGTGGATCTGGCGCGCCTGGATCAACAAGTCCACCGCCTTGCTGATCAGCGCCGGGTCCAGGGCCTGGCAAGCGCTGTCCAGGGACGCAATGGCGCTGCCAAAGATCTTCTGGGTGTAGGCCTCGGGGTTATCATCGGCCTCCACGGCACGGCTGACATACGCGGCGCCACTGGCCAGGCTTTGCGCCAACTGCAATTTAAGTTCAGGGTAACCGCTGACGCCGAACGAACGGCAGAAGCGGTTGACCGTCGGTTCGCTGACCGAGGCGGCCTGGGCGAGGGCAGCGATCGAGAAGCGTGTAGCCTGCTGCGGGTTGAGCAGGATGACTTCAGCGACTTTGCGCTCGGCCTTGTTTAATTCTTCGAGGCGGTTCCGGATCTGTTCCAGAAGATTTCGCACGCGGTCCATTCAGTCTTTCCTTCGGGCGACGATGCAAATAAAGGGCGGCAACCAATCGACGACTGGCTTTTCGCGGTGGCCTATCCTACTGAGGGTAGCTGAACACCACCACTCGCAATGCGTATTTCCGGAAAATGTTGTGGTTATTACTACATTTTTCCTTGAGTGATGCCTTGAAAAAAGGTATTTGTAGCTTAACTTGATAAAAGAACAAACATCATGCCTTCGATAACCGTAGAACCCTGCACCTTTGCCCTGTTTGGCGCCTTGGGTGATCTGGCGCTGCGCAAGTTATTTCCTGCCCTCTATCAACTCGATGGCGCCGGGCTGCTGCACGACGATACGCGCATCCTGGCCCTGGCCCGTGAAGCCGGCAGCGAGCAGCAACATCTGGCCCATATCGAAAAAGAATTGCGTAAATACGTCGGCAAGGAACTCGACGAGGCCGTGGCCGCGCGCTTCCTTGCGCGCCTGGCCTACGTGCATGTCGACTTCATGAAGGCTGACGACTACGTCGCCCTTGCCGAGAAGGTCGGCGGCGAGCAACGCCTGATCGCCTACTTCGCTACCCCCGCGGCGGTGTACGGGGCTATCTGCGAGAACCTGTCCAAGGTGGGCCTGGCGGAAAACACCCGCGTGGTCCTGGAAAAGCCCATCGGTTCGGACCTGGAATCCTCGCGCAAGGTCAACGATGCGGTGGCGCAGTTTTTCCCGGAAAACCGCACCTACCGTATCGACCACTATCTGGGCAAAGAAACCGTCCAGAACCTGATCGCCCTGCGTTTCGCCAACAGTTTGTTCGAAACCCAGTGGAACCAGAACTACATTTCCCACGTGGAAATCACCGTGGCCGAGCAGGTCGGCATCGAAGGCCGTTGGGGCTACTTCGACAAGGCCGGCCAGCTGCGTGACATGATCCAGAACCACCTGCTGCAGTTGCTGTGCCTGATCGCCATGGACCCGCCGGCCGACCTGTCCGCCGACAGTATCCGCGACGAGAAGGTCAAGGTGCTCAAGGCCCTGGCGCCGATCAGCCCCGAGGGCCTGACCACCCAGGTGGTACGCGGCCAATACATTGCCGGCTACAGTGCGGGCAAAGCCGTGCCGGGTTATCTGGAAGAAGACAATTCCAACACCCAGAGCGACACCGAAACCTTCGTCGCCCTGCGTGCCGATATTCGCAACTGGCGTTGGGCCGGGGTGCCGTTCTACCTGCGTACTGGCAAACGTATGCCGCAAAAGCTGTCGCAGATTGTCATCCATTTCAAGGAACCGTCCCACTACATCTTCGCCCCCGAGCAGCGCCTGCAGATCAGCAACAAGCTGATCATTCGCCTGCAACCGGACGAAGGTATTTCCTTGCGCGTGATGACCAAAGAGCAGGGCCTGGACAAGGGCATGCAACTGCGCAGCGGGCCACTGCAACTGAATTTTTCCGACACCTATCGCAGCGCACGCATCCCGGATGCCTACGAGCGGTTGTTGCTGGAAGTGATGCGCGGCAATCAGAACCTGTTTGTTCGCAAAGATGAAATCGAAGCTGCGTGGAAGTGGTGTGACCAGTTGATCGCCGGCTGGAAAAAGTCCGGTGATGCACCCAAGCCGTATGCGGCGGGGTCCTGGGGGCCGATGAGCTCGATTGCACTGATTACGCGGGATGGGAGGTCGTGGTATGGCGATATCTGAATTGAAACTGCCTCAGGGCGTTACTGCCCATGAGTACCGTACGCCCACGCTGCTGGCCGATGGCCTGGCCCATGACGTGGCCGAACAACTGCGCGCTGCCATCAGCGCCCGTGGCGAGGCGACGCTGGTGGTGTCCGGTGGACGCAGCCCCGTGGCGTTTTTCCAGAACCTGGCCAAGCAGGGGCTGGACTGGTCCAGGGTCACCGTCACCCTGGCCGATGAACGCTGGGTACCGGTCGAACACGCCGACAGCAATGCCGGCCTGTTGAAGCAGCACCTGCTGCAAGGCCCGGCAGCCGCGGCCAGGTTCCTCAGCCTGTACAGTGCCGCCGCCAACCTTGAAGACGCTGCCGAGCAGGCCGATCGGCTGCTGGCCGAACTGCCCGGCATTGATGTGCTGGTGCTGGGCATGGGCGATGACGGCCACACCGCCTCGCTGTTCCCCAACAGCCCCAACCTGGCAGAGGCACTGAAGGCCGACGGTACTCGCCGTTGCTGGCCGATGCTGGCGCCAACCGTGCCGCACCAGCGCCTGACCATGAGTCGTGCGCTGCTGGCGACGGCCAACTACACCGTGCTGTCGATTTCCGGCAGTTCGAAATTGACCACCTTGAGCGCCGCGCTGGCCAGCGACGATGTTGCTGCCATGCCGATTCGCGCGTTTTTGCAACCTACTCTAGAGATTTACTGGTGCCCATGAGCCAAGGATCAGCCGCTATGAAAAGCCCTCAACCGACCGTGTCCATGGCGGATAAAGTTGCCTTGATCGACAGCCTCTGCGCCAAGGCGCGGATCCTGCCGGTGATCACCATCGCCCGCGAGCAGGACATCCTGCCGTTGGCCGACGCCCTGGCAGCCGGCGGTTTGACCGCGTTGGAGGTGACCCTGCGTTCCGAGTTCGGCCTCAAGGCCATTCAGGTCTTGCGCGAGCAACGTCCTGAACTGTGCACCGGTGCCGGTACCGTGCTTGATCGTCACATGCTCGAAGCGGCCGAAGTGGCAGGTTCGCAATTTATCGTTACCCCTGGCATTACCCGCGACCTGCTGGAAGCCTCGGTACACAGCCCGATCCCGCTGCTGCCGGGCATCAGCAATGCCTCCGGTATCATGGAAGGCTACGGCCTGGGTTACCGCCGCTTCAAGTTGTTCCCGGCCGAAGTCAGCGGCGGCGTCGCGGCCATCAAGGCGCTGGGCGGCCCGTTTGGCGAAGTGAAATTCTGCCCGACCGGCGGCGTTGGCCCGGCCAATATCAAAAGCTACATGGCGTTGAAAAACGTGATGTGCGTGGGCGGTAGCTGGATGCTTGATCCTGAGTGGGTCAGGAACGGCGACTGGGCACGCATCCAGGAAGTTACCGCACAGGCGCTGGCGCTGCTGGACTGAGCGGATTTACAGAATCGTTGTTGCTGTGCTTAACGGCATTTTTGCGGTGCACTTGGTCGGTGTGCCGCTTTTTTTTGCCTGCAGAAACCTCAAGAACACCGATGTTCAACTGTGGGAGCTGGCTTGCCTGCGATAGCGGTGGGTCAGCTGACATCTCTTGCGCTGATACACCGCCATCGCAGGCAAGCCAGCTCCCACATGTTTAATCTGTGCTCAACTGGTTAATGGCGTTGACTAGCACGTCGATGTCCGCTGCCGATGTCACCAACCCTGGTGTCACCCGAATACAGGTGCCAAACGACGCACCCACACGCGTGGTGGTAAACAAGTCGTAGTCCCTGAGCATACGATCCACCATCACCTGCTGATCCCGCCCGAGGAACTTGAACGCGGTGATCCCGCAATACAGCCGCGGATCATCCGAGGTCAGCACTTCAATACCCGGCAAGGGGCGCACCTGGTTTACCCACAGATCCCGCAGGTAATTGACCCGCGCACCCTTGGCCGCGGCGCCACCCAATTGCCGATGTTCTTCAAACACCAACGGCAAGGTCATCAGCGCGGGAAAGTTCGGTGTGCTGTAGGACGTACGAGCGCGCACATCCGTGGCCGGGTAGTGAAACTCGCCCATGTCCGGGTCGATATCGGCCAGGCGCTCGGGGGCGATATATAAAAAGCCCAGGGTCAGCGGTGCACCCATCCATTTGTGCAGGTTGAACCCCGCGAATTGGATGCCCAGTTCAGCCAGGTTGAACTCGAACTGGCCCAGGGCGTGGGCGCCGTCGAGGATCACGTCGATATGCTGTTCGCGTGCGGCCTTGGCAATGGCCGCAACGGGCATCACCAGGCCGGTGCGGTGAGTGACATGCGTCAGGGCCATCAGTTTAAGACGCGGATACTGCGCGAACGCCTTGTTATACGTCTGCACCAGGCTGTCGAAACTGGCCGGGTGGGTGTGTGACACCTCGATCACCTCCACGCCGCGAACATCGGCAAGCCAGCGCATGGCGCCCTTGACCGTGTCGTACTCCAAATCGCTGATCAGCACCTGGTCGCCGGGTTGCAGGCGGTTGTAGTTGCGGATCAGCGACTGTAAGGCTTCGGTAGCGTTGCGCGTGAAGGCGATCGACTCGGGGTCGACGTCAATCAATGCCGCCAGCGTGCGGCGAATCTCGACGTTTTCACCTTGCTCGAAACGTTGGCGCACATGCACCGAGTTGCTGCGGTTGATAAAGCTGATGTGCTCAAGGTATTGCGCCTGCACTGCACGGCTCATACGCCCGAAGTAGCCGTTTTCCAGGTTGATCGGCCCGGGTTGCAGGTCATAGCACTGGGCGATGGTGTGCCAGTGGCGTTCGTTGTCGGCATTCCTTGGCATGGCGAGTCTCTTAATGGCGGGGGGCGGGTTTGCCGTGTTTGGCACGCAGTGGTTCGAGCAGTTCGGCCAGGCCGTTGTGGTCGATTTCCTGCATCAAGGCCAGCAGACCGCCCAATTCGCCGTGGGGGAAACCTTCACGGGCAAACCAGTTCAGGTAGGGGCCAGGCAGGTCGGCGATGATCCGGCCCTTGTATTTGCCGAAGGGCATTTCGCGGGTGATCAGCAGTTCGAGTTTTTCAGGATTCATAAGCTTCGCGGGATTGAGGCGAGGTCTTCGAAAATACAGGCATTCTGCATGAAGGCCAAATGACAGATCATGCAAATAACGCACATACAGATGGTTCAATATTTCATAAGTTATTGAAATTAAAGGATAAGTTAATTCTTAAAAACCTGGCACGGGCGCTGCAATAACCAAGACACCCTTCTAACCCGTACAAGGAATTGAAAAATGACTGACATCAATAAAGAATCGATCTCCGTACTGAACGACCTGATCGAAACCAGCATCGACGGCCAAAAGGGTTTCAAGGAATGCGCTGAAGATATCAAGCATCCGGAACTCAAGGCTCTGTTTGCCAAGCGCTCTGCTGATTGCGCCACTGCCGCCGCTGAATTGAAAACCGCCGTGCGTGCCCTGGGTGGCGATCCGGAAGATTCCGGCAGCGTAGCGGGTGCTCTGCACCGTGGCTGGGTCGACGTGAAGTCGATGGTCACTGGCAAGGATGAAGAAGCGGTACTGAACGAAGCCGAGCGCGGTGAAGACCACGCACTGAAGGCTTACCGTGAAGCGATCGAGAAGATCAACAAGCACAACCTGCTGGGCATTCGTGACCTGGTGGAGCGTCAGTACCACGGCGTACAGCGCAACCACGACCAGGTAAAAGCCCTGCGTAACCAGGCTCGTGCTCAGTCGTAAGACCTGCACTGTAGCAACTGTGGGAGGGGGCTTGCTCCCGATGGCGGTGAATCAGTCGACCTATTCAGTGACTGACTCACCGCCATCGGGGGCAAGCCCCCTCCCACATTTGTATTGTGTAAATGCAGAGATTGCAGTCAGCCTCAGCCAATACTGATCGGCGGCAACTCGGTCAACGTCACCACCTGCTGCTTGCGCGGCGCCAGAATCTCTGCCTCGCCATCTACCACCAACTCATCACGCTGGTTGAATACGCGTGTAGCGATGCGTACGCGAAACTTCGGCAGTTTTTCAAGGATTTCCAAACGCACGGTAAGGGTATCGCCAATCTTGACCGGCTTCTGGAAGGTCATTTGCTGGCCGATGTAGATAGTGCCCGGCCCAGGCAGCTCGCAGGCTACGGCCGCACTGATCAGCGCACCGCTGAACATGCCGTGGGCAATGCGCTCCTTGAACATGGTTGCCTTGGCGTATTCGGCATCCAGGTGCACCGGGTTGTGGTCGCCGGACATGGCGGCAAACAACTGGATATCACGCTCTTCGACGGTCTTGCTGAAGCTGGCGGTCTGGCCCACTTCGAGCGCCTCGTACGGGGTGTTGGTTACCTGGGTCATCTAAAGGTGCATCCTGTGGCTTATCGGTAATTAATCGGCTGATTTTAAAGCAAAAACTATTCGCAGCGGGCTGGCCTGCGCAACGTCAGCGCCTGTTCCAGCCAGCTCAGAAGGTCGGCGGTGACTTCATCACGGTTGGTTTCGTTGAATACTTCATGCCGCGCCTGCGGGTAGAGGTTCAATTGTATGTTCTGGCAGCCGGCCTCACGCAGGGCATGGGCCAGGTCCTTGAGACGCTTGCCTTCACTTACCGGATCACATTCGCCGCCCATCACCAGGATCGGCAAGCCCGGGTCGATCTGCGCGAGATTGGACGCTTTGCTGATTTGCTGCAAGCCGCCCAGCAGGTCGACCCATAACTGGTTGGTGCAGCGAAAACCGCAGAGCGGGTCGCTGATGTACTTGTCGACTTCGTCCGGGTCGCGGCTCAGCCAGTCGCAGGCGGTGCGATTGGGTTTGAACGCTTTGTTGAACGAGCCGAATGACAGGAACTCGATCAACGCACTGCGGCCGCGCAACCCCTGGCGCATGCGTTCGATACGTGCGATCAGCCGTGCCGCGCTATACAACGCTACCGGCTGGAAATTCGAACCGCTGAGAATCGCGCCATGCAGGCTGGCGCTGTGGTGCAGCAAATAGCCCTGGGCGATGTAGCTGCCCATGCTGTGGCCGAGCAAAATAATCGGCAGGCCCGGTTTTTGCTGGCCGATATGCTGGTTGAGGCTGGCCAGGTCGCCGACCACTTTGTTCCAGCCATCCTTTTCAGCGTACAGCCCCAGGGTGCCCTCATCGGCAGTACGCCCATGACCGCGCTGGTCCAGCGCATACACCCCGTAGCCGGCGCTGCACAAGGCGTCGGCCAGGCGAGCATAACGACCACTGTGTTCGGCCATGCCGTGGGAGAGCATCACCACCGCCTTGGGCGGGGTGTCTGGCAGCCATTGATTGACGTACAGGCGGCTGTGGTCATTCGCGGTCAGCCAGAAGGTGCTGTGGGTCATGGCGGCTTCCTTTGCTCAGGGTCGTTGCAGTGTATAGCTCATTCGCAGAGTTGCGGGGTATCTGCCTACACGTTAGACGCAAGATTCATACAATCAATGACACGATTTAGCGTATTTGCCTGTTTGCTCATAGCTGCTAACGTCCCCAAAGCTCCGCTTTTTATAAACGCTTAAAGCGGCCGGACATACTCAGGTAAGAGGACAAGAATAATGCAACCTGATTTCTGGAATGACAAACGCGCAGCGGGCGTTCCCAATGACATCGACCTCACCACCTACAAGTCGGTGATCGAAGTTTTCGAGCGTTCCTGCAAGACCTTTGCCGACCGTCCGGCGTTCAGCAACATGGGCATTACCCTGACCTACGCCGAGCTTGAACGCCAGAGTGCGGCGTTCGCCGGTTACCTTCAACAGCACACCGACCTCAAGCCTGGCGAGCGCATCGCGGTGCAAATGCCTAATGTGCTGCATTATCCGGTTGCGGTATTCGGCGCATTGCGCGCCGGGCTGATCGTGGTCAATACCAACCCGCTGTACACCCCCCGCGAGATGCGCCACCAGTTCAAGGACGCAGGTGTGCGGGCGCTGGTGTACCTCAACCTGTTCGGTTCGCGGGTGCAGGAGGTCTGCACCGACACCGAGATCGACTACTTGATCGAAGCCAGGATGGGCGACTTCATGCCCGCCGCCAAAGGCTGGCTGGTCAACACCGTGGTCGACAAGGTGAAGAAGATGGTCCCGGCCTACCACCTGCCACGGGCTGTGTCGTTCAAGCGTGCGTTGCGCATGGGCGCGGGCCTTGGGGTGACGCGCCATCCGGTAACCCTGGACGATATTGCCGTGCTGCAATACACCGGCGGCACCACCGGCCTGGCCAAGGGCGCGATGCTCACCCATGGCAACCTGGTGGCGAACATGCAGCAGGTGCGGGCGTGCATGTCGCAACTGGGTGAAGACGGCCACCCGCTGATCAAGGAAGGGCAGGAGGTCATGATCGCACCGCTGCCGCTGTACCATATCTATGCATTCACGGCGAATTGCATGTGCATGATGGTGTCCGGCAACCACAACGTGCTGATCACCAACCCACGGGACATTGGCGGCTTTATCAAGGAGCTCAAGCAGTGGCGCTTCACCGGGCTGCTGGGGCTCAACACCCTGTTTGTGGCGTTGATGGATCACCCGGATTTCAAGAGCCTGGATTTCTCCCATCTCAAGATCACCAACTCCGGCGGCACCGCTCTGGTCAAGGCCACGGCGGAACGGTGGAAGGCGCTGACCGGTTGCTCCATCGGCGAAGGCTACGGCCTCACCGAAACTTCACCGGTGGCCAGCACCAACCCGTACGGCGGCCTGTCGCGCCTGGGGACCGTGGGCATTCCGGTGCCGGGCACCGCCATGAAAGTGGTTGATGATCAAGGGCACGAACTGCCGTTGGGTGAGCGCGGCGAGTTATGCATCCAGGGCCCGCAGGTGATGAAGGGGTACTGGCAGCAACCCCAGGCCACCGCCGAAACCCTGGACGCTGAAGGCTGGCTCAAGACCGGTGACATTGCCGTGATCGACACCGACGGCTATGTCAGCATTGTTGATCGCAAGAAAGACCTGATTATCGTCTCCGGCTTCAATGTCTATCCCAACGAAATCGAAGATGTGGTGATGGCCCACCCGGCCGTAGCCAGCTGCGCGGTGATCGGCGTGCCGGACGAGCGCACGGGGGAGGCGGTGAAGCTGTTCGTGGTAGCGCGGGCCCAAGGGGTGAGCATTGAGGAGCTGAAGGCGTACTGCAAGGCCAATTTCACGGGGTACAAGGTGCCCAAGCACATTGTGCTGAGGGAGTCTTTGCCGATGACGCCGGTGGGGAAAATTCTGCGGCGCGAGCTTCGCGACATCGCCTGAATTGAAATAGGGTCAAAATGTGGGAGGGGGCTTGCTCCCGATAGCGGTGGATCAGCCAAAGACTCTGTTGACTGACACACTGCTATCGGGAGCAAGCCCCCTCCCACATTTGTTATCCGTCGCCCAGGAAAGCCCATTCCAGAGCGTATTTCATTGATATAGAATTTTTGCTCTAAAAGTGACCATTGGATATTCTTGAGTCATGTTTATGACTGTAGGGCCCTCTTTTGGCTCTAGGCGGCCCTCGGCAAAGCTGCTACTCTCGGCGCGCTTTGTGACGTCTCGGCCTGCTTGAAAGCGCCAGATTCACCTAAAAACATACACCAATAATAATCGCATCAAATGCGATGATGAATTCGCGTCGCTGAGGAGTGGGCTTCCATGAATGAAGACTTTTGGAAGGATAAGTACCCCGCCGGGATTGCTGCACAGATCAATCCAGACGAGTATCCGAATATTCAGGCGGTACTGAAGCAGTCCTGCCAGCGCTTCGCCAACAAACCGGCTTTCAGCAACCTGGGCAAGACCATCACCTACGGTGAACTCTACGAATTGTCCGGGGCATTTGCCGCGTATCTGCAACAGCATACCGACTTGAAGCCTGGCGATCGAATCGCCGTGCAACTGCCCAACGTCCTGCAATACCCGGTCGCCGTGTTCGGCGCCATTCGTGCCGGCCTGATCGTGGTCAACACCAACCCGCTGTACACCGCGCGGGAAATGGAACATCAATTCAATGATTCCGGGGCCAAGGCCCTGGTTTGCCTGGCCAACATGGCGCACCTGGCTGAAAAAGTCGTGCCCAAGACCGCCGTCAAGCATGTGATCGTCACTGAAGTCGCCGACCTGCTGTCGCCGTTCAAGCGCCTGCTGATCAACAGCGTGATCAAGTACGTGAAGAAGATGGTCCCGGCCTATCACTTGCCCCAGGCCATCACGTTCAATAACGTGCTTGCCAAGGGCCATGGCCAGCCGGTGAATGATGTCAGCCCGGCCAGCAGCGATGTGGCGGTGTTGCAATATACCGGCGGTACCACCGGTGTGGCCAAGGGCGCGATGCTGACCCACCGCAACCTCGTCGCCAACATGCTGCAATGCAAGGCGCTGATGGGGTCCAACCTCAACGAAGGCTGCGAGATCCTGATCACACCGCTGCCGCTGTACCACATCTATGCCTTCACCTTTCACTGCATGGCGATGATGCTGATCGGCAACCACAACATCCTGATCAGCAACCCGCGTGACCTGCCGGCGATGGTCAAGGAACTGTCGAAGTGGAAGTTCAGCGGGTTCGTCGGCTTGAATACCCTGTTCGTGGCGCTGTGCAACAACGAAGCCTTCCGCAAACTCGATTTCTCCGCGCTCAAAGTCACCCTGTCGGGCGGCATGGCCCTGCAATTGGCGGCCGCCGAGCGTTGGAAGGCCGTGACCGGCTGTGGTATCTGCGAAGGCTACGGCATGACCGAAACCAGCCCGGTGGCCACGGTGAACCCGATCCAGCATATCCAGATCGGCACCATTGGCATTCCGGTACCGTCCACAGTGTGTAAAGTCATCGCCGACGACGGTACCGAGTTGGCGCTGGGTGAAACCGGCGAGCTGTGCGTCAAGGGCCCGCAAGTCATGAAGGGCTACTGGCAGCGCGAAGACGCCACCGCCGAGATGCTCGACAGCGAAGGTTGGCTGAAAACCGGTGACATCGCGATCATCCAGCCAGACGGCTATATGCGCATTGTCGACCGCAAGAAAGACATGATTCTGGTCTCCGGCTTCAACGTCTACCCCAACGAACTGGAAGACGTACTGGCAGGCCTGCCGGGCGTGTTGCAGTGCGCAGCCATCGGTGTGCCGGACGAGAAGTCCGGAGAGCACATCAAGATCTTCATCGTGGTCAAGCCAGGCGCCACCCTCACCAAGGACCAGGTGATGGAGCACATGCGCGCCAACGTCACCGGCTACAAGGTGCCCAAGGCTGTTGAGTTCCGTGATGCGTTGCCTACAACTAACGTCGGCAAGATTCTGCGGCGTGAATTGCGTGATGAAGAACTGAAAAAGCTGGGTGTGAAGAAATAGCCCGGTAAAGCGTGAATTGAAAAGTACCCCTCGCTGAGGGGTATTTTTTTGCCTCTGGCGCGGCGTAATGCCCGGCTTGTCACTCCACGGGCTTGTGTGATATCGACTAATAACGACGCACGCTCGCTAAATACGCGACGCTTGCAAGTTGACGGCTGATCGAGGAGTGATGATGGACTTAGGGATTAGAGGTAAATGGGCTGTCGTCTGCGCTGCCAGTAAAGGGTTGGGTTATAGCTGTGCCCAGGCGCTTGCGGACGAGGGGGTAAACATCGTGATTAACGCACGGGGGGCGCCTGACTTAGAGGCTGCCGCACAGCGTTTGAAACTCAGAAACCCTGAGGGAGAAGTCATCACGGTGGTAGGTGATATTACTGACCCTTCGATTCGCCAGGCATTGATCGATGCTGCCCCGCAAGTTGATATATTGATCAATAATGCCGGGGGGCCCAAGCCTGGGAGCTTTCGTGAATGGACCGATCAAGAGTGGCGTGCAGCAATTGATACCAATATGTTGGCACCTATCGAACTCATCAAGTCAGTGATCGATTCCATGGCAGGTCGAGGCTTCGGCCGGATAATCAATATAACTTCCGGCGCGGTTAAAGCGCCCCTGGATGCATTGGGGCTTTCAACCTCAGTCCGATGTGGGCTTACCGGTTTTGTGGCGGGCTTGGCGCGTCAGAAAGACTTCGCGTCGAGAAACACCACGATCAATAATATTCTCCCCGGTGCGTTCAAAACCGAGCGATTGGAAAATACCTTTCAAGTGGCGGCAGAGCGTTCAGGAAAAACAGTGAACGCTATGGCTGAAAGTCGACTGGCAACCATTCCGGCGGGGCGCTTTGGTGACCCGGCTGAGTTCGCTGCATTGTGCGCTTTTTTATGCAGTTATCAGGCTGCCTATGTGACCGGTCAGAACATCCTTATCGATGGCGGCGCCTACCCGGGTATCTTCTAATGGATAGCCAAAGATGTCGTTGTGCCATATGAAATAGTAGAGTTTTTAAAATTTAAACCGCCAGCGATGGCGGTTTTTTTATGGGTTTTGCTTTTTCTTGTGTGCCGTAACGGACTGAAGTAAAACGAAAAAATTCAATGAGTCATAGATTGGATCCAATCTTATTCCATTTTGTTATTTGAAACGCGTTAAACCCTAGGATAGGTTTTTAGTGGTTGTAACAAGATATTTCTGTCGCGTCGGTGAGCGTAATGCCCGCTCGCCGATCACATTGGATCTACTGTCTTAGGGAGCAATGCATGTCGACCCAAAAACGCTTGAAAGTCTTTCCTACCTCATCGATCGGCACTATCGCCACCATCCCGTCCTCAAAACCTGAAACACAACGGGCAATTATTGCCGCCAGCCTCGCCTCGGGAACTTCTTATATTTACAACGACCTTCGTTGCCTTGAAACCGAAACAATGAAAAAGGCATGTCGTAGTATTGGTGCAATTATTGAGGAGCAACCAGGCAGATTAGTGGTAACTGGCACAGGCGGCTTGATCAAGCCCGAAAAGAAGGTGATCGACGCTCTAGGCTCCGGGTTGGTATTTCGAGTGTTTGCTGCGTTGACGTGCTTTACAACGACGCCGGCGGTTATTACCGGTGATGAAGTTCTGCGGGGGCGTGTCATGGAGCCTTTGTTTGTCGCCCTGGAAGGGCTGGGGGCCCATATTTCATGCATCAACCACAGTGGCAAGGCCCCGATTGTGAACTGGGGGGGTTATAAAGGGGGAGAGTGTACGATTGAGGGCAATATCAGCTCGCAATTCATCACTGCGATTCTGTTCTGCGCCCCCCTCGCCAAACAACCTACGGTGGTGAATATCCGCGGTGAAATTCTGTCGCTTTCGTATATCAAGCAGACTTTGGAAACCCTCAGCACCGCGGGGATCAGCTATGAGGTGAACGCTGACTATTCACAAATTACGGTGTATCCCGGCCACTATCGCAGCGCGAACTATACGATCGTCGGTGACTACACCTCATCGTCCTATTTGATCGCGGCCGGCATCATCTTTCCGGGCGAGTTGACGCTCAAGAACATGAACAGCAAGAGTTTGCAGGGCGAGCGTGCGATTCTCAAAGTGGCCGAGGCGCTGGGCGTCAATGTTGAGTTCAATGACGCTGCCAATGAAGTACGCATTGTTAATAAGTTGGCTGAGTTAAAAGGCAAGTATCATTTCGATGCGAGTGATTACCCCAATATTGTGCCGACACTGGCGGCGATCGGTGCTTATGTGCAGGGTGAGTTCAAAGTGACCGGCGGCTCCATTACGCGCTTGCACAAGTCGCCACGTATTGAGGCGATGGTGACCGAGCTGGTGAAAATGGGTGTGGACATACAGCCGTTGTTTAAAAACGGCGTCTACGATGGCTTCGTTATTCGTGGTGAACCGAGTTACGCCGGTGATGCAGTGTTGTCAGCCTGGGGTGACCATCGAATTTTCATGTCATTGTTTGTGGCTTCCTTGCGGTGCCAACAGCTTAATGAGTTGGATGGTTATCAGGACGTTCATTGTTCCTTTCCGGATTTCTTCCAGGAGTTTGAACGTCTGGGCGTGTCGTTTGAAGAAAGCTCGACAGCTGCCAAGCATGTTGAAGTCTGACTTTTTATCTTTGAATTAAAGGGAGGGTGGCCTGGGTCACCCTCTATATAACGGATTATAGATCATGAACTTTCGAGAAAAGCTTGAGCGGGATGGGTACGTCGTTATTCCAGGAGTACTCTGCAGCGAGCAGGTGGAAAAGTTGCGTAAAACGTATGTCCATAGTTTGGCAGAGACCGAGCAGAGCACGCTGTTGCCAACGGCGTTTCTGCAATTTAGTGATATGGTCAATGCACTGCTCCATCCTGGTGCTATTCAGGCGATAAAGGATATTTTTCAGTCGGATTTTTCGCTGTTACCGAATTTTACGGTGCGCGAGAGCGTTTATATACCATGGCACAATGATGCGTACTTTCTTCCCGACGAAGTGATTTCGCCTAGCGCATTTCCCGAATTCTTACAGTGTGCTTATTATCTTCAAGATAATGATCCTGTGTCGGGCGGCGGCATCACCTTACTGCCGGGGTCGCACAAGCTCAGTAAAGATGAAGTCAAGATCAGGCTCGCCGAGCCGGTAAAATTCGAGCGCACGATCATGAGTAAGGCCGGCGATCTGGTTATTTGGGATAATCGAGTAACTCATCGCAGCAGTGCGCCGGATCAGACGCCTGTGGAAACAAAGCTGGCCATTCAATGGACTGTTTCTGCTTCGACCAAACATAACGCATCCTACATTACCTACCTGCGTGCCCGGGCTGAGCGCAGTCTGCATGTTTCGGACTATTTGCCCAACAGCCCCAAGCCATATTTTGCCGATATGCCCAATGTGCGCTACCCCTCTTCTTTTTCACAAGATGCCGTGTTGAAGATGAAGGGCGAGAACATCACATTTATCGAGATCTGAACAGGGGATCTGCAATGGAATTGCAAAGTACTGGCGAAACCGGTGCACATTACATTCTTCGCCAACTTCAGTCTTTGGGGGTTACGCACTTCTTCATGGTGCCTGGCAAGTTGATCAATGCGTTTATGCGTTGTTATCCCAGTGATGGCTCTACAACGCTTGACATTGAACCGGTGGTTACAGCGTGTGAAACAGGCGCGTCCTATA
This sequence comes from Pseudomonas sp. P867, assembly GCF_019891455.1. NCBI lineage: Bacteria > Pseudomonadati > Pseudomonadota > Gammaproteobacteria > Pseudomonadales > Pseudomonadaceae > Pseudomonas > Pseudomonas sp. P867. The sequence goes on along the minus strand of NZ_JAFLXB010000003.1, from coordinate 84,660 downwards.
TGGCCGAAGGCTATGCGCGTGCCAGTGAAACATTCGGGGTGTGCCTGGTGATAGGCGGGCCGGGTGTTACCAACGCGCTGACCGGGATCGCTTCCGCTTACACGGACCACCAGTCGGTCTTGCTCTTGTCGGGCCAGATTGCGTCATCGCTGGAAATGCAAAACGTGCTGCAGGACGGGAGCCAAACCGGCGTGAATCTGTGTGATGTATTCAAACCCATCACCCGCAGTGCCCTCGAGGTCAAGGCAGGGCAACCCTTGTCGGCGTTTTTGCGCGAATCGGTGCGGTTGTTGAAAGGCATGGAAAAAGGCCCGACCTACTTGGCCGTCAGCAAGGAAGCACTGTACGAGAAATCCACGAGCCGCGCCGATATCGCTGCCAACGTACTGGAGTCGTGGAGCAACCAAGCGCTTGCCGTTGAAAAGATCAAAAGCGCGGCGATCAAGGCCGTGTTCAAGCGCTCGACAAATCTCGTCATTCTCGCGGGGCTACGTTGCAAAAACTCCAAGGTTGGCGCTGCGCTCCTGGCATTCTCCGAGCGCTTTTCGATTCCGGTCGCGACCACCTTGAGCGCTAAAGGGCTGTTCCCGGAGGACCATCCCAACGCCTTGGGCGTTTACGGTTATTCGGGAAACAAGCGCGCTATCGAGGCGTTCAAGGGCGGTGTGGACGGTGTGATTCTCCTTGGGCTTGATACCACTCAATGGAGCACCATGCTCTGGTCCCATGAGCTAAGGCCTCAATTTGGCGCGATCCAGGTGGATGAGAACCCAGATTATCTGGGACGGTATCTTGATATTGATCACGGTGTGGTGGCGACGGGGGAGGGTTTCCTGAGGCTGGTCAGCGAGGTTCACGCACAAGAGCTGGAGGCCAGCCAGGAGAGTCGCTCCAGATGGTCGAATGATCTTCAACGGGTGCCGCTGCATTACCCGGTCGATGCCAAAGCTACGGGCAATCTTGCCGACCATCCCGCCGCCTATATCCCGGTGCTGCAAGCGTTTTTCCCCAGTGATGGCGTGGTGTGTGTCGATTCGGGCTCCCATCGATCCTTCTTCGGCCACTACTGGACCGCGCGGGGGGCGGCGGCCTATTTATCGGCAACCACATTAGGCCCGATGGGCTGGAGTATCCCGGCAGGCATCGGTGCAAGTTTCGCCCGCCCCGATGGCAAAACCATGGTGATTACCGGTGATGGCTGCATGCTGATGCAGGGCCTTGAGCTATCGACCGCCGCGAAACATGGGTTGAATATCGTCTTCGTCGTTTTCAATAACCGGTCCTATTCGGCAAGTTACTTCAATAACAAAGACAACTTAGCCGCGCTGACGCAAATTCCCGATTACAACTGGTGCCTGTTTGCCCAGAGCCTGGGCGTGAGCGCGACGTGCGTGGACTCCCCACAGGCCTTGCAAGATTGTATTGAAAGCATCATGAGCACCGCCGCACCTCATCTGATTGAAGTCAAATGCGACGGGCGACATACCACGCCCAATAGCGAATACGGCACACGCTTGAAAGACCATCCATTACTGTAAGGAGCCTGTCGTGAATTCTAGAATGGTGATCACCAACTCCTGCCTGATCCTGGTATTGGGGTTGTTTTCCATTGACTTGTACAACCCCGCCTTGCCGGAGATTGCACGGGTATTTTCAGTAACTGACGCGCAGTCCCAAAACCTGGTGGTCTTCTATCTGGCAGGCTTTGCACTGTCCCAGTTGGTGTATGGGCCGATCTCCGATAGAAAAGGGCGGGTACCGGTGATTATGGTCTCCCTTGCCCTCGGCGCCTTGGGCAATTACCTGACGTCGACGGCGGACAGTATTCAGGCGCTCTATCTGTTTCGTTTGTTAACAGGTATCGGTGCTGGCGGTTGCCCCGTGATAAGCCGGGCAATATTGAGCGATACGTTCAAAGATAAAACCGAGTTGTCCAAATCGCTGACGGTGTTCTCCATGGCGTCCCAGGTCTCGCCTGCGCTTGCGCCGGTGCTGGGTGGTTTTATTACTGCTGCACTTCCTTGGCAATATAATTTCTACGCACTGACCCTGATCACGCTGCTCGGCGCCGTATTTATCAAGGCCACACTGGTTGAAACAGCTCCGCTGCAGGGCGTGCCTTCCAAACGGCTTGAGGGTTTCAAAGTACTGCTGCGCGACTTCAACTTCATGGTTTACAGCCTGGTCTCTGCGGTACTGTTTGCGATCACCATCGGCTACTTCACCGCGAGCCCATTCATCTATCAATTGCAATTCCATCTGCAGAGCCAGGAAAACGGCCTGCTGTTCGTTGGCTACTCTGCGGGTATCGTCTTGGGTTCTTACCTGACCAAGCGGTTTTTGAATCGTTACTCGCCTGAGCGCATCCTGATGACGTCCCTGGTGGCGCTGACGGTGTTGGCGGCGCTCGCTCCGCTGGTTCTCCAGGCATTCAAGCTGGTCACGGCCCCGGCGTTGGTGGCGTATGGCTTTTTGGTCGCTCTCGGCTGTGGCCTGTCCTCACCCTTGTTGTTGGGGATCAGTCTGCATGGCCAGGCAAAACATGCCGGTACCGGGAGTGCGCTGCAAGGCGCGATCAAGATGGCGGGCGCGGCACTGGCGCTGTTCTTTTTCTCTGAGGGGCACACCAGCACCGCCATGGGGCTGATGATGGGGATACTGGTCATGTCGCTGTTTTGCCTGTTTGCCATCGCCCTGGCTCAGCGTATTGCCGGTCGGTCAGTGGCAACCGCCTGAAAGTGCGCGAGAGCCTGACTGCTGGCACAGCAGTCACGCTCTCGCCGGTTATGGGCGATGGTTACAGAGTGAACTGGGCAAAGCTCACGCCGGCACCCGCCGGGCGTACATCCTTGAGGAACGAGTCCTTGTCGGCGCTAAGTTCCAGGGTTATCTCCGGCTTGCGCTTGCCCGCATTGCGTACCACCAACCCTTCCAGCTTTTCGCGCAGAAACACAGTCGGCACCTTCAGGTGCAACAACTGGTCCGTCTCGGCGTTATGCATCAGCAGATGGATCCACTCGTACTGGCCCACGGCAATCCGCGCAACGGGCAGGTCGAACCACCAGATGTTGCGCTTGTGGTCCAGGTCGGTGAAATGGCAGTTGTTGACGCCGAGTACGGCACCGCCCAGTTCCTGGTTTCTGCGGGCGATAGCCTGTGCTTTATTGAGTTTCATAACCTTCCTACGGGATCTGTTATTCAGCGTTGCAGCCTGAATGTGCCGGGCATTCTCGTGGGTTGGCCGCAAAACATAAAGCCAAACCTGCGGCAGGCGATAAAATGCCTCGCGAAAATAATTGAAACTCTGCCGAAGCGCCCTGGGTCAACCTCTACGTAATGACCAAAACCCTCGATTGTTCCAGGAGAAATACCATGAGCAGCACATCGGATAAGGCAAAAGGTTTGGCGAACGAAGCGGTCGGCAACATCAAGCAGGGTGTCGGCAAAGTCACAGACAACGACAAGCTGCGTGCTGAAGGCGTGATCCAAGAGAAAAAAGGTGAAGCGCAGCAAGCAGTCGGGAAAACCAAGGACGCGGTGAAAAAAGCCACCGAATAAGGCGTTCTCCTGGGTTTGCCCAGCAGTATGGCGGCCATCCACGGATGGCCGTTTTTGTGTGAACTGTTGCAACTAAATTTTGGAAATTGTTTCAAAGTCGCCAAATGGGCTACTTTGATGTAGAAAACGGCCCCTGAGTCGCCCACGAACTCAACCTCTTTGCGGCGAAAGGAGACGCTATGATTTTTCCGGTACTCGATGGTCTCAAGCTGCACAAGGTGCTGATACGCACCGTCAAGGAATTCGTCGATGACGAGATGCCTACCTACGCTTCGGCACTGGCTTACCAGATGCTGTTCTCCTTGTTTCCCTTCCTGCTGTTCCTGATTGCCCTGATCGGTTTCCTGCATCTGCCGGACTTCTTCACCTGGCTGCGCCTGCAGTCGGAGCTGGTGTTGCCGCCCCAGGCGCTGGAGCAGGTCAACCCGGTCATCGACCAGTTGCAACAGTCCAAGGGCGGCCTGCTTTCGGTTGGTATCGTCATCGCGCTGTGGACCGCCTCTGCGGGCGTACGCCTGATGATGAGTGCGATGAACGCGGCCTATGACGTCGTCGAAGGCCGGCCGATCTGGAAGCGCTTCCCCCTGTCGATTTTCTACACCGTCGGCATTGCCGGCATGTTGCTGGCCGCCGCTGCGCTGATGGTGCTTGGCCCGCAGGTCATGGAGTGGCTGGCCGGGCAGATCGGCATGCAGGAGTTCGTCGTCACCCTGTGGACCATCCTGCGCTGGCCATTGATCGTGATCCTGCTGATGTTCGCCGTGGCACTCATGTATTACGTGATGCCGGACGTCGAGCAGAAATTCCGCTTCATTACCCCAGGCTCGGTGTTGGCCGTGGTGGTGTGGATCGTGGCTTCCCTGGGCTTTGGTTATTACGTCAAGACCTTCGCCGACTACAACGCCATGTATGGCAGCATCGGCGCGATCATTGTCCTGCTCCTGTACTTCTATATTTCCTCCGCCGTGTTACTGCTGGGTGCGGAGATGAATGCGGTGATCGAACACATGTCGGCCGAAGGCAAGGACCCAGGTGAAAAGGAGTTTGACGAACCCGGTCACACCGATGAAAAACAGCACGTCTCGGGCCTAGGCCGGGACCACTCCAAGCCCACTCCTGAAGAAGTGCCGCGATGATCCGTGAAATCCTGAAAATGGGCGACGAACGCCTGCTGCGTATCGCCCCACCGGTACCGCCGGAAATGTTCGACAGCCCCGAGTTGTGGCAACTGATCGACGACATGTTCCAGACCATGGAACACGTGGGCGGTGTTGGCCTGGCTGCACCGCAGATTGGTGTCGACCTGCAACTGGTGATTTTTGGTTTCGAGGCCAGCGAACGCTACCCGGAGGCGCCGCCTGTACCGCAGACCATCCTGATCAACCCGCTTATCACGCCCCTGAGCCCGGTGCTGGAAGAGGGCTTCGAAGGCTGCCTGTCGGTGCCGGGTTTGCGCGGCGCCGTGAACCGTTATCAACAGATCCGCTACGAAGGTTTCGACCCCAAGGGCGAGCCGATTGTGCGTTTTGCTGACGGCTTTCATGCACGGGTGGTGCAGCATGAGTGCGACCACTTGATCGGTCGGCTGTACCCGTCGCGGATCACTGATTTCAGCAAGTTCGGGTTTATCGAAGTGATGTTTCCGGAATTGGATCCGACAGCTGACGAATAAACACCAGGCTACCTGAGGTCCCAATGTGGGAGGGGGCTTGCTCCCGATAGCGGTGGACCGGTCGACATTTCAGCGACGGACACTCCGCCATCGGGAGCAAGTCCCCTCCCACATTTTTATCCGGCATCATTCAGGTGATTGAGAACCCCATCGCAATCATCGGCTTGTTCCGTTTGTAGCGCACCAACCGCTCGCTGAGGGACTGCGGCAGCAGCGTGTCCTGACTGAACCCCATACGCTGATACAACCCCTCCAGATCCGGATGGCACAGCAGCCACACCGTACCCTCCACTGCGGCTACCGCCTGCTCAATCAAGCGTGCCGCCAACCCCTGGCCGCGATAGGCCGGATCGACAAACACAGCCGTCAGCCACTGCCCACCCACCACCGGGCTCAAGCACAACCCAGCCACGATCTCGCCGTCGCGAGCTACCCACAAACGGCCGCCCTTGAGGGCCTTCATCGAAGAGTTGTGGCTGCGGTAAAACTTGTTCAACAGTGGCCACAGAGGCTCTGCCAGCGGTTCGATGTGCAGTTCGGGCATGGTCTTTGGGCCAGCGGGGTCAGGGCTGGGGATTATAAGCGCCTTCTGCCGGGCAATAGGTGGTATACCCAGTGCTACATCCCCTTAAGTTGAGCATGCATCATGGCCAAAGGTATGGATTCAAAGAAAGCCGCGAAGAAAAAACCGGCAAAGACCGCCGATGAAAAGCGTGCGGACAAGAAAGCCAAGAAGTCCGAGACTGGCCTGTTCGGTCACTGAGTTACAAGCTTAGAACCAAAGGATCTGCAAGATTGGCGCGTCTCGCGGCACAGAGTAGGAAACACCTGCTCTGAGCTGCCGATGGCCAACTACCTTGACCTGAGCCACCGCCGGGAAATTCAAGCCCTGGCTGCAAGTTTTACTGCGAAGACCGAATGGCCGACCTGGCTGCTGTTGCTCGGCGTGTATGCCGGCTGGTTCGGTGTGTTGCTTGCCAGCCACTGGCTGGGCCTGTGGTGCAGCACCTTGTTGCTGATCCCGTTGGTGACCCTCTGGCTGTCGCTGCAACACGAGTTGCTACACGGCCATCCCACCCGTTTGCCGTTGGTGAACAAACTGCTCGGTTACGCGCCGTTTGCCGTTTGGTACCCCTATACCCTGTATCGCGACAGCCACCTGTTGCATCATCACGACGAAGACCTGACCCTGCCCGGCATCGACCCGGAAAGCCGCTACCTTAACCAACAGCAGTGGGACGCCAGCTCGCGCTTGCAACGCAGCGTGCATTGGCTGACCAAGACCGTATTCGGTCGCTTGCTGCTGGCGGCACCCCTGGCCATCAGCCGGTTGGTGCACGATCAATGGCAACGCCTGCCAGAGGTTTGGCCGATGTGGCTGGCCCACGGCGCCGTGACCCTGTTGATGCTGGGTTTTATCGCCCATTACAGTGCCTTGCCGGTGTGGCATTACCTGCTGCTGGTGAGCGTGCCGGCCTTGTCGCTGGCGTCGATCCGTTCCTACTATGAACATCGCCCGCATCCGCGGCCGGAACAGCGCACGGTGCTCAACGAAGCGTCCTGGCCCTGGCGCTGGCTGTTCCTCAACAACAACCTGCACCTGGTGCACCACGACCTGCCGAAACTTCCCTGGTTCTTGCTGCCGAGGGTGTATCGCGCCCGCCGCGAGCAGTGGCTGACGCGCAGCGGTGGGTTCCTGGTACAAGGCTACGGCCAGTTGATCGGCCGCCATGGCCTCAAGGCTATCGACAGCCCTCGGCACCCCTTTGCCTGAGAGATGCCCATGAGTGAGCACTATGCCGAGTTGCGCATGTATGTCGCCCCGGAGCCCATCGAGCAAGCCAATCAACAGTGGCTTGCGCGCATCCTTGAGCGCTTGGGCCTGCATCGGCGTAACGCCGACCACCTCGACTTGCCCGGCCTGTGGCTGGCGCCAGAATTGCTCGTCACCCAAACCTGCGGCTACCCGCTGATGACCCAACTGCGTGGCCAGGTTCGCGTCGTCGGTCGCCCCCGCTACGAGCTGCCCCATAGCAGCAATGGCGAACACTGCAGCCTGTTGCTGAGCCGCGTTGACAACCCACGTACTATCCTGGCGCAGTTCTACAACAGCCGCGGGGTGATCAACGGCCACGACTCCAACAGTGGCATGAACCTACTGCGCCACTGCCTGGCACCGTTGCAGCGCGACGGGCGTTTCTTCGCCAGCGTCGCCGTCAGCGGTGCCCACCGTGAGAGCCTGCGCTGGCTGCGTGAAGATCGCGCGGACCTCGCTGCCATCGACAGCGTGACCTACGACTACCTGGCGCGTTTCGTGCCCGAAGAGGTCGCGGGTTTGCGCATGGTTACCCGCAGCGCGCCGAGCCCGACCTTGCCCTATATCGGCCCGCCGGGCTTGAGCGATGTGCAGCTGAAGCAGGTCCGCGAAGCGATGAACCTGGCGTTGCAAGACCTGCCGCAGGTGGTGCAAACCCTTGGTGTGCAAGCCGTGCTCCCCGCTAGCGAAGACGACTATCAGGTGCTGTTGGATTACCAACGGCAAGCCGCCAGCCTTGGCTATACGGATATTCAATAAAGCTATATAAAAATGCATTTTAAATATTATTAAAGAATAAGAGGCCTTGCTAGGATCGCTCTACCGGAACACCGGACATAACGCGCACCCTACTCGACAGGAGCCACTATGTCCGGCGCCGACACCTCTCACCCCGCCTACGTGGGCGCACTGTTCCGCAGCCATTACGCCTGGTTGTGCAGCCGCTTGTATCGTCAACTCGATTCCCGTGCACACGCCGAAGACATCGCCGCCGACACCTTTGTCCAGCTCCTGAGCGCACTCGACGTCGCCCCGATCCGTCAGCCTCGCGCCTTGCTCACCACCATTGCCCAGCGCCTGATGTATCAGCTGTGGCGGCGACGTGACCTGGAGCGCGCCTATCTCGACGCCCTGGATAACGATGAAGCCTTTAGCGTGCCGTCCCCCGAAAACCTGGCCCAGACGTGCGAGGCGCTGCAGGCCGTCGACCAGTGGCTCGACGGCCTGCCGGCCAAGGTCAGGGCGACGTTCCTGTTGTCCCGACTCAATGGCCTGACGTACCCCGCGATCGCGGCCGAACTAGGAGTTTCCCAGCGCTCGGTCAGTGATTACATGGCCCGCGCCCTTAACGGCCGCCTGCGGTTGTGCCTGGAATGAACACCACGCCTGACTCACTGCGCACGGCCAATCCGCTCACGATCACGAACATGAGGCAACCCATGAAAAAACTGAAAAAACTACTAGGGGGTTCGCTGCTGGCGCTCACCGTCCTGGCCCAGCCTGCGCTCGCCGCCGAACCTCCCACCCTGCGCATCGGCTACCAGAAAAGCTCGGTGAGTATGGTGCTCGCCCGTGAGCACAAGCTCTTCGAAGCTGCGCTGCCCGGCACCCAGGTGCAATGGACCGAATTCCTCGGCGGCCCGCCGCTGATCGAGGCACTCAACGCCGGCAGCCTGGACATCGGCAATATCGGCGACATCCCGCCGATCTTTGCCCAGGCGGCCGGCATCGACTTGCAGTACTTTGCCGTCGAGCCCAACGACGGCAAGACCGAAGCGGTGCTGGTGCCCAAGGCCAGCACCGTGCAGAACGTCGCGGAGCTCAAGGGCAAGCGCGTGGCGTTGCTCAAGGGCTCCAGTGCACACAACCTGTTCCTCAAGAGCCTGCTGCGCGCCGGTTTGCAATGGAAGGACGTGAACGTGGTGTACCTGTCGCCTTCTGACGGCCGTGCGGCCTTCGAACAAGGCAAGGTCGATGCCTGGGTAGTCTGGGACCCGTACTACTCGGCCGCCGTAGTCGACGGCTCTGCTCGCGTGCTGGGTGATGGCCAGGGCCTTAACCCTGCCGGCAGTTTTTTTGTGGTCAACGGCCCGTTCGCCCAGCAACATCCCCAGGCCATCGCCACCATTATCCAGACCCTCGGCAAGGCGCAGCGACTATCACTCGACCAACCCGATGAAAGCATCGCATTGATGGCCGGCACCCTTGGCCTGCCACCGGCGGTGGTCAAAAGCTACTTCGAGCATCGCTCGCCCGCGCCGATCCGTCCGTTGCAGGCGATCGACGTCGCCAATCAGCAGCGCACGGCGGACCTGTTTTTTGCCAACGGCCTGATCCCTAGAAAGGTTGACGTGCAGCAGATTGTCTTCAAGCCCGAATAAGCCCCTCTCGTCGATTGAGCGCATTTCAGAACATGGGGTGCGCGCCGCCAGCGCCCGGTTGGCAATGCTGGCTGATTAGTGGCCTTGCATAGCGCCAACCCCTGTCTATGCTCACCCAGGACCGTTAATGATGCTTGGCCTATAAAGCGTTTTGAATGGTTATTTCCCCGTGAAGGTTTACCAACACAAGAATGGAATGCGCCGTTCAGGCGCCGGGACTCAAGGGTGATCTGACCATGTTCAACCGCCATCACAAATCCGACCTGCAAGAAATCCAGCGTTTTTCCTGTGCCCTCACCGAAGCCAATGCCAAGCTCGCAGCCATCAGCCGTTCCATGGCGATGATCGAGTTTGATCGCACAGGCGTGATCCTCGAAGCCAACGAAAATTTCTGCAAGAGCATGGGTTACAGCGTCGATGAGATCCGCGGTAAACATCACCGCATTTTCTGCGATGAGGCCTATACCCACACCGACGAATACAGCAAGTTGTGGCGTGACCTGGCGCGGGGCGAGGCGCTCAGTGGCACCTTCATGCGTTTGAACAAGCGCGGTGAAGAGGTATGGCTTGAAGCCAGCTACATGCCGGTGCTGGACAGCGACAACCAGGTACGCAGTGTGATCAAAGTGGCGTCGGATATTTCTGCACGGGTGCACCATGAACACGAAAACCAGAGCCTGATCGACGCCATTGGCCGTTCCATGGCGGTAATCGAGTTCACGCCCCAGGGCCAGATCCTGAATGCCAACGACAATTTCCTGCGCACCGTGCAGTACTCACGGGAGGAAATCATCGGCCAGCACCACAGCATGTTCTGTCATCGCAGTGAAGTGGAGTCGCCGGCCTACAAGGCATTCTGGGCCTCCCTCAATCGCGGCGAATACCACTCCCATCGCTTCGAGCGTAAAAACAAATACGGCAAGACCTTGTTTCTGGAGGCGTCCTACAACCCGATCTTCGATACCAATGGGCGCCTGTACAAAGTGGTGAAATTTGCCAGCGACATCACCGACCAGGTCACCACCCTGCGCACCGCCGCTGATTCGGCCCACGCCACCTCCGTACAAAACGACGCCTGCGCCCGCAAGGGCTCGCAGGTGGTGCAGCAAACGGTACAGATCATCGAGGCCATCTCCAGCGACTTGAACCAGGCTGCCCACAGCATCGATGCGGTCAACAAACAGTCCGACATCATCGGCGCCATCGTGCAGACCATCCGCAGCATTGCCGAACAAACCAATATGCTGGCGCTCAACGCCGCGATTGAAGCGGCGCGAGCCGGTGAGCATGGACGTGGGTTCGCGGTGGTGGCCGATGAAGTGCGCTGCCTCGCGGCCCGCACCAGCCAGGCGACGGTGGAGATAGTGGATGTGGTGCGCAAGAACCACGACCTGTCATTGAGTGCGGTGACGAGCATGCAGTCGAGCTTGAGCCGCACGGGGCTTGGGGTGGAACTGGCCAACGAAGCGGGGCAGGTGATTCTTGAAATTCAGGAAGGCTCGCGGCATGTGGTGGATGCAATCAGTCAGTTCAATTCGACGCTGCAACTGCAATAGTCGAAAACTCTGCTGATCCCATGTCAAAGGAGATCCAAATGTGGGAGGGGGCTTGCCCCTGATGGCATTGGGTCAGTCACTGCATTGGGTGACTGACCCAATGCCATCAGGGGCAAGCCCTTTCCCACATTGGTCTACTGTGCAGCTTAGATAGCAGCCAGGGTCTCTTTCACCGTCTGCGCCTGTGGGTCAACCGTCTTTGCTGCTACCTGCTGCTGTTGCTGCTGCTGAAGCCGCTCGGACACTTGCTTGGCAAAGGCGTTTTGCTCTTCCACCGGCAGGGCGTTCAGTTCTTCCAACGTCAGGCCCCGTTCCTTGAGCAACTGGTCGCGGATGCGCTCGGCCGGGGTCTTGGTCATGTAATCGGTGAACTCACTGCGTGCTGAACCGGCGACGCTGGTCGCTGGCACATTGCTGTTCGACGCTGTGGCCTGCAACTGCACGCGAGTCTTGGCGAACGCCTCATCAATTCGATCGCCGGCCTTATCCAATGCCTTCTGCGCGACCGGTACCGTAACGTTCTGCTGCGCGGTCTGCAGGGCGCCGCTGTATAGCGCGCTGGCGGCGGCGTTGGCGGGGTCCATGTCGGGTCGCTTGATCTGTTGGACGGTCGACATGGCTTGGGTATTGTTGTTAACCAGCATGATCGGTCACCTGTGCAAATGGTCGGTGCCACAGCTGGAGCAAATAGCGTGCCGTGTGTGCAAACCCCAAGGTTTACTGAGAATGGCTTGGCTGCCGCGGCAAGCATGCTGCCGCAGGCGGCCAAGCATTGCCGTCAGTGGGCGATATTTTCCAGCGCGAGGTTACGCGTACGCGGCCCGAACCAGCTGATGGTAATCATCACGATCAGCATGCTGCTGGCGATAAACGCCAACACCCCTGGCGTGCCCAGGTGTTCGAGGATAAAGCCGATCAACAGGCTGCTGAACACCGTAGATAGGCGGCTGAACGAATAGCAGAACCCCACGGCCCGTGCGCGGATATTGGTGGGGAACAATTCGCTCTGGTACGAGTGATAACTGAAACTCAGCCAGGCATTGCAGAAGGTGATCATCACCCCGCAGAAAATCAGCCCCAGTGCGCTGGTTTGCAGGGCGAACAGGCTACCGAAAATCACCGCGCCCATGGCGGAACCGACAATCTGCCATTTGTTTTCAAAGCGGTTGGCCACCTTCACAAACAGCAACGGCCCCAGCGGGTAGGCGAGGGTGATGATAAAGGCGTACATCAAGCTGTGGGTCACGCTGACACCCTGGCCCGACAGCAGCGCCGGCAACCAATTGCCGAAGCCGAAAAAACCGATGGCCTGGAACACATGGAACACTATCAGCATCAAGGCGCGGCGACGGTAGGGCGGTTGCCAGATATCGGCAAAACGGCCGCTGCCTTGAACGCTGACGGCTTCGGGTTGCGGCTCATCCAAGGGCTTGCCGTGATCTTTCAGGCAGCGTGTTTCCAGGTTGTCCATGATCGCACCGGCTTCTTCGAAACGGCCCTTCTGTGCCAGCCAACGCGGCGATTCAGGCAGGCGCTTGCGCAATTGCCAGATAAACAGCGCAAACACCGCGCTGCTCAACACCACCCAGCGCCAGCCGGAGATGCCGAACGGCGCCTGGGGCACCAGCCACCACGACATCAAGGCCACGGCGGGCACCGACAGAAACTGAATGAAAAACGCAAAGGCAAACGCCGAACTGCGCATGCGCTTGGGCACCAGTTCCGAGAGGTAGGCATCGATAGTCACCAGTTCGATGCCCAGGCCGATGCCCACCACAAAGCGCATGCAGATGATGCCCAGGGCGGAGGTTTGAATACCCATCAGCACTGTGGCGACGGTGTACCAGATCAATGCAAAGGTGAAGATCGCCCGGCGCCCGTAGCGGTCGGCGATGGGGCTGAGCAGGCTGGCGCCGAGGAACAGGCCGAGGAAGGTTGCCGAGGCGAACGCAGCCTGGTCCGAGAAGCCAAACACGCCCTGGCTGCCGGTATTAAAAATGCCGTCGCTGATCAGGCCGGGGCTGATATAGGCGGTCTGGAACAGGTCATACAGCTCGAAAAAACCACCGATGGACAGCAGCGCCACCAGGCGCCAGATGGTGGCCACGGCGGGCAGGCGATCGATGCGCGCGCTGATATGGGCGGCGCGGAGCGGGTCGATACCGTCGGTGGTGGATTGGGCGGGCATGGTGAAAACTCAGTAAGTGATGGGGATTTCAAATACCTGGAATGCATCATCCAGCGGTTGGTAGCCCAGCACACGTGTGGTTTCGCTCAAATCCAGACGCTTGAAGCGGTTGTTGGAGATGCCGTGGGCGATCAGGTGCTTCACGCCGACGGTTTCCACTGAGCGTTGCAGCAGTTGCACGGCATCCCGCGGGCTGAGCCACGCGCTGAGGTCGCGGGCGTTGTTCAGGTCGTGGGTTTCGGGGAATTCAAAAGCGCCGATGCGCAGGGCGATGGTCGACAGCGGCGTCTTGGCTGCGTAGTAGCCACACAACGCCTCGCCATAGCATTTGCTCACGCCATACATATTGGCGGGCATCACCGGCATACCGGGGGTGATCTGGCGATCCACCGGGTAGCCTTCGATGGTTTGCGCGCTGCTGGCAAATACCAGGCGCTGCACGCCGGCGGCCACGGCAGCTTCGAACAGGTAGGTGGTAGCGAGTATGTTGTTGGGCAGCAATTCGTTGAATGAGGCACTGGCGTGGGGGATACCCGACAGGTGCACGATTACGTCGATGCCTTCGAGCAGGGTCGCCAGGCTGGATTTATCGCTGAGGTCGGCGTGTACGAAACGGTGTCCACCCAGGTCGAAATCCGGCGCGATGCGGTCAGTGAGCGTGAAGCGGTAGCGGTCTTGCGAGGCCTGGAAAAATGTCTTGCCGATTCTGCCGCAGGCGCCGGTGAGTAGTACGTTGAGTCCGTTCACGTGGGGTCCCTGTGCTTAGTTGTGGCCGTCGAGGGCGAAGGTCTTGAAACCGGCGTGCTGGCTAAGCCGCTGATAGTAGGCGGCAATGGCTGGGTAGGGCGGACGCTGCATGGGCGTTGCCTGCCAGCGGTGTACCGAGAGGCCGATCAAGATATCGGCGAGGGTGAATTCCTCGCCGGCCACATAGGCACCGGTCTTGGTCAGTTGCTGTTCGAGAATGCCCATCTTGTCGTTCCATAGCTGCACCGCGGCGGCGATTTGCGCCGCGTCGAGGCCGTCGGAGTTGTTGCGTACCAATGCGGTGAAAGCGTCGCTCCAGGCGCGATTGAGTTCCACGGCTTGCCAGTCGATCCATTGCTCGACACGCGCCCGGGGGGCGGGCTCGACAGGCAGCAGGTCGTGGCGTTGGTACAGGCCGACGAGGTAGCGACAGATGGTGTTGGACTCCCACAGCACGCCGTGGTCGTCGATCAGCACAGGTATCTGCGCGTTGGGGTTCAGAGCGAGGAACTCGGTGGACTGGGTGGGCTTGAAGCCGATGCCCCAGTCTTCACGCACGTAGTCGATGCCCAGTTCCTGGCAGGTCCACAACACTTTGCGCACGTTGATGGAGGACGTGCGGCCCAAGATTTTCAGTGAATGTCCCATGGTGCTTCCCTGGCGATGGAAAGTGGTCAATCTAGCAGGGGTAAAGTGGGCACGGTTAAAAAATGTGGGAGGGGGCTTGCTCCCGATAGCGGTGGGTCAGTCAACTTACAGATAGCTGACCCACCGCTATCGGGAGCAAGCCCCCTCCCACATTTGGACCGAGTAAGGTCTCAGCAGCGTGGTGTGTGCTGGTCCATGGCCTTGCCGAGCAGCGAGTTAAATGAGGGTGGCAGCTGTACGCAGGTTAGTAGACCGGTGGACACTCAAAGCCGGCGCACCCGAAAGTGTCCTACGCACAGCCGCCATTAACACAGGCAGACTTCTGATCGTTCCCACGCAGAGCGTGGGAACGAGCGGGTCAGGTGCTCTCCCGCACCTGCAACTCAAACCCCATATCCACCACCGGCTTGGCGATCTTGTTGCCCGCCATGATGGTCAACAAATGCTCCGCCGCCCTGCGGCCAATGGCTTCTCGTGGCGTGCTGATGCTGCTCAGGCGCGGCACCATGAATGCCGACGCGGGCAAGTCGTTGAAGCCCAGCACCGCGACACGCTCCGGCACCTTGATGCCGTGACGCATGGCTTCAAGCAGTGCGCCCTGGGCCAGGTCATCGTTGCCGAAGAAGATCGCATCCACATCCGGATGCGCTGCCAGCAATTGCAGGAACAGTTCGCCGCCCAGGCCCACGGAAGAGGGCCGTGGCGTCAATAGTTCCAGCGCTGGGTCGTACATGCCCGCCTGCTGCAAGGCGCGGCGGAAACCTTCACCGCGCAACAACGTGCGCTGATCCAGCTGTGCGCCGATGTAGGCCAGGCGCTTGCGCCCCCGGGACAGTAAATGTGCCGCTGCCGTCTCGCCTGCTGCCAACTGTGAGAAACCCACGCAGTTCACCCCGGCATTGGGGTCCAGATCCATCATGTACACGCACGGCACATTGCTGGTCTCGACCATTCGTCGCGCGCTTTCGGTGCGGTCGAATCCGGTCAACAGCAACCCCCGTGGCTGGTAAGACATGTAGTTGCGCAACAGGTTTTCTTCTTCATCGCGCGAATAATGGGAGTTGCCGATCAGCACTTCAAAGCCCTTGGGCCGCAGTACCTGATGGATGGCTTCCAGTGTTTCGATAAACAGCAAGTTGGACAGCGACGGCACCAGCACCACCACCGATTGGCTCTGGGCCGACGCCAGGGCGCGAGCGGCGGGGTTGACCACGTAGCTGAGTTCGGCGGCGGCCTGCTGGACTTTTTCCACCAGTTCGGTGGCCACGGTGCTGATACCGCGCAAGGCGCGGGAGGCGGTGATTGGGCTGACCCCGGCCAGGCGTGCAACTTCATTGAGGGTAGGGCGGCCCGTCGTGCGGGTATTTTTATCGTTCTTGGAGGTCATCAGGCGGCTTGCCAAACAAAAATCGAGGCACTAAGGTAGCGCTGTCTCCAAAGGGCTGCAAATTATTGAACCTAGGGTTGCCTGATCCGGTTCGAATGATTGGAGCAGATGCACGCGTCACTCCATAAAAATGACAAGTCGGCGCGGGAAAAGCCTGTTTTTGCACTAGCCTTATGCTGTGCAAAGGTAGCGCTATCTGCGTCCTGAGGTGTTTCATGAGTCAACCTGTTACCGCCCTGGTCATCATGGGTGTTTCCGGCTGTGGCAAGTCCAGCGTCAGCGAAGCCCTGTGCCGCCTGAACGGCGCCACTGCCATTGAAGGCGACAGCTTTCACCCCGCCGCCAACATCGAAAAGATGAGCGCCGGCCACCCCCTTAACGACGACGATCGCGCCGGCTGGCTCGACATCCTGTGCGATGAACTGCGCCGGTCGCTCACAGCGGGCGAGCATCCTGTGCTCACCTGTTCAGCCTTGAAAAAGAAATACCGCGACCACCTGCGCGAAGCCGCGCCGGGCCTGGGCTTTGTCTTCCTGGAGCTGACCCGCGAAGTGGCCGCCGACCGCGTATCCCACCGCCCCGGCCATTTCATGCCGGCCAGCCTGATCGACAGCCAGTTCGCCACCCTCGAATCGCCCAAGGGCGAACCGCTGACCCTGGCCCTCAATGCCAGTGAAGACAGCGTCGAGGAGCTGGCCGAGCAGACCAACGCCTGGTGGCTCAAGCACGGCTTTGAACCAACTCATTAATTTTTTGCCGGAAAAGATAGCGCTATCCCCGGCAGGAAATTCAACACCCGCTTTAATAACAACAACAAACAGGAGAGACCCCCCATGTTTGGCATGTCCCACGAGTCTTACCTGCTGCTAGATGCAGTGGTCACTATCATCGGGTTGATCGTTCTGATCACCAAGTTCAAGGTGCACCCGTTCATTGCACTGATCATCGCGGCCGGTTTCCTCGGCCTGACCTCGGGCATGCCCGTGGACAAGATCATCAAGGCGTTCCAGGACGGTTTCGGCGGCGTGCTCGGCTTTGTCGGCATTATCCTCGCGCTGGGCACGATGCTCGGCAAGATGATGGCCGAATCCGGCGGTGCCGATCAGATCGCCCAGACCCTGATCCGCGCCTTCGGCAAAGAGAAGGTCCAGTGGGCCATGATGTTCGCCGCGTTCCTGGTGGGCATCCCGCTGTTCTTTGAAATCGGCTTTGTGCTGCTGATCCCGCTGGTGTTTATCGTGGCACGGCGTACCGGTGTATCGCTGATCAAGATCGGCATCCCGCTGCTGGCCGGCCTGTCGGCGGTACACGGCCTGGTGCCACCGCACCCGGGCCCGCTGCTGGCGATCGGCGTATTTGGCGCAGACATCGGCAAGACCATCCTGTATGGCCTGATCGTCGCACTGCCGACCGCCATCATCGCCGGCCCGATCTTCGGTACGTTTATCGCCAAGTACATTCCGGGCAACCCGTCCCAGGAACTGGTCGATCAACTGGCCCGCGAGACGGATAACAAGTCGCTGCCAAGCTTTGGCATCACCCTGGTCACCGTGCTCTTGCCGGTGTTCCTGATGCTACTCAAAACCTTCGCCGACATCGCCTTTGCCGAAGGCAATGTGGTGCGCAACTGGATGGACATGATCGGTCACCCGATCACCGCCTTGCTGCTGGCGTTGCTGCTGTCGCTCTACACCTTTGGCCATCGCCAGGGCATCCATTCCAAGCAGATCCTCAAGCTGCTCGACGCCAGCCTGGCGCCGACCGCCGCGATCATCCTGATCATCGGTGCCGGTGGTGGCTTCAAGCAGATGCTGGTGACCAGCGGCGTGGGTGATGTGATCGGTCATATGGCAGTGAACGCACAGATCAACCCGATCCTGCTGGCGTGGTTGGTGGCGGCGGTGATTCGTATCGCCACCGGTTCAGCGACGGTCGCGACCATTACCGGTGCAGGCATTGTGGTGCCGGTGGTCGGCATGATTCCGGGCGTCAACCGCGAGTTGCTGGTGCTGGCGACGGGCGCGGGTTCGTTGATCTTGTCGCACGTCAACGATGCGGGGTTCTGGCTGGTCAAGCAGTACTTCAACATGACCGTGGCCGAGACGTTCAAGACCTGGACGGCGATGGAGACCATCCTGTCGATCGTGGCTCTGATCTTCATCATGTTGCTGTCGTTGGTGGTGTAAGCCACACCGCACAGTCTGGGGTGAAAACCCAATCAAATGTGGGAGGGGGCTTGCTCCCGATGGCGGTGGATCAGTCACCAGATGTATCGACTGAACCACTGCTATCGGGAGCAAGCCCCCTCCCACATTTTGACCGAGTTAGACGCTGGCTTTGGGTACTAGCCCATCGGCCCTGAACATCCCGCGAATCCCGCGCACCGCCTGGCGGATCCGGTCCTGGTTCTCGATCAGCGCAAAGCGTACGTGATCATCGCCATACTCGCCAAAACCAATCCCCGGCGACACACACACCTTCGCCTCCAGCAGCAACTTCTTGGCAAATTCCAGCGAGCCCATGGCGGCATACTGTTCGGGGATTTTTGCCCAGACGTACATCGACGCCTTGGGGTTCTCCACCATCCAGCCCAGTTCATGCAAGCCCTTGACCAGCACATTGCGACGCTGGCGGTACTGCTCGGCGATGTCTTTGACGCACTGCTGATCGCCTTCCAGCGCAGCAATCGCTGCGACTTGCAGCGGTGTGAAGGTGCCGTAGTCGTGGTAGCTCTTGATCCGCGCCAGGGCGTTGACCAGTTCGGGGTTGCCCACCATGAACCCGATGCGCCAGCCGGCCATGTTGTAGCTCTTGGACAGGGTGAAAAACTCCACCGCGATGTCCTTGGCGCCGGGTACCTGCATGATCGAGGGGGCTTTCCAGCCGTCGTAGACGATATCGGCGTAGGCCAGGTCGTGCACCACCAGCACGTCGTACTGTTTGGCCAGGGCGATGACCCGTTCGAAGAAATCCAGCTCCACGCACTGCGCGGTGGGGTTGGACGGGAAACCGAGGATCATCATCTTCGGCTTGGGGATCGAGCCACGAATCGCCCGTTCCAGCTCGGCGAAAAAGTCCACGCCCGGCACCAGCGGCACCGAACGTACCTGGGCACCGGCAATCACCGCACCGTAGATATGAATCGGGTAGCTGGGGTTGGGCACCAGCACGGTGTCGCCCTGGTCCAGGGTGGCCAGCATCAGGTGCGCCAGACCCTCTTTGGAACCGATGGTGACGATGGCTTCCGACTCGGGGTCGATATCCACTTCATAACGGTCCTTGTACCAGCGCGAAATCGCCCGGCGCAGGCGTGGAATGCCTTTGGAGGTGGAGTAGCCGTGGGTGTCTTCACGCTGGGCGACGGTGACCATTTTTTCCACAATGTGCGGTGGCGTGGCGCCGTCGGGGTTACCCATGCTCAAGTCGATGATGTCTTCGCCGCGCCGACGCGCAGCCATCTTCAGCTCGGCAGTGATATTGAAAACGTAAGGGGGGAGTCGATCTATGCGCGCAAAGCGGCGCGGCGAACCTTGGTCGGCCATTGTTGCCTCGAGAGTACGTAAGCGCCCGGAACCGTCCGAGCGACGTCGGCCACTGCGGTGGCCTGCGAGGCTGACAATACGGGCGATGATGGCAAGTTGTCCAGATGCGTAGGAAAAATTTCTACATGGAGTGTGGCGCGGATATGCCCCTATACTCGATGCGGGTTTGTTCCCTCATAAGAAGGAGACTGTTCGTATGGATCAGCAGACAAAACAACCGTTGGAGCCACGCATGGAAGCCGGCAAAGCGCTGGTGATCGCCGGTGTGCAAGGGCGTTATTCGAAGGCCACCGTGGGCGATATCCCACGGTTGTGGGAGTTGTTCGACACCTGCATCAAGGACATCAAGAAGCGCGTGGGTGGGGTGACCTATGGGGTATGCCACAACCCCCATCAAGGCGAATTCGATTACATGGCGGGGGTTGAAGTCCCGACCAAGGGCGATGTGCCCAGCAACTTCGAGTTCATCGAAATCCCCCCGCTCAACTATGCCGTGTTCGCGCATTACGGGCCGGTGCAGGCACTTGAGCAAACCTACGAACGCATCATGTTCGAATGGCTGCCGCATTCGGGCTACAAGGTGATGGGGGCGGATTTCGAGCGCTATAGCGCAGATTTCGATGGGAGGAAGGGCACGGGGACGGTGGAAATCTGGCTACCGGTTGGCGAGCGGGGCTGACTCCGCATTCGATGTCACGTAAACACGACAGGCGCGCGTGAAAGTCCTGTTTACGTGACATTACCGTTATGAACTGAATATCCAGCGCAACCGGCGCTCATACCCGACCCGTCCCTTGTAGGCCTCGCCGCTGTCCACCCATCCCGCCCCGAGATACAGCCCCATCGCCGCCAGGTTGTGCGTGTCCACAGACAACTCCAACCCTTTGATCTGCGGCCATGCCGCGAGCGCGATGGCCGGTAGTGCCTGTAAACACGCCTTGCCGAACCCAAGCCCCTGCTGACTGCGATCCACCTGCAACGCATGCAGCGTGGCGCTGTGTTCATCGGCCCAATGGGGCAGGCAGGGGGGGCGCTTGAGCAGCAGGAAGGCCACGGGAATGTCGTCTGCCAAAAACGCAAAGCCTTTGACCCCAGGGCTTGGGTTGGCCAGCAAGGTATTAAGGGCGCAGTAGATATCTCCGCTAAACGGCAATTGTTCAGGATGAACTTCGATGGCGCCCACTTGCTGTTGTTGCACAGCATTGAGCGCCTCGTAGGCAACAAGGCGGGTTTGCATCGGGCTATCCGAACGGCTGCAAAGAAGGGCTCAGTTTATCGGGTTTGACCTATGGGAAATTATTTTTCCGTGGTGTGTCGATTGGCACGAAGGCCATTCGACTAAGAGTGTCCTACGTGATTTTCCACCCCAAGGAGTCATCGCCATGAGCACTGCCATCAACCACCTGATCGAGCAATGGAAACAAGCCGTCGTCAGTCGCGATATCGACAAGATTGTCAGCTTTTACGCCGACGATATCGTCTCGTTCGATGCCGTAACCGCTTTGCAATTCAAAGGCAGGGCGGCCTACCGCGCGCACTGGGAAGAATGCATGAAGCATTGCCCCGGCCCCGGTATCTTCGAGTTTCATGAACTGCATATCGTCCAAGCGCCAGACAGCGCGTTCGCTCACTGGCTGGCCCACTGCGGCGGTGCCGGGCCCGATGGTGAGGTGAAAGCCTGCTGGATGCGCGTGACCGCTGGGTACCAGCGCATCAATGGCCAATGGAAAGTGGTGCATGAACACTGGTCGGCGCCCTTTGATATGCAAAGCGGCACGGCGCTGTTTGACCTGGAACCCTGAGCGCCGCGAACTATAGTCAGTCATCCGAACACGGAGAACGCTATGAAATACCTGTGCCTGATCTACAGCGACGAACAGGTGTTGCACACCTCGGCCGACAGCCCGCACGACTCGGAGTGTTTTGCTTACGCCGAAGCGATCCAGGCCAGCGGACGAATGCTGGCCGCCGAGCCGCTGCAACCTGTGAATACCGCCACCACCGTGCGCATGCGCGATGGCAAGGTGTCGATCACCGACGGGCCGTTTGCCGAAACCAAGGAGCAGCTCGCCGGGTTCTACCTGATCGACGCCAGGGACCTTAACGAAGCGATCCAGGTGGCGGGTGGCATTCCGGCGGCCCGGGTCGGCAGTGTGGAAGTGCGCCCGGTGCGCGAACTGAACCTGCCGCAATGACGCTCAGTGGTCAGGTCGAAGCCATTTACCGCAGCGAGTCACGGCGTGTGCTTGCCACGCTGATTCGCGTGCTGGGTGATTTCGACCTGGCCGAGGAGGCGCTGCACGAGGCGTTTTTTGTCGCCGTGCAGCGCTGGCCCGAGGACGGCATACCGGATAACCCACGGGCCTGGCTGGTATCGACCGGCCGCTTCAAAGCCATCGACCGCCTGCGCCGCCAGGCGCGGTTTACCCCGTTGCTGCAAGAGCAGGCCGACACGCTGCAGGCAGCTGACTGGAGCGATGACGACGTGGAAGATGACCGCCTGCGCCTGATCTTCACCTGCTGCCATCCGGCGCTGGCCCCTGATGCCCAGGCCGCGCTGACCCTGCGTGAGATCTGCGACCTCAGCACCGAGCAAATCGCCCACGCGTTCCTGGCCACACCTGCCACCATCGCCCAGCGCATCGTGCGCGCCAAGGGCAAGATCCGCGATGCGAAAATTCCTTACCAAGTGCCGTCCCGAGCCGAATTGCCCGAGCGATTGGACAGCGTGTTGCGCGTGATTTACCTGGTGTTCAACGAGGGCTACACGGCCTCCACTGGGGCGGACCTGACGTGCGAAGACTTGACCCTGGAGGCCATTCGGCTGTGCCGTTTGCTGATGCAATTGCTGCCGGAGCCGGAGGTGATGGGCTTGTTGGCGTTGATGCTGTTGCATGAGTCGCGAAGGCCCGCACGCACCTCGGCCAACGGCGAACTGGTGCTGCTGGATGCTCAGGACCGTGGGCTGTGGGATAGATCTCTGATAGCTGAAGGCTGCAACCTGGTGGAGCAGGCGCTGAGCACCCGGCGCTTCGGGCCCTATTGCTTGCAGGCGGCGATTGCGGCGGTGCACGCCGAGGCTGCCTGCGCCGGGGAAACCGATTGGCGACAGATTATCGGGCTCTACGATGTACTGCTCAGAGCGGTACCCTCGCCGGTGATCGAATTGAACCGGGCAGTTGCGGTGGCGATGGAGCAGGGGCCATTGGTGGGGTTGGCGCTGGTGGAGGGCATTTTGCAACGCGGTGACTTGCACGATTACCACTTGGCGCATTCGGCCCGCGGGGAGTTTTGCCGGCAGTTGGGACGGCTTGAAGAGGCCCGTGCAGCGTACGAAAAAGCTCTGTCGCTGACCCAACAAGTCCCGGAAAAGCGCTTCATCATGCGCCGCCTCGCCGAACTCAATCCCCCCAGACAATGACTATCCAAATGTGGGAGGGGCTCAGTCGAGCATCTTGCCCAGCAACCAACTCCCAGCAGGCCCCGGTGGGTGTTGGCGTGACCACAACGCATCCACCGCCACCGAGCGCGGCCAACTGCGAACCTTGAGTTCGACCAACTGATTGCCGCCAAAACGTTCCACCAGCCAGCGTGGAATCGGTGCCCAGCCAAAACCCAGTTGCGCCATCTCCATCAACATCAGGTAACTCGGTGCCGACCACACACGCTGAGTGCTGCGGTTTTCATTGGGGTTGATGATGCTTGCCAAGCGCAGTTCCCGGTGTTGCTGCAAGACGTGCGCAAGCACCCTGTCCAGGCCAGCCAATGGGTGTTTAGGCGAAACGAACAGCGCGATTTCCGTGCGTTCTTCCACGCAGGAGAAGGTCAGATCCGGCGGGTAAATCTCTTGTTTCTCGATAAACGCAATCTGTGCCCGGCCGCTTTGTACCAGCGCGATCAGGTCTTCGCATTCGGCGATCAGGCATTCCAGCTCAAGGTCCGGATAGCGTTGCTCGAAGGCTGTGAGGGCGATTTCGAATCGATCCGATTGGTAAGTATCGGACATGGCGATACTCAACTTCGGCTCCAACCCCTGGGATAACTGACTGGCGGCCAACTCCAGGCGACTGCTGGCCTCCAGCACCTGTTCGGCCCGTTGCAGCAGTACCTGCCCCGCCGCAGTCAAGGTGGGTTTGCGGCTGCTGCGATCAAACAGCACAACGTTCAGGTCAATCTCAAGGCTGGCCACCGCCGCGCTGACAGTCGACTGGCTTTTGCCCAGCTTGCGCGCAGCGGCGGAAAACGAGCCTTGGGTAGCGGCCTGGACAAACGCCTGGAGCACTTCGTGGGAGGCCATACTATCGCCTTGCTCGATGGTTATTGGTTATGAAGTATCGAGACAAAGCCTGATCATGGCAACCATCGTCATTCACGGAGCCGGGTCATGAACCCTACCAAGTCGATTACTGAACGTGTTTTCCAAGCCCTGGGTTTTGAAGGCTTGGCCTTGTTGATCTGTACGCCGCTGTTGGTGTGGATCACCGGCAGGCCGGCACTGGAGATGGGCGCAGTGACCCTGGGCATCAGCCTGCTGGCCCTGAGCTGGAACGTGGTTTTCAACAGCCTGTTCGACCGCCTCAAAACACACCTGCAACTGGCCAACAGTGGCTGGACCCGGGTGCTGCACGCGCTGTTGTTCGAGGGCGGCCTGATCCTGCTGGCAGTGCCGTTGATTGCGACCTTGATGAAGATCAGCCTGTTGGAGGCGTTCATCCTCGACATTGGTGTGCTGCTGTTCTTCCTGCCGTACACCTATGTGTACCACTGGGGTTATGACGTGTTGCGCGAGAAAATCGTCGGTAAAACCCCAGTAGCCCTGTAGGTGGGCGCCTACAGGAACATCCCGCCCGACGCCTCGATCCGCTGGCCGGTGATCCAATGGCTGCCATCGGCCAGCAATGTCGAAATCGCCCCGCCAATGTCGTCCGGCAAACCGGCGCGGCCCAAGGCCGTGTTATTGGCGACCATGGCATTCACATCGCTGTTGTCGCGCACCGCGCCGCCGCCGAAGTCGGTGGCAATCGCGCCCGGTGCCAGGGTGTTCACGGTAATACCGCGTGGGCCCAGCTCTTTGGCCTGGTAGCGCGACAGCACTTCGACCGCTCCCTTCATCGACGCATAGGCTGCATACCCCGGCAGGCTGAACCGCGCCAGGCCGCTGGATATGTTAATGATGCGTCCGCCATCGCTGATCAACGGCAGCAGTTTTTGCGTGAGAAAAAACGGCGCCTTGACGTGGATCGCCACCAACTGGTCGAACTGGGCTTCGGTGGTTTCGGCGAAGCTGGCGTGGGCAGCGATGCCTGCGTTATTGATCAGAAAATTGAAATGATCCTGAGCGAAAACATCCTTGAGCAACGCGCCGACCTGGCCAACGAACCCATCGAAGCTTGCGCTCTGGCTCACGTCCAGTTGCAGCATGGCGGCGCGGCCACCCAATGCCTCCACTTGGGCAACTACGGCTTGGGCCTCGCCTGCGGCGCTGTGGTAGGTGCCGATAATGTCTATGCCTTGCGCAGCCAGGTGCAGCGCAGCGCTTTTGCCCAGGCCACGGCTGGCGCCGGTGATGAGTGCGATTTTACGGGTCATGGTGCAGTCCTCAGTGATAGTTAGTGGAACTGAGTGTATTTGTCCGGTCATGACGTGATAAACAGGCTGATATCGGAATCACTGGCCGGATAAGGCGAACAAACTAATGAACAAGCTTGAGCTGCTGCGCACCTTCGTACGCGTCACTGAGTTATCGAGCTTTACCCAGGCCGGCCAAAGCCTGGGTTTGCCACGCTCTACGGTATCCGAGCATGTGCAGGCGTTGGAGGAGTTGCTCGGCGCACGGCTGTTGCAACGCACCACGCGCAAGGTGCAGGCGACCCAAGACGGGCGTGTGTTGTATGAGCGCAGCAAGGATCTGCTGGCGCATATGGAAGAACTGGAAGGGTTGTTTCGCCAGGATGAAACCCAACTGGCCGGGCGCATACGGGTGGATATGCCCAATGTCATGGCGCGGGGTTTGATCGTGCCGAACTTGCCCACGTTCATGACTCGCCATCCCCTGATCGACATCGAGATCAGCGGCTCGGACCGCCAGGTGGACCTGATCGCGGAAGGTTTCGATTGTGTCGTGCGCGTCGGTGCCCAGCCAGACCAAACAGTGGTGGCGCGACGGGTGTGCAGCATGCCGATGGTCAACTGCGTGAGCCCGGCGTATCTGCACCGTTACGGCATGCCTGCGACATTGGCTGACCTGGCGAATCACCAATTGGTACATTACGTGCGGCCCCTGGGCGCACGCTCGGCAGGGTTCGAATACCTGGTGGGCAACAAGGTGCAACATTTGCCGATGGCAGGAAGGGTGACCGTCAACAGCACCGATGCGTATCAGTCGGCGTGCCTGGCGGGTTTTGGCATTACCCAAGTGCCCCAACTCGGGATCCGCGATTTATTGGCCAGTGGCGAGTTGGTAGCGGTGCTGCCGGATTACCAGGCACCGCCTCTGGACGTGTATTTACTGTACGCCGGCCAGCGGCATTTACCGCTGCGGGTGCGGGTGTTCATGGACTGGTTGACCGCCACCCTGCAAGCCCATCTTTAACGGCGCGCCGACAACTGCTGCGGCGCCAGGAACGCATCGTGGAAGTAATCGCGGAAGGCTTGCATCGCCGGGGTAAACGCGCGCTCGCGGTGCCAGGCCAGGCCGACGCTCATGGGCGTGACCGGGTCGGTGACGGTCAGGGTTTCGATGCGCTTGCCTTCCAGCGACCAGGGCCGGTGCACCAGATCCGACAGAATCGCCACGCCGCTACCGTTGGCAACCATGCTGCGCACCGCTTCCACCGAGCTGGTGCGCAGCCGCACCTTGGGGGTTTGCCCGGCCTGCTCCCAGTAGCGCATGGCACTGTGTTCGGCTTCATCGACGGTGAGCAGGATGTAGGGCTCTTGCGCCACGTCCGCCAGGCTGACGGCTCCGCGTTCACACAATGGGTGATGGCTGGGCAGCCACAGGCGGCGTTCGGAGTTGAACAGGATTTCAGAGACGATATCCGCGTGGGTGAGGTTGGCGGTAAGCACCACGGCCATGTCGAACTGGCCATCGAGCAGGCCCTGTTCGATGGCCTGACGTTCCTGCTCGAACACCTCGATAGTCACGTCCGGATGCCAATGCTCCATGCGCTGCAAATGGTGCGGCAGGAAATAACCCAGCACTGTGTAGCTCGCCGCCACCCGTAGCACGCCGCTGGCGCGGTAATCCGGCAGCGGGCTGTTCAGGGCGTCTTCCACGCTGCGCACAATCACATAGGCGCGGTTGAGAAAATGTCGACCGGCGTCGGTGAGGTTCATGCCCTGGGCCGAGCGCACGAACAACTGCACGCCGAGCATGGCTTCCAGCTCCTTGATCGCCGTGGTCACCGCCGACTGGGAAATATTCAGGTGAATCGCTGCCTGGGAAATCTGGCCGATTTCAGCGGTGGCAACGAAGTAGCGAACCTGGCGCAAGGTAAGGGACATGGTCAGTATCTGATTTTCAGAAGATAGGCCATCTGATAATAGATCTTCCCAAGGGGTCAAGCCCGAGCCTACTTTCCTGGCATCACTTATGGCGGAGCAATCTTGATGCGGGCAGTGGATTTCAATTCGGACATGGGCGAAAGCTTCGGCCCCTGGACTATCGGCGACGGCGTCGACGCAGAGCTGATGGCTCACATCAGCTCGGCCAATATCGCCACCGGCTTTCACGCCGGCGACCCCGGCACCATGCGCCGCACTGTCGAGCGCGCCAAGCAATTGGGCGTGGCTATCGGCGCTCATCCGGGTTTTCGCGACCTGGTGGGCTTCGGTCGTCGGCATATCCATGCACCGGCCCAAGAGCTGGTGGACGATATGCTCTACCAGCTTGGCGCGCTGCGTGAAATGGCCCGCGCCCAAGGCCTGACCTTGCAACATATCAAGCCCCACGGCGCGCTCTACATGCACCTGGCCCGCGATGAAGAGGCTGCGCGGCTATTGGTGCAAAACCTGCAAATCATCGAGCCGACGCTGTTGCTGTACTGCATGCCCAATTCGGTGATCTGGCGCATTGCCAAGGAACTGGGACAGCCGGTCGTGCGCGAGTTCTATGCCGACCGTGAGTACGATCTGAGCGGCTCCATCGTGTTCACCCGCAATGTGCGTGCACTGGACGCTGCCACCGTTGCAGCCCGTGTCCTGCGCGCTTGTCAGAGCGGGCTGGTACGTACCGTGGAAGGCGAAGACCTGGTGATTGAATTCGATTCCATCTGCCTGCACAGCGATACTCCTGGTGCCCTGGACTTGGTGCAAGCCACCCGCGAAGCGTTGGACCAGGCCGGTATTGAAGTCCGGCCCCCCCAATAAGAGCTGTACCTCACTTTTTTGCCTGCCTTTCTACAATGATTCCAAGAGGAACAGACATGGCTGAAACGTCCCCCATCCGCTACAGCTTCGGCGGTGATGAACACCTGTTTGCCGAGGTCAGCGACAGCATGTCCCTGGAGGCTTTTTTCAAGGGCATGGCGGTGACCCGCGCCGTGGAACGCCTGGCGCTGGAAGGCGTGCTGGATGTGTGCCTGGCCAATGCATCCTTCCAGATTCGCTTCGACCCCGACCGCATCGCGCCTCACGTGCTGCTCGACGCGGTGCAAAGCGCCGAAGCCCAGGCGGTGGCCGAGCGCACGCTGCACACGCGCATCATCGAGATCCCGGTGCTCTATAACGACCCCTGGACCCACGAAACCCTGATGCGTTTTCGTGACCGTCACCAGGACCCCGGCGGCACTGACCTTGAATACGCCGCCCGTATCAACGGCCTGGCCGACGTGGACGCGTTTATCGCCGCCCACAGTGGCGCACCCTGGTTTGTGTCGATGGTCGGCTTTGTCGCGGGGCTTCCGTTCATGTTCCAGATGGTCGAGCGCGAACGGCAATTGCAGGTGCCCAAGTACCTGCGGCCGCGCACCGACACGCCGAAACTGACCCTGGGCCATGGCGGCTGCTTTGGGTGTATCTATTCGGTTCGCGGTGCCGGCGGTTACCAGATGTTCGGCGTGACCCCGGCACCGATCTACGACCCGCAGCAGCAGTTGGCCTACCTCAAGGAGCACATGGTGTTCTTCCGTCCTGGCGACATCGTGCAGTTCAAGCCGATGGACCGGGAGGCTTACGACCTGGCCGTCGCCGAAGTGGAAGCCGGGCGTTTCGATTTGCGCATTCGCCCGGTCGAATTTTCCCTCGATGCCTTTCTCGCCGATCCCATTGGCTATCCGCAAACCCTGCAGGAGGCGCTGGCATGATCAAGGTGCTCAAACCCGGCCTCGCCACCTCCGTGCAGGACCTGGGGCGCGAAGGTTATTACCACCTGGGCATTCCGCCATCGGGGGCGCTGGACCAATACGCGCTGAGTGCAGCCAACCATCTGGTCGGCAATCCAGTGGGCGCGGCTGGCCTGGAATGCACGCTGATCGGGCCTGAGCTGGAGTTCCAGCACGACGCGCTGATAGCGTTGAGCGGCGCCTTGATGTCGCCGCGCCTGGACGGCGAAGTGGTGCATCAGGACACCGCCTTCGCCGTGCGCGCCGGGCAGGTGCTGCGCTTTGAGTTTCCCGTGGCCGGCGCGCGGACTTACCTCGCCGTTGCCGGGGGCATCGACGTGCCGTTGGTGCTTGGCAGCCGCTCCACCTACACCCTTGGTGCTCTCGGTGGGTTTCACGGGCGGCGCTTGCAGGAGGGCGATCTGTTGCCTATCGGCACGGCCAGCGGTGCGGGGCGTGCGGGCAACAGCTTGCCGATGGCGTTGCGTCGTTCGGTGGGCGGTGATGTCACGTTGCGCGTAGTGCCGGGGCTGTACTACGAGCGCTTGACCGACGCGGCAAAAAGCAGCTTTTTTGCCGAGCCGTGGACGGTGGGCTCCGAGGCCGATCGCATCGGCTATCGCTTCAAGGGCGGCAGCGCATTGAGCTTCCAGCCGCGGGAACAGCCGTTTGGCGCGGGCTCCGACCCCTCCAACATCGTCGACAGTTGCTACCCGATTGGTTCGATTCAGGTACCGGCGGGGTTGGAACCGATTGTGCTGCATCGCGATGCGGTGTCGGGCGGTGGCTACGCGATGATCGGCACGGTGATCAGCGCCGACCTGGACTTGATCGGGCAGATGCAGCCCAATCAGCGAGCGGGGTTCGTGGCGGTGACATTGGAGCAAGCGCTGGAGGCGCGGCGGGTCTACAAAAAGCGCCTGAAGGCCATGGCCGGACTCTTCACACCCTGAAGAAACATAAAACCAAATGTGGGAGGGGGCTTGCTCCCACATTTTGATTTTCTGTGTGTCAGAACAATTGGGTAAAAAGCCAGTAGAGGCTACCCGACAGTAAAATCGCCGCCGGCAAGGTCAACACCCACGCCATCAACAAATTGCGGATGGTCCTCATCTGCAACCCCCCGCCATTGGCGACCATGGTCCCGGCTACACCCGAGGACAATACATGGGTGGTCGACACCGGCAGCCCGAACATATCCGCCGCGCCGATGGTCAGCATCGCCACCGTTTCGGCCGAAGCGCCTTGAGCGTAAGTCAGGTGAGTCTTGCCGATTTTTTCGCCCACCGTCACCACGATGCGCTTCCAGCCGACCATGGTGCCCAGGCCAAGGGCAATGGCCACGGCGATCTTCACCCACAGCGGTATAAAGCGCGTGGCGTTGTCGATCTGTTGCTTGAACAGTTGCAGCTTGCCCTGGGTGTCGGCGTCGAAGTTGCCGACCTTGCCTTTGTCCATCAGGCGGATGGTTTCGCTGGTCAGGTACATGTCGTTACGCACGTTGCCGACGGCTTCGGCCGGTACGGCGGCGAGGGAACCATAGCTTTTCACTTCTTCGCCGATATGGCCGGTGATGGCGGCGAGTGCGGGCACCAGTTCCGGCGTGGCCTCTTTGGTGCGAACGTAGGTCGACAAGGTGGCACGTGAATCGCCCGGTGCCGGCTGCGGCGCTGCTTTGACCAAGGCAGCCTGGGTCACTTCAGCGACGGCGGCAAATTGCAGCGACTGATCGGCAGGCATGGTGCGGTTCAGCGCGTAGGCCATCGGCAAGGTGCCCACCAGGATCAGCATGATCAGGCCCATGCCCTTTTGCCCATCGTTGGAACCGTGGGCGAACGACACGCCGGTGCAAGTAACAATCAGCATCCCGCGAATCCACCAGGGCGGCGACGTGTCGCCTTTGGGTGCCTTGTACAGCGCGCGGTTTTTGACAAAGACGCGCAGGGCCAGCAACAGCAAGGCGGCAAACGCAAAGCCAATCAGCGGCGACAGCAACAAGGCATAACCAATCTTGATCGCCTGGCTCCAATCCACACCGCTGGTGCCGTCACGTCCGTGCATCAGGGCATTGGCTACGCCTACGCCAATGATCGAGCCGATCAGGGTATGAGACGACGAGGCTGGCAAGCCCAGCCACCAGGTGCCCAGGTTCCACAGGATCGCGGCGATCAGCAAGGCGAAGATCATGGAGAACCCGGCCGATGAACCGACCTGCAAAATCAGCTCCACCGGTAGCAGGGCAATGATGCCGAACGCCACCGCGCCACTGGAAAGCAACACGCCGAGGAAATTGAAAAAGCCCGACCACACCACCGCAAAATGCGGTGGCAGCGAGTTGGTGTAGATCACCGTCGCCACTGCGTTGGCGGTGTCATGGAAGCCGTTGACAAACTCAAACCCCAGAGCGATCAACAACGCCACGCCGAGCAATAGGAATGGCGTCCAGGTGGTGAGCTGGGCGCCCATTTCGTGCATGTCGTGCATCAGGCTGTAGGCGGTGAACAGCAGGCCCATCGCAAGGACGGCGAAGAACATGATCACCGTCAACAAGCCTGGTTTTGTGTCCAGCCGGGGTTGGGAGGAGGGTGAAGCGTGGGGGGAGGCAGTCAGGGAAGGGGTGGCCATGCCGGAGCATCCAGTGTGAGGAGGATGGCCTTAATGATCATTGCAGAATGTTACAAGGGTGCTGCGACAGATCAGTGTTTGGCGCAATCTCGTGTGCCGCCGGTCTACAAATCAGTGCGGTTTAAATGTGGGAGGGGGCTTGCTCCCGATAGCGGTGCATCAGTCAGAGAGTTTTTGGCTGACCCACCGCTATCGGGAGCAAGCCCCCTCCCACAGTTTGATTGCATTTCAATGTTAGTAGTCCTTGCGCTTTCGGAACGCCCACCGCCCAGCAATCAAGGTAAAAGTCGCGACCAGCGCCACCAATATCCAGAAACCTTCCGGGTCTTGGGACAGCGGCACCCCACCCACATTCATGCCAAAAAAGCCGGCGATGATATTGATCGGCAGCGCCAGCACCGTTACCACCGTCAGGGTGAACAACGTGCGGTTACTTTGTTCATTGAGGTTGGCGGCGATTTCCTCCTGCAACAGCTTGATGCGTTCGCCCAGGGCCGTCAGGTCGTTGATGATCAGCGCAAACTCCTCGGTGGATTTGCGCAACTCCTTCACGTCTTCCTTTTGTAGCCATTGCGGCGGACGGTTGAGCAGGCGCAGCAGCGAGCCCGGTTCCAGCGCCAGCAGGCGTTGCAGGCGCACCAATACACGGCGTGCAGCGCCCAGTTCGGCGCGATTGGTGGATAGGCGCGAAGACAGCAACTGATCTTCGATATGGTCGACGCTGATACTGGTCTTGCGCACGATCTGGGTCAGCACTTCGCCCTGGTCGCGCAGCAAATGCACCAGCAGTTCCAGGGGCGAGCGAAAGTGTTCACCGGCTTTTACCGACGAGCGCAATTTATCCACCGAATGCAGTGGTTGCAGGCGCGCACTGATCAGCAAGCGGCTGCGCGCGCATACCCACAGTGTGGAAATATCCGACGACACCATGCTGCTGAAGTTGAACACCACATCGTTGACCACCGCCAACAAGGCCGAGTCCACATGTTCGATGCGTGTGGAGCGCGAGCCTTCATGCAGCGCTTCAAAAAATTCCTCCGGCAGCGACAAATGCGCCTGCATCCAGCGCTCGCACGCGGCGTGGGCGAGGTTCAAGTGCAGCCACAGAAACTCTTCCGGATCTTGTGGCTGCTGCAAGGCGGCGAGGGCGGTGGCTGAGTCAATCTGCTGGCCTTTTTCGCCGGGGCGAAAGCGGAAACCGTAAAGCAGGCCAAACAGGTCGGGGTCCTGATGGGCGTGGTCGATGCTGTGATTCATGGCGGCTCGCAGAGAAAGGGCCTGTAGGACGTTTCACAGGTTCCTAGGCGAATCATTGCAAGGCGGTATGACGGTTATGTGACGGTTTGAGGCGCGCATAAAAAAACGCGCCACTCGAAGGTGGCGCGTTTTTTGGGGATGCAACTCAGGTGTCTTGCTTGTTTTCCAGTACAGCACCGGTCTTGGCGTCGAGCTTCACTTCAAAGCGCTTGCCGGTGGTATCGGTCAGGTCCACTTCGTAGACATACTGGTCGGCGACGCCGTGTTTGGTGTCCAGTTCGGTGTCAGTGATCGAAGCACCAGGGTGAGTTGCCACGGCTGCTGCGTTGAGCTTGTCGAAAGACATCACAGCGCCGGACTTGAGCAGGCCTTCAATGTGATCCGGACGAACATCCGCCTGGGCCAGACCGGCAGTCAGGGTCAGGGCGGTGGCAGCGAACAGGGCAGTCAAAGTTTTCATGGTGTGTCCTCTTGGGTGAACTGTTTAAGTGGCGCCAGATTAACCGGCGCAACTTAACTCATCCTTAATGGCTCACTGACACCAATCCACTTAGTACTTATGGTCGTTGAGCAGGTCCTGAACACTGGACGACGGCCAGCGTTTGTAGAACTTCAGCAGCTCGGCGGCACGGTTGGTGAAGATGCCATCGACGCCGGCCTTCATGACTTTCTCGAAATCCACCGGCTCATCCACGGTGTACACATGCACCAACAGGCCCTTGTCGTGGGTCAGCTTGTTCATTTCAGGCTTCACCAGGTCGGTGTAGCTCTGGTCGCCGTGGTCGGTCAGTTCAGCCGACGGGCCGGTGCCGATGGCGCCAAGGCTTTTGGCCTGGTCGACCCATTTTTCGAATTCGGCGGCGTCTTTCGGTTCTTGCTTGGCGTAGTAGGCAGCCTTGGTTGTTTCACCGGACTCGGCGAAGGTGACTTTGGATTTGGGCTCGATACTGCCTTCACCCACCCACAACAGCAGGATCTTCGGTGTGTTGGGCATTTCTTTCTGCAACTCTTGCAGGCTTGCAACTTCAAAGGTTTGCAGCACCACGCGGCCACGGCCTTGGCCGACGCCGGTGTTGCTCTTGCCCAGCTTGGAGCCGGCGGAACTCAGCCAGCCCTTGTCCAGCAGCTTGTTTTTCAGGTCGGCTTCGATCCCCGGGAACTGCTTGGGCTCCTTGGTCTCGATGTACAGGCCGGGTTTGTGCGAGGGGTTGCCTTCGGCGATCTTGATGATGTCGTCCAGGCTCAGGATCTTCAGGCCAACGAAGCCTGGGCGCGCGCGGTCCGGGTAGGCTGCGTTGAACCAGCTGCCGGCGTCGAGGGTTTGCAGTTCTTTCCAGGTGAACTCGTTGGCAGGCGCGTCTTTGCGCTCGGGGAACTTGGTGGCCACGTCGGTGGTGCGCTGCAGGTTGTTGTCGTGCAGGGCGAACAGCACGCCGTCCTTGCTGCGTTGCAGGTCCAGTTCCAGGTAGTCGGCCCCCAGGTCGCGTGCCACTTTGTAGGCGGCGGCGGTGGATTCAGGTGCGTCGTAGGAAGCACCACGGTGAGCGATCACGGCAGGGTAGGGTATGCCTTCGTTTGTTGCCAATTCAGCCGGGCTGACCGGGTCGGCAGCCTGTGCCTGGCCAAGGCCGAGCATCAACGCCAGCAGCAAGGCGCTCTTGGTAAACGTGACAGGCATATGCGAAGTCCTTTCGTGGAGGTAACTTTGAGAAGGTGTCCTTTTTAACAATTGATTGCGAAAGGCGCTATCACCAAACCGACATTAACGTGCGCGCGAGCCAATTTTGTCGGTTTTTTTGTGCTGCATTGCAGTATTCTTGGCCATAGCTGCCCCGTCAGAGGGCAGTATTTTTTGCCACGCGTGTAAACCATCTTTCCAGTCCCTATGGGACTTTTCAGTGAGGTTTACCATGCGCATCACTTCAGAACTTATCTGCCAGGCCGCCGACCAACTCCAGGGTTTTGTCGGCCTCAATCGCAAGACCGGCCAGTACATCGTGCGTTTCAGCGAAGATGCCTTCGGCATGGACGTGGCCGATGACGGCATCATTCCCACCGCCGAATTCGTCTGGCTACCGGCCGCCGACCACACCATGACCCTGTGCCGCGAACGCATACAGTTGCTGCTGGACCAGAACATCGATGACCGCATCAACATCACCGAACCGTTGCGGGTGTATATGCGCCGGGTGGAGATCCCGCAGATCAGTGCGTTGCGCAGTTTGGTGAGCTAGCCCGCAGCTTTTTCTGGTCGGTGAGGGTCAAATGAGGGGTAGTGTTTCAACGAGGGTAGGTGTACGCCCGCTCTACCTTGCATACCCGCGTGTGAAACGCTGTGTACCAAGTGGCCCGCCCTCGCTCACGCGCCTGCCGATGCTCGGCCTGCTGTTTCCAGGCCAGGATCGCCGCTTCGCTGGTCCAGTAGGACACTGTGATCCCCAACCCATCTTCTCGCGCCGACTCCACCCCGAGAAACCCAGGTTGTTCCGCCGCCAGTGCCAGCATCCGCGAGGCGGCCTCGCCATAACCCTGGTCGCCATCGGTACGCAGTGAGCTGAAAATCACCGCGTAATAAGGCGGGGCCGGTGTCTTGGCGATCATACCAATGCCCCTCGACACGCTTTGAGCAGGGCCAGTGCCAAGGGCGGGGTGATGCCGTTCAGCGCAGCGCGTTCAGGCTGGAACAGGGTGGCGACGAAGAACGGATGGTCGAGCAACTCCACGGCGCGCAGATCGCCCGCTGAATCGTGGCCGGTGGGAATCAGGTTGCCTTCAAGCAGTGCGCCAGCAAACGTGGGGTTGATGCCGTAGCGGCATCGATAGCCTTCGTGGATATCCACGCTGGCGTAGGCTTGGGCAATACGGGTGTAAGGGGCCAGGCGCACGGTGTCGTTCACTTCTACCAGGGAGCAGCTCAGGGGCGTGATGACGGCGCGTTCAGCGTCTGGAGCCAACTCGCCATGCTCTGCATCGGCCCAACCCAGTACGTTGCGGGCATATTCCAATACAGCATGTTGAAAACCACCGCATGTGCCGAGGAAAGGGCGTCTTTGCTCGCGAGCAAAACGGATTGCCCGCAGTGCGCCCTCGGTGTCGCGATAGGGGCTGGCGGGGACGCACCAGAATCCGTCAAAACCGTGCAGGGCAGAGGTGCAGGTGAGTGTGTCGGTGTCGAGCCATTGCACCTGGACGCTCAGACCCAGGGCGGCGGCGGCCTGCTGTAGCGCCAGCGGGATAGCCTGGTGGGCGATCACATCAGGGTTGTAGTCGCCGACCAGGGCGAGGTGCAGGGCGGGGGCTGTCATCATGTATGTCCCATGGCTTGTAGTGTGCTGATACCCACTATAAATTGGCGTTCGCGCAATCAATATTGGCATTTACGCACATGCTCAATGCAGCCACGCACTATCAACTTGACTACCCCGACCTGTCATTGATCCTTGCCCTGGTGCGTGGCGGCACCTTGGCACGGGCGGCAGCGTTGCTGCGGGTGGACGTGTCTACGGTGTTCCGTGCGGTGCGGCGGTTGGAGTCGGCCCTGGGCCAGACCTTATTTGAAAAAAGCCGCGTCGGATACTTGCCCACCAGCCTGGCGAGCAACCTGGCGCAACAGGCCGAACGCGCAGAACTCGCATTGGAGGCTGCGCGCATTGGTGTGGAGCAGGGTGGAGAAGTGATCAGCGGCACCGTGCGCTTGACCTGCACCGACTCGGTGTTGCAAGGGTTGCTGCTGCCGGCCCTGGCGCAGTTCATGCCGGCCTATCCAGCACTGGTCCTGGAACTGAGCACGTCCAATGACTTCGCCAACCTCAGCCGTCGTGATGCGGATATTGCCCTGCGCCTGACCAGCAAACCGCCGGAGCATCTGGTCGGACGTTGCCTGGGAACTGTTGCGTACCAAGTGTACGCCAGTGCCGACTATGCTCATCGGCATGCAGGCCAGGCGCTGGCCGACCTGGCCTGGATCGCTCCGGACGACTTTTTGCCCGACCACCCCACGGTAGCCTGGCGCCGTGAACATTTGCCAGGTGTGCGTCCCAGTTATTGCTGCAACAGCATGCAGTCGGTGACTGAACTGGTGCGCGCCGGGTTGGGTGTGGCGGCGTTGCCGGATTTTCTAATGGGCAAAGGCTTGCAAGCACTGAGCCCTGCATTGGTAGGGCACGACACCGCGCTGTGGCTGTTGACACGGCCTGATTGCCGGGCATTGCGCTCGGTGGTCACGCTGTTTGATGAACTGGGGCGGCATGTGCGCGGGCGGCGAAGTTAGGCTTTACGCACAAACTGCGCATGCATTTCGCACGTCAGGGTCTCGATGCGCTCGGTCAGTTGCTTGGTCATTTCCGTCAGCCGGGTATTCTGCTCCAGCAGTTCCATCAATTGCTTGGTGGTCTGGGCCGCCTGGGCCTGGCGTTCGGTGTTGGCGGTGGCGAGGGCTTCGCGGTGCTGTGCGTCGGCGTCGGACTGAGCTTTATCCCGCGCCGCCTGGCGCGTCTGGGCCAGCAGGATCAGCGGCGCGGCATAAGCCGATTGCAGGCTGAAGGCCAGGTTGAGCAGGATGAACGGGTAGACGTCGAAGTGGGTGACGCCGGTCACATTCAACACCACCCACAAAACGACGATCGCGGTTTGTGCGCCCAGGAAGGTCGGGGTACCAAAAAAGCGTGCGAAGGCCTCGGCTTTGAGGGCAAAGGTGTCGTTGCCAAAGGTCGGCGCCAGGTGCGCGTGACCGCGGTGGAAACGCAAGTGGTCAGTGGGGGCGGATTCGGGTTTGTCTGGGGTCATGGCGGGCTCGAGTGCTTAGCGTAAAGACAACCAACACTATAGACCGAGCCCACCAGCCACCGACATGAAGAACCGGTCAGCGATTGCCCCGGTCGTTGGCGAACGCGCTCACCGCCTGGACCGCTTCGCCGGTGCCTTCGCGAATCTGCAGGATCACTGTGCCCGCCTGGTTGGCCAGTTCTACGCCGTGGGCGGCACGGTCGCGGGTGGCGTCCATGCTGTCGATGGCTTGGCGGGTTTCGTCCTGGATCATGGCGATCATGCCGGAAATTTCGGCGGTGGAGCCGCTGGTGCGCGCCGCCAGCTGCCGCACTTCATCGGCCACCACGGCAAAGCCACGGCCCTGCTCGCCGGCGCGTGCGGCTTCGATGGCGGCGTTGAGGGCCAGCAGGTTGGTCTGGTCGGCGATGCCGCGAATGGTGTTGACGATGGCGGTGATCTGTTGCGAGCGCTCGCCGAGCTTGGCGATCAGTTGCGAGGATGTGTCGATATCCCGAGCAATTTCGCGCATACCGGTAGCGGTTTTCTGGATCACCTCGGCGCCTTTTTCGGCCATCTCCTGGGTGCTCAATGACAGGTGATAAGCCTGGGCCGCGCTCTGCGCCTCGGTGGCATGTTGTTGGACCCGGGCGGTAACATCGGAGGAGAACTTCACCACTTTGCACAGGCGCCCGCTGGCGTCGTACACCGGGTTGTAGTTGGCTTCCAGCCACACCACCTGGCCGTTTTTATCCACCCGCTCGAACTGGCCATTGAACAGCTCGCCCTGGTTCAAGCGTTTCCAGAACTCGCTGTAGGCTGCACTGTTGGCCAGTTCGGGTGTGCAGAACAGGCGGTGATGCTTGCCCTGGATCTGCGCCAGACTGTACCCCATGCGCTGCAGGAAGTTCGTGTTGGCGGTGATGATGGTGCCATCGAGATTGAACTCGATCATCGCCATGGCGCGGTCGATGGCTTGCAGCTTGGCGTTGGCTTCACTTTCGGCTTGCAGGCGTGGGGTGACATCCATGGCGTACTTCACCACTTTGGTCACGTGACCGGCTTCATCGCGTACCGGGTTGTAGCTGGCTTCCAGCCACACCGAATCACCCTTGGCACCCACCCGCTCAAAGGTGCCTGACTGAAATTGGCCGTTGCGCAGCTGCGTCCACAGTTGGTTGTACTCGGCGCTGCGGGCGAACGCGGGGGTGCAGAACATCCGGTGGGACTGGCCCAGGACCTGTTCGGCGCGGTAACCCATGGTCTTGAAGAAGTTCTCATTGGCCCGCAGCACAGTGCCTTGCAGGTCGAATTCGATGACGGCCATGGAGCGCTCGATGGCATCCAGCAGGCTGGCCTGTTGGGCAATGCTGTGTTGCAGGGTGCTGATGGTTTTCTTGTGGGTGTTAAATAGCATGTTAGAGGGCTCGGGCATGCAAGCATATGCGGTATCCATGTATTTGCGCCTGACCCCGTAGGGCCCCAGGCCTTACGGTTGACTTGCTCATTGCCAGCTTCCTGATGCTGACAGAGGGGGTGGAACAAGGGGTTCAGAGTGATCAGCCGGCCCAGAAGTTCGCTGCTTGAGCAGGGGCATTTTCGGGTAGCCGACCAATGGCGGCATTATGCTATTGCGGCAGCCTCGCCGACGAAGATTCGGACGAGGTGTTATCAGACAACTGCGGCTGAACAGGCGATCTTCGATCGCTGGTCCTGACGCGGTTGCGGCCGCTGTTCTTGGCAGCGTACAGCGCGCGATCCGCAGCGTTGAGCCACATGACCGCATCCTTGAAGGCCGGTTGAAAATCCGCCAGGCCGATGCTCAGGCTCACGCGTAATTCGGGGATGTGCGCAGTGCGGTAGTTACTGAATTTTTCGCGCATCTGTTCCATGAGTCGCGCAGCATCTTGCAAGGGCATTTTCGGAAGGATCACACAGAACTCGTCACCTCCGTAGCGGCCGGCGAGGTCTTCTTCGCGCAGGTGCTGGCGTAATTCCTGGCTCAACTGGCGCAGTACCGCATCCCCGACGGTATGGCCGTGCATATCGTTGATACGCTTGAAGTGGTCGATATCGATCAGGGCAATGGTCGCCTGGCTTTGTTGCTGTTGGCACTTATGGAACTTGAGGTTCAGCAGGTCTTTCCATGAGCCATGGTTGAGCAGGCCGGTCAGGCTGTCGATACGGCTCAGGGCGCTGAGGGCGCGTTTATGTTGCGACAGTTTGATTGCCAACTGATAACAGACCATGCCGATGGCCATCGGGTAGAGCGTCAGCATCGGCAAGCAGGTGTAGACCTCGGAAAGGCTGACGCTGGAATCGAACTTGACCCCGAACAGGCTCCAGGCTATCGCGATGCCGGCGGCTTGTGCGAGCAGCCCATGCAGGAGCAAGCGTGTGCCACCGGCAGCCACGTTATTCATGGCCATCATCGACAGAATGGTGACGGCCGTCAGTGGCGAAAACTGGGTGGCCGCTGCCCAGAAACCGCCCGACAATGAGTCATACAGCAGGTTGCGCCGTTCGGCTTGATAGGGAAACGGCGAATGGGTCGAGATCAGATAAGCCACGTGCGGCCAGGCAAGGCCATTGAACAACAACAACGCCCATACCCAGCCTGGCATTGACAAGGGATACAACGCGCCGATTACGCTGATGCTACCGATACCCAGGCCGATGATCCTTGGCTTGTAGATACGTCTGGCAAATGAAAGCCCTTTGCCTCGTCTGTTTTCCATAGTGTCCTGGGTCAGCTGTTTTTTGTTTTTGCAGGTGCGACAGCGTGCGTCAACGGTCGGCGTCGATGATCGGATAATAGCGGCCGATATTGTCGATTATTCCTGTAGGAATAATCAGTGTCCTTTCAGGCCATTTGCGCAAAACAGCGGGTGAATGCGCCAAAAGCGACCTTTAATGTCGCGCCGGCAACAGGTCCTGATGCAGGGGCGGGGTGCGCACTTCGTAGCCGGCGAGGAACAGGTCGATTGCAGATTCGATGACGTTGGCCTGGGCGGCCACATCGAGGGTGGGCTGGCCGAGCGTGATTTGCGGCCAGAAGGCAAAGGCCTTGAGCAGGCTCTGGATCTGGTGAGCCGCGAAAGCTGGATCGGTACAGTTGAGGCGGCCGTCTTCCTGGGCAGCGCGCACCCATTGGGTAAAACCTTCTTCCCGTGCGCTGAGGCGATTGACCATATCTTGCGCACGTTCGGGCGAATGGATGGTGGCAGCAATGGCCACGCGCGCCAGGTCGAGGAAGTTGGCGTCCGACATCATCTTCATTTTTGCTTCCAGCAACTTGCGCAGTTGATCGCGCAGCGGCTGGTCGCTGGCGTAGTTCACGTCCAGTTGGGCAACGCTGCTGGCCCACAGTTGGCTCAGGATCTCGGCGAACAGCTCTTCCTTGCTGGGAAAGTGGTTGTACACCGTGCGCTTGGAAACGCCGGCGGTGGCGGCGACTTTGT
The DNA here is from genome assembly GCF_019891455.1 of Pseudomonas sp. P867. Classification (NCBI taxonomy): domain Bacteria; kingdom Pseudomonadati; phylum Pseudomonadota; class Gammaproteobacteria; order Pseudomonadales; family Pseudomonadaceae; genus Pseudomonas; species Pseudomonas sp. P867. The sequence continues at coordinate 43,735 of NZ_JAFLXB010000003.1, read as the reverse complement.
CCATGCTGGTGACCTCGAAACCGTTCTCGCGAAATTCGGCAATCGCCGCCGCCACGATGGCGTCGCGTTTACGCTCGGTGAGGCGCTTGGGGGCAGTCATGGATGGCATTCGACTCAATCAGGAAATTACACTCAGCAGTTTACTTGCTCCGGATTTTGTTGCAATGTAGAAACTACACTGTGCAGTGTAATTCTTCTTCGTACTGTAGGAGTCACTCGGTAATGGCCACGATTTCAACCCGTGTCGACCCTGCGCCTGCAGCGCTCCAGCCTGCGGGGCAGGACCAGGGGCACTTCACCAATGACGCCCCGGTGCAACACGGCGGTTTTGGCAAAACCTTGCGCATTTTCTGGAACATGCTGTTCAACAAACCACGCACTACGCGGCCAGTGGGGCCGATCCCGGTGCAGCCACTGACACGCGAGCAGTTGTTGGCGGCACCCGACCACACGGTGTTCCGCCTTGGGCATTCGACGGTACTGCTGAAGATGCGCGGTAAATTCTGGGTCACCGATCCGGTATTCGCCGAGCGCGCGTCACCGTTCAGTTGGGCAGGCCCCAAGCGTTTCCACGCCCCACCTATCAGCCTTGAAGCGTTGCCACCGCTGGAGGCGGTGATTCTTTCCCACAACCACTATGACCATCTTGACCACGAGGCTGTGGTGCAACTGGCTGGTAAGACCCGCTACTTCCTGGCGCCCCTGGGCGTGGGCGAGACGCTGATCAAATGGGGGATCGATGCCAATAAAGTCCGTCAGCTGGATTGGTGGCAGGGCACGGAAGTCGATGGTATTCGTTTTATCGCTACCCCGGCACAGCATTTTTCCGGACGCGGCCTGTTTGATAGCAACCAGACCCTGTGGTGTTCCTGGGTGATGATCGACGATGCGCGGCGCATCTTCTTCAGTGGCGACACTGGCTATTTCGATGGTTTCAAGCGCATTGGCGAGCAGTACGGCCCGTTTGACCTGACCCTGATGGAGACCGGCGCCTACAACGTCGATTGGCCCCATGTGCACATGCAACCGGAGCAAACCTTGCAGGCGCATATCGATCTCAAAGGGCGCTGGTTGTTGCCCATTCACAACGGCACCTTCGATCTGGCATTCCATGCCTGGCACGAACCCTTCGACCGCATCATGGCCCTGGCCTGGGAGCGCAATGTATCGATCACCACCCCGGCGATGGGGCAGGCGTTTCGCTTGAACCAGCCCGAGCGCGGCCATGCGTGGTGGTTGGAGGTGGAGACTGAGGGTACGCAGGAGCGCCTCGCCAGCTGACAGCGATGGCCGCGGAAAAAGGAGTTTTCAAGCTGTTTCAAGGCTGCGACAGGCGCCAGTCAAGGGTGCGATGATCTCCGAGAATCTATTTTCGGGGTAGTTCCGATGGAAAGTGAATGTAGCAAATATTGGCGAGTCGGCATGGCGTGCCCATCCAAGCAATTGGCGCCGGGGCTCGACGAGCCCGCTGCGAGTATCCATCCTGCTACTGGCCCTACAAACTCACGCAGCATCGCTTTTGGTGCCGATCCTGCTTTGGCCACCAGCATACCAATCCCCGGCTATAACGCACCGGCTCTTCCCCTGAAACCTACGCGCGATCCCTCGTTGTCGTTGATTGCCTTGAGCGGCCTGGAGCCCTCAGGGCCGGTGATGGTCGAGGTGCCGCTGGTACAGAACAACAGCACTTTCAGCGCTGCCTCGACGTTGAGCGGCAGGCGCGTGGGGTTCGCCCAGCGGTGGAGGCATGATCAAACACCGATCGAACACGGGGTGGCATTCTTGCGCGCGTTGGATGTTCTGCGCCGGGCCGGAACCAACTTGGTCCCGGTGCCTGCGCGCCACGCCGATGACCCGCGCCCTGGCGGCAATGAAATCGATGAGCTTGTGCGCGCGTACCAACTGGACGCTCTGGTGGCCGATAGCCAGAACGCCGCCTTCCACGACGCATGCTGGAGTGGCTACCCAAGGCTTAACGAACCGCTTGAGGATGGTGCAGTGTTGTGGTTCTACGGTGCGCGGTGGTCGAAGGATTCCCTTACGGCACTCGTACTGGGATACCGCAGTGCTCGACGTCTGGGAGTACAGGAGGTGCTGAACAATCCAACTGGATGAACTACCGATGTCGCGCTTCTTGGCGGGAGGGGAGTTTTTAGACTGGCACCTGGGTCAATCGGGATCCTTCGCCATTTCTTCCTCTCGCAGGAGATATTTCATGTTTGGTATCGGCTCTGGTGTAAGTTTTTTTGTTAACTACTCGCATAACACTTTGCCTGTTCAATCGTCGCCAGCGATTTCAAAACCTATCCCCGCCGGGACGGAATATGCCAGTGTGCGCGAACTGGCTGAGCAGATGTCGCGACCGGGAGGCATCACCTCGCAAGGGCTGGTCAATTATTTTCAGGAGCGCATCCGCACGCTGGATCCGCAGCTGAGTTCTGTTATTGAACTCAACCCGCAAGCGCTTGAAAGCGCCCGCACGCTGGACCAGGAACGGGCCAATGGCAAGGTGCGCGGACCACTGCACGGAATACCTATCTTGCTCAAAGACACCATTGAGACTACAGGCATGCAAACCAGTGCAGGTGCCTTTGCTCTGGTAGGGGAGGCGGCGGGTAAAAACGCTCCATTAGTTGAATACCTGATCAGCCAGGGCGCCGTGATTCTCGGTAAAACCAACATGACGGAGCTGGCCGGTTTTCGCGGCGCTCCCGATGGCTGGAGTACCCGCGGTGGTCAGACTCGCAACCCACATCATCCGGACGCGCAGGTGGGTGGTTCCAGTTCCGGCTCGGCCGCAGCCGTCGCCGCAGGGTTGGCCCCCTTGGCGGTGGGGGCCGAAACCAACGGCTCGATTATCGTGCCCGCAGCGTTTAATGGTGTGGTTGGGCTCAAGCCCAGCGTCGGTTTGTTGGACCGCAATGGCATTATCCCGGCTAGCCAGCACCAGGACACACCGGGCCCGATGGCACGGTCGGTGTTCGATGCGGCGCTGATGCTCAACGCCATGTCTGGCCGCGACCTCCACGATCCGGCGAGCTTGGGCGCTCCAGAAGGGGTTGATTACACGCAGTTATTGGTACCTGGTGCGTTGAAGGGCAAGCGTATTGGATATCCCAAGACGTTTTCTGCAAACGGTGAAGTTCAGGCTGTGGAAAATAGTGCGCAATTCAGCAAAGCACTGGAGGTGCTTGAGGCACAAGGGGCGGTTTTAGTGCCGATTAACCTGCGTATGGCAGATGAGTCACGCTATGAAGAACTGTTGTTATCGGATGTAAACGAAGAGTTGAATGGCTACTTGGCCAAGCGCACGGGATTGCCAGTCAAGTCACTGGCTGAGCTGATCAAGTTCAACGAAGACCGTGACGGCACGGATACCGATCATCAGCCCCTGCTCAAGCAGATCAATGCCTCCACACTGGCGCCAGAACAGCGCGAAAGGGCGTGGGAAAAACTGATCGAGGATTTTCGCAGCAGCGTGGATGAGCCGATCAAGACTTATAAACTGGACGCCATAGTGTCGGATTTTGATACCAACAGTTACTTCGGCGTAGCAGCGGCCGGCTACCCAGGTATCACCGTACCCTCCGGCACGAACGAAGACGGTTTACCCACGGCCGCCCACTTCTTCGGCACCCGTTGGAGCGAGCCCACGTTGTTGGCGGTGGCCCACGGGTATGAGCAGGCCGCACAAACGGCAACCAAGCCTGGGCTTTGATCGGTCAGGTCATTTTGCATCGCAAAAGGAGTGCCGGGCACTGAACCTGCCGGCCTGAAACTTCACGGTTTACACTCAATGCCATGGAGGGACGCCATGGCATACAGAATTCATATCCTCGGCGCAGCGGGCACCGGTTGCACTACCTTGGGCAAGGTATTGGCCGAGCACCTGAATATTGCCTGTTTCGACTCCGATTTCTATTACTGGCAGCAAACCCTCGAACCCTTTTCCATCGCCCGGCTCCGGGACGAACGCCTCCGCCTGCTGCAGGAACACACCGCCGGCCATCAAGGCTGGGTATTGTCGGGGTCACTCTGCGGCTGGGGCGACGCGATGATCCCGCTATTCACCCATGTGGTGTTCCTGCGCGTAGAACCGCAAGTGCGCCTGCAACGCCTGCGCCTGCGAGAAGCGCAGCGCTACGGGGAGCAGATTCTGGAAGGTGGCAGCCGCCATCAAAACAGTGTCGCCTTTCTCACCTGGGCCGCACGCTACGATACTGGCAATCACAGCCTACGTAGCCTGCGTCGGCATGAAACCTGGTTGAAACCGTTGAGCTGCCCGGTGATCCGGCTGGACGCTACGCACCATTCGGTTGAGGAGTTGGTGAATCAACTGACGCCGTTGTTGAACCCATCAACCGAGAAATGAGGCCTGGTGCTGTGGGCTCGGCGGTTACGGTGTCAAATCGGCGCACACTCATGCCCCACCCCGGCGCAAACCCCGGGAAGAACACCAGCCCTTGCGCCTCCAGGCAAAACGCCAGGATCAGGCGGGTTTCATCGTCGACTTCGCCGTGGGCCTCCAATTGTTGAATCGCCTCTACCGCCACGCCCGCCTGGCGAGCCAGATGTTCGCGGCTCCAGCCCAGCATAACGCGGGCCTGTGCGCAGTGTTTGGCGGTGAATTGGTGCAGGACGATCTGCTGTTCTACGAAAGAGCTCATTGCCAGAGAGGACATGGGGGTTCTCCAGGTTCGACGGGGGAGGCGCAACTATACTGTGTTTTTGTACAGTTGTTTGTACCGCTCATCATCTGGATTTTTTCGTCGCTGTTTCAACGCCCAGTTATTCCATTCCCGACGCCTCCCGGATAATCAGATGATCCAGGTTCTCGATATTCGCACTGAATACCCCGAACGTTTGCTCGGGGTTTTTCTTGCTGGGCACCTGCTTGAGTTCCGGTGTCACTCCGTAGAAGAAACAATACAGCGGTCGCTCGCTGCTGGCCGCTGCCTTGATCTGCTCCAGGAAAACCGTGCGCTTGCGGTAGCTTTCGATGAGCTTTTTGTTCAGGTAGACGTTGACCGAATAAGGCTTCTTGTCGAGCCACACTTTCTTTTCGAAATCGATGCGAAAGCTGCTGGTGTAGTCTTTGATTTCCTTGATCTTGCCCCAGTAGATCAGGCCCTTGTTGTCTTGCAGGTATTCGATTTTCTTGAAGAACGACCAGTAAGTCGCCGTGTGCTCACCAATCTTCAAGGGCATGGCCTTGAGCTTGTCCTTGTCATCGATGTTCGACACATAGCATTCCACCGGATGGGCGAACACGCTGGTTTTGTCCGGGGTTGTGTCGCTGCTGACATGGGATTTCTCAACGCGATTTGAAGGCGTTTTCGTTGGCTCTTGTGGGGCGCCTCCATCGATGCCGGCAGCAGGTGTTTTACGTTCGTACTGACGGCGTGTCAGTACCAATTCCGATGGGAAGTTGTCCTCGCGCTCGTCCTCACTTTCACCGGCCGCGGTCTTTTGGCTGCTGGCATAGCGACAGCCTTCGATATGCCGGGTGCCGGGTTTGTTCTTGAAGTGTGGGGTGCGCAGGTAATTGACGTTCTTGGCGTTGAAGGTGCTCAACACATTGCCGGCGTCGAACGCTGCGCGGCACGCGTCGTTGGGGCAGAGGAAGCGGTCCTTGTCGGAATCGAAGTCAGCGGTTTCGTCGAAATTCAGCTCTCGTACGTCGTAGATCGACAACTTGTCATCGAGAGCCAGGCTGTAGGCCGTGTCGAATTTCATGGGGCTCGGTCCGTGGGAATTTGGCTATTAATAGCCGGATCCTGTGTAAATATCAGCAAGAACCTGCAATGCGTCGTCCGCTCAAGAAGCCTGACGGTAAAAGCGTCTGCAACGGCTCTCGGCGTAGACCCCAAAACCACGACGTAAACACCATTCCACTGAGATGCACGGATCAAATGTGGGAGCTGTCGAGCCCCAGCGAGGCTGCGAAGGGATCGCCTCGGTCCCCTCCGCCAACCCCACCCACCCGCATCACCGCTGCAACCGAGCCCGCTTTTTCTTCTTCGCATGAAAGTGCCGAAAATGCGCATCCTGCGCCGCGGCCAACAACTCCCGATCCCCACGCGTATCGCCCCAGGCCCTGAGCCGATACTCCCCCAGGTCGCCATACACGGCCTCAAGCCGCAGCACCTTATTCTCACAACGGCAGTTATTCCCGGTGAGCTTGCCGGTCAACACCCCGTCGACCACCTCAAGCTCAGTCCCGATCAACTTGATCCCAAGCCGATCGGCAAACGGCTGCAACACCAACGCCGGCGACGCCGAGCACAACGTCACCACCGCCCCCGAGCCCAACTCCTGCTCCACCGACAACACCCCAGCCGGGCGCATCAACCGCGCCCAATTACGCTGGCAATACTCCTCGGCCTTCTGCTGCACCCACGTCTTCTGCACCCCGGTCATAAAGGTGCGAATCAACTGCGCCTTCAACTCATCCCGGCTGATCTGCCGCACCAAGAAGCGCAGCCCAGGCACCGCCAGCTTGACCATCCGGCCATAAAACTCACCGGGGCCAAAGGCAAACTTGAGGAAGGGCACGAAACTGTCGTGGTGGGTGAGGGTGCCGTCGAAGTCAAAGACGGAGAGTACTTTGGCGTCGATGGGGCCGGCTTCGAGCATGTCTGGGTTCACGGGTTGGCCTCGGTCCTATCTAGTATTTTTTGTGCGTGCATCAGGTGTGACAGCAGGAGTCTACTCCCGTGCCAATCTTCCGATTTTGGCGTAAAGCCCTTCGGTGAAAGCGTCCCGATCACTCGACCGGTGACAACGCTGATGGCAGTTGGGGCACAAGGCTACAGCATTGGTGATGCGATCCGAACCCTTCCGGGCCAGGTGCTTGACGTGATGTACTTCAAGAAAAGGCAAACCGTCGACCTCGAACGGCGCGTTTGAGCCACAGCCTTCGCAGATGCCGTTGGCTTCTTTGAGCACCCAAGCACGTACCTTTGGGTCGCGGACAAAAGCGGTGCTGACGATCGAGACTTTCTGCGGCTGGGCAATGCCGTCCGGTAGCTTAGGGAAAGGTTGTTGCTGCAGTTTGGACGCGCGGCGGATAAGCGTTTGCTCGTCTGCTGTTTGGGCTGCGTCTTCGGATTCGAATACACCCTGCGCGGCTAGGGCTTGGCGGATGCGTTGTTCGACGCCTGTGCCCACGTTCTTTGCAGGTTTATAGCCTTCGATACGGTCCCAGCCCATGCGGACGAGCACGGTGGAGATATTTTGCATGCGGAATTCGATGGAGCCCTTTGCACGGCCTGCCACCGGGCCTTCGCGTAGAAGGCGGTTTTCGAGGGCTTTGTTGAAAGGTTGGCCGCTCTTTTCCAAGGCCAACATCTTTAGGTAAGCCTCGACCGCCGCTGCCAGCTCCGAGTCGCTCCAATCCGTTTTGTCTTTCGTAATATCCATACAGCCGCCGAGGGTAGAAAACCCTCGGACGATACTGAGTAGCCATTATTGCGTCTACGAAATTTCCTACGGATCGGTCGGAGATGGCGGTCGTCTTCGTTAGTAAATTCGCTGCTTGATTCGGAAAAATTGTATGAGCTTGCGCCACCACGGCGTCTTAGCTGACTGTCTCCGGTAGGTTCTATTCACCAGCAAATACGGCATATCCCGCAGGCGTATCCAGCCTTCATCCTGCCAATGCAGCAAATTCAGTGACATTTCTGGCCAGTCCAACATGCTCAACAAGGGGGCGTTCCACTGCACGGAGCTGACGCTGGTCGCGTAAGGCCGGAACCACTTCGTGAGTCAGCCAGCTTCGCAACAGACGGTTTCCTGGTACGTAGTGATAGACCAGCAACGCATAGGCGCCGGACTCACTAATCATCAGCATCTCTTCCGGTTGGCCGTGGAACAGCAGTTTTACGGTTCTCTTTTGATCTTCATCGAGCTTACGAGTAGTTCGCTCATCCAAATGCCACCCCATCAAACGCCCAAGTTCTCGAGCGCAGAACCAGGGTTGGTTTTCTAGGAGAAGAGTATGTAAATGAAGATTGTGACGAGTGAAGACGACGGCGATAAACGGTTCGGGTGCGGCTATTTCTGTGGCGGCCGGTAAGTTGGATAGATGTTGACTGGACATTCCCTATGACCTCTACGTGATTTTTGAAGGGCCAACCCAGCGTAGAGAGTGCAGTTTAAGAAACTCCAACCAGCGAACCTTCATTACCGCGTTAATTCCGCACGACTGAGACCGAACGGGATTTTTGCTGTGTGATTAAGGCTTGCTTCTACGTTGGGCGTTTCTTAGGCACCGGCTGATGAGCCTAGATAACATCGAAATTTGCATCAACCATTCCATGGATGATCTTCTTGTAGGAAGGGGCTTGTTCTATTCATTGAGTATAAAAAAGCCCTGAACAAGTCAGGGCTCTTGAATGTTACCTGGCGTAGGAATCAATCCCAGCTCAACGCGCCGCCAGTTTGATACTCGATCACACGGGTCTCGAAGAAATTCTTCTCTTTCTTCAAGTCCATGATCTCGCTCATCCACGGGAACGGGTTAGTCGTGCCTGGGTACTCTTCCTTCAAGCCAATCTGCGACAGGCGACGGTTGGCGATGAACTTGAGATAGTCCTCCATCATCGCCGCATTCATGCCCAACACACCGCGAGGCATGGTGTCGCGAGCGTATTCAATCTCCAGCTGCGTCCCCTGCAGAATCATCTGGGTCGCTTCTTCCTTCATCTCGGCATCCCACAAGTGCGGGTTTTCGATTTTGATCTGGTTGATCACATCGATACCGAAGTTCAGGTGCATCGACTCGTCGCGCAGGATGTACTGGAACTGCTCGGCCACGCCGGTCATTTTGTTGCGGCGGCCCATGGACAAAATCTGGGTGAAACCGCAGTAGAAGAAGATGCCTTCCAGTACGCAGTAGTAGGCGACCAGGTTACGCAGCAGTTCCTTGTCGGTCTCGACGGTGCCGGTTTCGAACTTCGGATCGGAGATCGAGCGGGTGTACTTGAGGCCCCAGGCTGCCTTTTTGGCGACCGATGGAATCTCGTGGTACATGTTGAAGATCTCGCCTTCATCCATGGCCAGCGATTCGATGCAGTACTGGTAGGCGTGGGTGTGGATCGCTTCTTCGAATGCCTGGCGCAGGATGTACTGGCGGCATTCCGGGTTGGTGATCAGGCGGTACACGGCCAGCACCAGGTTGTTGGCAACCAGGGAGTCGGCGGTGGAGAAGAATCCGAGGTTGCGCATGACGATGCGGCGTTCGTCGTCGGTCAGGCCTTCAGGGTTTTTCCACAGGGCGATGTCGGCGGTCATGTTGACCTCTTGCGGCATCCAGTGGTTGGCGCAGCCGTCGAGGTACTTCTGCCAGGCCCAGTCGTACTTGAAGGGTACGAGTTGGTTGAGGTCGGCGCGGCAGTTGATCATGCGTTTTTCGTCAACGGCGACGCGGGCGGCGGAGCCTTCCAGCTCAGCGAGGCCTTCGGCGACGTCGAGTTTGTCCAGGGCGGCCTTGGCGCGCACGATGGCGGCCGAATCACTGGCGGTGACGGCGCGGGCTTCGATGGCGGCAGCGGCGCCGGCACCGTCGAGGCGGTCCATGTTGGCTTCGGTGGCGTGGCCGGCGTTGGCGCCTTTAGCGGCTACTTCGCCTTCTTCTTCTTTGTCGAATTCGTCCCAGCTCAGCATGACGTGTCGTCTCCTGCGTGAGGGCTCAAAGGTGCCCGTGTGAAACCGGATGGTTGGGTGTTCACACGGCCCAATGGCCGCGGTGGATCTTAAGGAATCGTTTGTTGCAGCTAGCGCACGCATTAAACGGAATAGGGCTACGGGTGCTCTGCGTGAGGCTTGAGGTGCGCAGCGGTAGGTGCAAGCTCGCGCGGGATGCCTCAGGTCTGGCTCTTCGTCCCAGTGTAAAGGGATATTGCAGGCCCGATTTACCCGCGCATTATAGGGAAAAAATTGGGTTTGTGTTGCGGCGGATGGTCACTTGAGCGCGCCAAAATGACGTGGTTTTCGGCCAGAGCGAGTGTTTGCAAGGCTTTGCTGGGGATGGAAATTTCTGGCGGGTGTTGGGAGAAATTTTATGGGGAGGGGAGGGAGCAGGTGAGAAGGGCTGTATGGGACGTCGTGGCTGAAACCGCCATCGCAGGCAAGCCAGCTCCCACATTTGATTTGCGGTGTATTCGAGGTGGGTTCTTGGCCGCAAGATTGATTTCTTGCGGCGACCAAGATCCGGGTTGAATCTAAATAACCAAGTTGTTATCCGTTAGAGCAACCATTGCCCATCACTTGATAGTTGAGGATGTGTCGTTGACCTTGGGAGTCTTCATATTCCATCTTTACCGGAACAACTTCACAGACTTCCGGAATACTGCTCATGGACAATACTTTAGCCACATCCAAGTGAGTGCTGTAGGTGTAGTCCTCAACGATCGGGGCGTTGTGGCCGGCCAGCTCAGTCGGGGCTTCGTCGGCCAGGGCGGCGGTGGCGCACAAGCTGCTGAGGGCCATAACTAATAGAGCTTTCATTTCTTCATTACCTTCTTCAGGGCGAAAGGGGTCACGGGGCCCTTGTGAGGCCGCGTGTGTAACTTAAAAGTTGGGAAGTTCGGATTAACGTGCCTTCGTGGGGGCTGTTACGGTGTTAATCACGGTGCCTTGGTTGGCGGAAGTGATTCTAAGCCTGCGCGTTATATTCATATACCCGTGCTTTTGATAAACACCTTTGGCGGTTTTTGTAACAATCGGTCGATCAAAGTTTTTTCAGCCACCCGCAAAGCGCCACAGGCTGTGGGCCAGAGCGGTTACCCGGCATAGCAGGGTAATTTGTAGGGTCTTGTTACTACCATCGTCGAATGGTTCTATAGGCCCACCCCGGCTACAACAGGGGCCATACAACAACAACTATGTCACCGAGGTAAGAAAGATGAGTGCGGCTTCCCTGTACCCTGTTCGCCCCGAAGTAGCAGCCAACACGCTGACCGACGAGGCAACCTACAAGGCCATGTACCAGCAGTCGGTGGTCAACCCCGATGGCTTCTGGCGTGAGCAAGCCAAACGCCTTGACTGGGTCAAGCCTTTCACCGCGGTGAAGCAGACCTCGTTCGACGACCACCATGTCGACATCAAATGGTTTGCCGATGGCACCTTGAACGTTTCCTACAACTGCCTGGACCGTCACCTTGCCGAACGTGGTGATCAGATCGCGATCATCTGGGAGGGCGATGACCCTGCCGAGAGCCGCAATATCACCTACCGCGAACTGCATGAAGAAGTCTGCAAGTTCGCCAACGCCTTGCGTGGCCAGGATGTGCACCGCGGTGACGTGGTGACTATCTATATGCCGATGATTCCCGAAGCCGTGGTCGCCATGCTGGCCTGTACCCGCATCGGTGCGATCCATTCGGTGGTGTTCGGCGGTTTTTCCCCGGAAGCCCTGGCCGGTCGGATTATCGACTGTAAGTCGAAAGTGGTGATCACCGCTGACGAAGGCATCCGCGCCGGTAAGAAGATTCCGCTTAAGGCTAACGTCGACGATGCGCTGACCAACCCGGAAACCAGCAGCATCCAGAAGGTTATTGTGTGCAAGCGCACCAATGGCGCGATCAAGTGGAACCAGCATCGCGACATCTGGTACGAAGACTTGATGAAAGTGGCGGGCACCGTGTGTGCGCCAAAAGAGATGGGCGCCGAAGAAGCGCTGTTTATCCTCTATACCTCCGGCTCTACCGGCAAGCCTAAAGGCGTGCAGCACACCACCGGCGGCTACTTGCTGTATGCCGCCCTGACCCACGAGCGAGTATTCGACTACCGTCCCGGCGAAATCTACTGGTGCACCGCCGACGTTGGCTGGGTCACCGGCCACACCTATATCGTCTACGGCCCGTTGGCCAATGGCGCGACTACGCTGCTGTTCGAAGGCGTGCCGAACTACCCGGACATCACCCGGGTGGCGAAGATCGTCGACAAGCACAAGGTCAACATCCTCTACACCGCACCCACTGCGATCCGCGCCATGATGGCCTCCGGCACTGCCGCCTGCGAAGGCGCCGACGGCAGCAGCCTGCGCCTGCTCGGCTCGGTGGGCGAGCCGATCAACCCGGAAGCCTGGGACTGGTACTACAAGAATGTCGGCCAATCCCGTTGCCCGATTGTCGATACCTGGTGGCAGACTGAAACCGGCGCGACCCTGATGAGCCCATTGCCGGGCGCCCACGCGCTCAAGCCAGGCTCGGCCGCGCGGCCTTTCTTTGGTGTAGTGCCGGCGCTGGTGGACAACCTCGGTAACATTATTGAAGGCGCTGCCGAAGGCAATCTGGTGATCCTCGATTCGTGGCCTGGCCAGGCGCGTACCCTGTACGGCGACCATGACCGTTTTGTCGATACCTATTTCAAGACCTTCCGCGGCATGTACTTCACTGGCGATGGCGCCCGTCGCGATGAAGATGGCTACTGGTGGATCACCGGTCGTGTGGATGATGTGTTGAACGTGTCCGGCCACCGCATGGGCACTGCCGAGATTGAAAGCGCCATGGTTGCCCACCCGAAAGTCGCCGAAGCCGCGGTGGTGGGTGTGCCGCACGACATCAAGGGGCAGGGCATCTATGTGTATGTCACGCTCAAGAATGGCGAAGAGCCCAACGAAGCGCTGCGCCTGGAGCTGAAAAACTGGGTGCGCAAGGAAATCGGCCCGATTGCTTCACCGGATGTGATCCAGTGGGCGCCGGGGCTGCCGAAGACACGGTCGGGGAAAATCATGCGCCGCATTTTGCGCAAGATCGCTACGGCTGAATACGATGGGCTGGGGGATATTTCCACCCTGGCGGATCCAAGTGTGGTGGCGCATTTGATTGAGACGCACAAGACCATGAACGTCGCGTAAGCGCGGATAGTCAAATAAAGCCCCATCCGGTTTAAGCCGGATGGGGCTTTTCTACAGGATCTAACAATCACCAGATATCCAGTGTGGGAGGGGGCTTGCTCCCGATAGCATCAGGTCTGTGCCAAATATACTGGCTGACCCGCCGCTATCGGGAGCAAGCCCCCTCTCACATTTGGAGCGCATTTTAACCACCAAGCCAATAAATATCGGTTTTTGCTGTGGGACGTTTCAGAATGTTACCGGCTGGTGCAAATGTGTAACCCCGCATCAAAACCTGAGGCGATGGACCACGCTTGCGCCCCTGAAAACCGCGTTTTAGACCCCCTGATAAATTAGATTAAACGCCACACTTGCCGTGCTAGAAGGGTTTGCGAATAATAGGCCCGCAATTTGCAGCATCATCAGGTTTAATATCTTTTGTCTCTGCATAAATCTCAGAGGCTGTCAATGAGCTGGAACCGCTTTCTCAGTGCTTCTGTAAATTGTTGTCGCATTGAGGAAATATCGGCTTCCGGCCTGTCGTTAGAATGCCGATCACTCGCTCGTCGTCGCAGGTGTCGCCCGCGCAGGACGCAGCCCCGCTATTCGGTTACACCTTCGCGCATCGTGGGCCATGGCTCATACTGCTGTTTTTGCCCTATACCGATGGAGTCCCAAGATGAAGAAACTCGTGCTGTTGGGCGCCCTGGCGCTGTCCGTGCTGTCCATGCAGGCTTTCGCCGAAGGCAAGCCACTGAAAATTGGTATCGAAGCAGCTTACCCTCCGTTTGCTTCGAAGGCACCGGACGGCAGCATCGTCGGGTTTGACTACGACATCGGCAATGCGCTGTGCAAGCAGATGGACGTCAAGTGCACTTGGGTCGAGCAAGAGTTCGACGGCCTGATCCCTGCACTGAAAGTGCGCAAGATCGACGCGATCCTGTCGTCCATGTCCATCACCGAAGACCGCAAGAAGTCCGTGGACTTCACCACTCGCTACTACCTGTCCCCAGCGCGCCTGGTGATGAAGGAAGGCACCACCGTCAGTGACAGCCTGGATGAATTGAAGGGCAAGAAGATCGGTGTGCAGCGCGGTTCGATCCACGACCGTTTCGCTCGTGAAGTCCTGGCGCCAAAAGGTGCGGATATCAAGGGTTACAGCACCCAGAACGAAATCTACCTGGACGTGGCCGCCGGTCGTCTCGACGGTACCGTGGCTGACGCTACCCTGCTGCAGGACGGCTTCCTGAAAACCGACGCCGGCAAAGGCTACGCTTTTGTAGGCCCGTCGTTCACCGAAGCCAAATACTTTGGCGACGGCATTGGTATCGCAGTGCGCAAAGGCGACAAGGAAAACCTTGAGCGCATCAACGCAGCGATTACCGCGATTCGTGCCAACGGCGAATACAAGAAAATCCAAGACAAATACTTCGACTTCGATATCTACGGCGCTGATGCCAAGTAAATAGTCGCAGCTGTCTGTCCGAAATGGCGCAAGCACCAGTCATTCTGAAGTTTGCGCCATTTTTTCATCCCCCTTTTCGAGGACCTGAATCATGTTGAAAGGCTACGGGGCCGTTATCCTCGATGGCGCATGGTTGACGCTTCAGCTCGCCTTGTCGTCCATGGCCTTGGCCATTGTTCTGGGTCTGATCGGGGTCGCGTTACGCCTGTCGCCGGTGCGCTGGTTGGCTTGGCTGGGTGACTTGTACTCCACGGTGATCCGCGGGATCCCCGACCTGGTGCTGATCCTGCTGATTTTCTATGGCGGCCAGGACTTGCTCAACCGCGTCGCGCCGCTATTGGGCTTTGACGACTATATCGACTTGAACCCCTTGGCCGCCGGTATCGGCACCCTGGGTTTCATCTTTGGCGCCTACCTTTCGGAAACTTTCCGTGGCGCCTTCATGGCCATTCCCAAGGGCCAGGCTGAAGCCGGCCTGGCGTATGGCATGAGCAGCTTCCAGGTGTTTTTCCGGGTGATGGTGCCGCAGATGATTCGGCTGGCGATCCCCGGGTTTACCAACAACTGGCTGGTATTGACCAAGGCCACCGCGCTGATTTCGGTGGTGGGTTTGCAAGACATGATGTTCAAGGCCAAGCAGGCGGCCGATGCCACCCGCGAACCTTTTACCTTCTTCCTCGCAGTGGCGGCGATGTACCTGGTGATCACCAGTGTGTCGTTGCTGGCCTTGCGTCATCTTGAGAAGCGCTACTCGGTAGGCGTAAGGGCGGCTGATCTATGATCTTCGACTACAACGTCATCTGGGAGGCCATGCCGCTGTACCTTGGCGGCCTGCTGACCACCCTGAAACTGCTTGCCATTTCGCTGTTCTTCGGCCTGCTCGCGGCCTTGCCTTTAGGCTTGATGCGGGTGTCCAAGCAGCCGGTCGTCAATGGCGTGGCCTGGCTCTACACCTACGTGATCCGCGGCACGCCGATGCTGGTGCAGCTGTTTTTGATCTACTACGGCCTGGCGCAGTTCGAAACAGTACGCGAGAGCTTCCTGTGGCCACTGCTGTCCAGCGCGACCTTCTGCGCCTGCCTGGCCTTTGCGATCAATACCAGCGCCTACACCGCCGAGATTATCGCCGGTAGCCTCAAGGCCACGCCTAACGGTGAGATCGAAGCGGCCAAGGCCATGGGCATGTCGCGCTACAAGCTGTACCGCCGCATCCTGTTGCCATCGGCCCTGCGCCGCGCACTGCCGCAGTACAGCAATGAAGTGATCATGATGCTGCAGACCACCAGCCTGGCGTCCATCGTCACGCTGATCGACATCACCGGTGCCGCGCGTACGGTCAATGCCCAGTATTACCTGCCGTTCGAAGCCTATATCACCGCCGGCGTGTTCTACCTGTGCCTGACCTTCATTCTGGTGCGCCTGTTCAAGTTGGCCGAGCGCCGCTGGCTGAGCTATCTGGCTCCACGGAAGCACTGATATGGAACGTATCGATCATCTGCTGCCCTGGGGGCACCTGGGCTGTGAGCGCCAACTGAGCGTATTTCGCTTCGGCAGCGGCGAGCGCAAGGCCTATATCCAGGCCAGCCTGCACGCTGATGAGTTGCCGGGTATGCGTGCCGCATGGGAACTGAAAAAACGCCTCACCGAGCTGGAACAGCAGGGCGCCCTCAACGGCGTGATCGAGCTGGTGCCGGTAGCCAACCCGATGGGCCTTGGCCAGCTGTTGCAAGGCAGCCATCAGGGGCGTTTCGAAGTGGGCAGCGGCAAGAATTTCAATCGCGACTTCGTTGAGTTGAGTGAGCCGGTCGCCGCGTTGCTGCAAGACAAACTGAGCGATGACCCGCACGCCAATGTGCGCATGATTCGCCAGGCCATGAGCGATACGCTCACCGCCTTGCCCGAGCCGAGCAGCCAGTTGCAAGGCATGCAGCGCATTCTGCTGAGCCATGCCTGCACCGCCGATGTGGTGCTGGACCTGCATTGCGATGCCGAAGCCGCGCTGCACATGTATGCGCTGCCGCAGCACTGGCCGCAGTGGCGGTCGCTGTCAGCGCATTTGAATGTGAAGGTCGGCCTGCTGGCGGAAGATTCCGGCGGCAGTTCGTTTGACGAGGCGTGCTCGTTGCCGTGGCTGCGTTTATCGCGCCTGTTCCCCGAGGCCCAGATTCCGTTGGCCTGTCTGGCGACAACGTTGGAGTTGGGCGGCCAGGCCGACACCGGCCGTGATGAAGCGATCTTCCACGCCGAAGGCATTCTGGCATTCCTCGCCGAACAGGGCTTGATCAGGGGCCAATGGCCCGCACCGCAACATGAACCTTGTGAAGGCATGCCCTTCGAAGGCGCCGAGTTGCTGTTCGCCCCCCATGCCGGTGTGATCAGTTACCTGCGTAAAGCTGGCGACTGGGTAGAAACCGGCGACGAGATTTTTGAAGTGATTGACCCCCTGACCGACCGCGTAAGTACCATTTGTGCGGGTACCTCAGGGGTGTTGTTTGCCGTTGAACGGCTACGTTATGCCCAAGCGGGTTTCTGGCTGGCCAAGGTGGCGGGGCGCGAAGCGCTGCGTCACGGGCGCTTGCTCAACGACTGACCACCTGTTTTTGTGAGAACCGACCGCATGTACAAGCTTGAAGTCCAAGACCTGCATAAACGCTATGGCAGTCATGAAGTGCTCAAAGGTGTGTCCTTGGCCGCAGCGGCCGGTGATGTGATCAGCATCATCGGTTCCAGCGGTTCGGGCAAAAGTACCTTTTTGCGCTGCATCAACCTGCTGGAGCAGCCCCACGCCGGCAAGATTCTGCTCAATAACGAAGAGCTGAAACTGGTGGCCAACAAGGATGGCGCCATGAAGGCTGCCGACCCCAAGCAACTGCAACGTATGCGTTCACGCCTGTCCATGGTGTTCCAGCATTTCAACCTGTGGTCGCACATGACCGCGATTGAAAACGTGATGGAAGCCCCGGTGCACGTGCTGGGCATGTCGAAGAAAGAAGCCCGTGAAAAGGCCGAGCATTACCTGGCCAAGGTCGGCGTGGGCCATCGTAAGGATGCGTTCCCCGGCCACATGTCCGGTGGCGAGCAGCAGCGTGTGGCGATTGCCCGTGCCTTGGCGATGGAACCCGAGGTAATGCTGTTCGATGAGCCTACTTCGGCGCTGGATCCGGAGCTGGTGGGCGAAGTGCTCAAGGTCATGCAGGACCTGGCCCAGGAAGGCCGCACCATGGTAGTGGTGACCCACGAAATGGGCTTTGCCCGTGAAGTGTCGAACCAGTTGGTGTTTTTGCACAAAGGCATTGTTGAAGAGCGTGGTAATCCGCGGGAAGTGCTGGTGAACCCGCAGTCCGAACGGTTGCAGCAGTTCCTCTCTGGCAGTTTGAAATAATCAAGGCTGCTTTTGTGCACCGGGATAGTGCATGCTCCGCAGTCTTGAGGTTAGCCCCGATCTCTTGTGGGAGCTGGCTTGCCTGCGATAGCGATGCATCAGTCAATGATGTGTTAACTGACCCACCGTCATCGCAGGCAAGCCAGCTCCCACTTTTGATCTCTGTTTGTTTTGGGATTTGTAGTTGATTACGGGCTAGCATTGGCCCACGGCTTCTTTCACTGTTTTCGCTCCGGATAGCACTCCATGACCGCCCACAAAATTGGTTTCCTGATTTGGCCCAGCACAAAAGCACTCACGCTTGCGCTGGCTGAGGAGGCCTTGCGCGTTGCTCAGCGGGTGCATCCGGATGTGGTCTACGAGTTGTCTTTTCTGCAGGCCGAGCCGCAAACCGAGGGGGCCTGGCAGTTGCCGGGCGAGCCGTGGGCCGGCAAGTTGGAAGGCTTTCAGAAACTGTTCCTGCTGGCGGATGAACCGCCTACCGTCATCGCGTCGCAGCTCAGCACTGCGCTCAAGCAGCTGGTTCGGGCCGGGTGCGTGATCGGTGGGTTATCGGCGGGTGTGTACCCGTTGGCCCAGCTTGGTCTGTTGGATGGTTATCGCGCTGCCGTGCATTGGCGCTGGCAGGACGATTTTGCCGAGCGCTTCCCCAAGGTCATCGCCACCAGCCATTTGTTCGACTGGGACCGTGATCGCCTGACCGCTTGTGGCGGCATGTCGGTACTCGACCTGCTGCTGGCGGTGCTGGCCCGCGATCACGGCGCGGAGTTGGCCGGTGCTGTGTCCGAGGAATTGGTGGTGGAGCGCATCCGCGAAGGCGGTGAGCGCCAACGTATTCCACTGCAAAACCGCCTGGGCTCCAGCCATCCCAAGCTGACCCAGGCGGTGCTGTTGATGGAAGCCAATATCGAAGAGCCGCTGACCACCGACGAGATCGCCCAGCACGTGTGCGTGTCGCGACGACAACTGGAACGGATCTTCAAGCAATACCTCAATCGCGTCCCCAGCCAGTACTACCTGGAACTGCGCCTGAACAAGGCGCGCCAGATGTTGATGCAAACCAGCAAGTCGATCATCCAGATCGGCCTGTCGTGCGGCTTCTCCTCGGGGCCGCATTTCTCCAGCGCTTACCGCAATTTCTTTGGCGCCACGCCGCGCGAAGACCGCAACCAGCGGCGCAGCAGCAGTCCCTTCGAGTTGTCGTCGGTGCCCTCAGAGCGCGGCTGATTCAACAGTTAGTCTTCTTCTGGCACTGGCAGAGCTGCCACCAGCGGTGTGCCTTGGGAGTCCACGGTGGCGGCCGCGACCTGGAAGTCCACACCTGTGCGTTGGTAGTACTGACGCAAGCGCTCCATGCTTTGCGCCGACAGTGGGTTGCCGCTCAAGTCGCTGTCGCCATTGAAGGTTGCTGACGTCTCCAGCAAGTCCTGCGGTATCTCCCGGATCGCGTTATTGCTCAGGTCCAGCGTTTGCAGTTGATCCAGGCCAAATACGCCCTCTGGAACTTCGCTCAGTGCCGCGTTGCTCAGATACAGCGCAACCAGTTGGTTCAGCGAGCCGACGTCAGGGGCGTGACCCAGGGGGTTGTTGCTCAAATTAACAAACTCAAGTTCGGTCAACCCCGTCAGCACGCCTCGGGTTTCGGGTGTCAGCCGGATTGCGCATTCCGTTATATCCAATGTGGACAGTGTGGGCATGTGCTGGATCGCCTCAGGCAGGGTGCCCAGGGAGCACTTGCTCAGTTTGAGGGTTTGCAAATGGCTGAAGTTGCGCAACGTACCGTCGACACCAGTCGTGGTGCCGCTGCCGTCCAGTTGGAACAAGGTCACGTGGTCGAAGTTGGCGTTCAATTCCGGCAAGTCGCCCAACACTGGTGTGTCGAGTAAGACCTGGTGGGTCAGCTCATCGTCCAGGCTTTCTTCATCCTCGGGGGCTTCTCGTCGCCACGCCTGCTCCAGCAGTGTCTTGAAGTTGCGCCGCCTCAGTTGGTCCTGAGCGCGGGTTTGTTCGTCAATAGGCACATCCAGGATAGGGTGCCGATCCGGTACAGCCTGCACCCACACCTGCAGGTCGTTGTTCAGTCGCTCGTATTCAGCTTCCAGGCGCGTCAACGTCGGTTCGATTGCCGCCATGTCGCCGGGCAGGCGGAAGATGAAACGGTCTGCCTCGTTATCCAGAAACGAGGGGTATAGCCGCTGCGTGCGCATGCGTTGTGATTCGGATGCCTGGGCGGCGAAACTCTCCCCGGTGCGCTGGCAGTAGCGTTTGATCGACTCCAGGGTTTGGGGTGTCAAGGGGTTTGCGGAAAGGACCAGGCCACTGGTGGTTGAGGCCGGCATGGAAAAAAGTGCCTCGGGCAGTTGCTCAATGGCGTTTTTGCTCAAGTTGACCGACTGGCGTGGCGGGTCGCCCAGCAGGCTAGGGGGTAGCTGTGTCAAACCGGTGTCTTTCAGCGAGATTGTGCTCAGATTGGGCAGGTGACTGAAATCCGGAGTACGGCCCAGCGGGTTGTGGTCCAGGTATAAATATTCGAGGCTGGTCATGCCTTGCAACCCCGCTACGCTGGTAGGGCTGAGTTCTATTGAGCAGCGTGGCAGCCCCAGAATGGATAGTGCCTGCCGGTTGAGCACTTGGGCAGGGATGTCGCCGAGCCTCACGTTGTTGATGTCCAGGATACTTAGGGCCGGGAAGCTGTCGATAAAGGCGGTCGACCCCATCGGGCTACCATTGCCTTTGATGGTCAGTGAGCCAACATGCTTGAAGTGCGCGCTCAGCGTGGGCAGCTCGCCTGCGAGCGTCGCGGGGATTTCCAGCAAATGGACGAATTGAGTGTCCTGGGGTGTTTCCCTGCGCCAGCTTTGCTCAAGTAATGTGCTGAGCTCGCTTCGCCGGGTGGCTTCCGATGGCTGCAACTGCGGCTGTTGCGTCCAGTGGTTGAGCTCGGACTTTAGCGTATCCAATTCACCGGCCAACCTTGCCAGCTCGCGCCTACCCGCTTCCAGGTCGCCTGGGAGGCTGTAGATAAACTGGTTGATCTGGTCGGTGTCCAGTGAGGGATACAGCATTTTTGCGTCGCGCACATCCACTGCCGGAGCATCGGCCTCCCAGTAGGTGCCATGCTGCTGGTAATAGGCTTTAACGCGCTCGAGGGTGGCCGATGACAGTGGGTTGTCAGATAGGTCGAAGGCAGCGCTGGTATGTGACGGAAGATCGAACAGTGCTTCCGGTAATTCTCCGATCTGGTTGCCGCTGAGAAAGGCTGCGCTAAGGTCGTTGCGGGTGAGCAAACCGGGAGGGAGGCGATCGATGCCGGTTTCGGACAGGTCCAGTGTGTTCAGCTCGGTCATCGCTTCCACAGTGGGCACCCGACCCAAGGGGTTTTTATGCAGGTCCAGGGTTTGCAATTGGGTCATCGAGGCGAGCTGGGTTTGGCTGTGCGGCGTCAGGGTAATTGCGCAGTCGCTCAGGCTCAATGCGTTCAAGCTGCGCATCTGAAGTACGGCTGGGGGCAGGTTGCCCAAGGGAATACTGTCAACGGTCAAGTGACGCAGTCGGGGAAAGTTGCCCAGGAACGCGGCGGCTCCTTGCGTGTGGTTGCTGCCTGACAGCGTCAGCATTGATACGTGATCGAAGTTGGCGGACAGTCGCGGCAGTTCGCCACGAATAGGGTAACGCAGGTTCATTCGGTAGCCGTCGCGCGCCGGGTCTTCGAAGTAGTCATCGAGGGGTAACTCCCTGCGCCAGCAGCGTTTGAGTTCGCGGGCAATGAGTCTGCGATTGCGTTGCTCGTACAGACGCTGGTGTGCGCTGAGTAGGGCGCCGTTTCCGGGGGGCCGAAGCGGAATGTCGCGTTGCCAGGCATTCAGGTCATGTTCCAGTTGGTTGTATTCGATGCGCAGCGCCTCAAGGCCCGCGAGTGCACCGCCAGGCTGTGAGTGCAAGTGGTTCACCAGGGTAGTCAATTGGCGTTCGCGAAGTCTGGGGTACAGGTCGTGCGCGCGTTGAAGCAAGTTCACAGGTCTTAATGGCGCCGGCGCCTGGGCACGATAGCCGTTGTCGCTGCCCAGCAGGCGCAGGGCTTCAGTGACACTTTCCGGCTTGCTATCAGGGGTGAGTAGTGTGCGCAGTTCACTGCGTGGCAGCGGCGCTTGCCGCAGGCGCTGCTTGAGTTGTGCGCCGTCGTGGATGCCAAGGCCGAGCTGGTCACGCTGTTTATCGGGTAGGGCACTTAAAACGGCTGAGTACAGGTCGGTCTCGCTGGAGAGGGCACCCTGTTCATTGTGGGGCTGGTAGCGGCCGGCTTCAGTACGCACCAACGTGCGCTGGATCGGGGCGTCATCTGGACCGATCCGCAGCCAGCTCGGTCCGGTTTGCGAGTGGTGACGAGCCTCTAGCTGTACCTCGCCAGACCAGCCTGGCAGTGTGCGCAGGGAGTTCAGTGCCAGGCGATCAGTGTCCAGGGAGGGCGGCGTATTCAAGTGCTGACCCTCATAGGCACGGTTGATCCGTACTTCATTCAACGCGGTGCGTGCCAGTTCGGCCAGGCGCGGGGGCGTGTTTCGTTCATGCAGTGCTTCAAGTTCTGCACCGCTGGCCTCGCTCACAAGTGTTTTCGCAACGCTTATAGGCAGTTCAGGCGTGGTGGTGAGCAATTGCTGGGTAAGCGGTTCGGTGGTGGCTTGCAACGTCGCATAACGCGAGTCGAACAACGCGCTGCGCTGGCTATCGGCAATGTCCGCGAGCTTATGGCGTAGCAGTTGGGCGCGGCGATCCAGGCTGAGTTCGGGATCGCTGGCGCGCTCACCGAACGGCGCACGGATTTCTTCGCTGCTCATCCCACGCAGGACGGTTTTCAGCAAGTCGCCGTTCTCCAGTTGGGCCTCAAATACCTGAATCACTGGCATGCGTTCATCACCGAACTCCCAGGCTGTTTGCCCCTTGTCGTCGACGATGCGCAAGGCTTTGGTGGGCGGCCACGAGCCGTGGGTGGTCAACACTTGCAAGGTGTCTTGTGGGTCAATCAGGTGGTACACCGCCGGGTCGTCGCTGCGTAGCTGATCGATCAGCCGCTGGATGCTGCGGTCGATGCGCAGACGACTCAAGGTATCGTCCAGTAGCGGCGATAGAGGCTCGCTGTTGAGGTGCATTTTGCGCACGACACCCTCATCCACGCCGCTGATGTGCAAGCCCAGTTCCCGGTCCGCTTCGCTTAAATCCTGCACGCTGTGCCCCAGTCTGCGCAGCAACGTGTGCTTGTCCCACTGCAGGGGCTGTTCGAGTTCGGTGTGCCACGCGCCGGCGCCGTTGTGTCGCACAATCGGGCGATAGGCGTCAGGGCGGCTGGGGTGTTTGATGTAGTAAAAATCACTGTCCGGACTTTCTTCCACGGTGTACAGCTTGTTTTCCAGTGGCAGGATTGTTTCCTTGCGTACCTCGTGCAGGCCCAGCTCGTTGATACCCAGGCGCGTTGGCAACGATGATGGGTACTCATAGGGCGCCAGGTCCGGTTTCCAGTAGCGTTTGGCGCCGTTGGCCAGGCTCACCGGTTTGAAGCTGTCAATGTACGCGAGGACGTTTTCGGGCAGCACTTTACGCAGTTCGGTCGGGCCAATTTGGGTGCCCGCAGCGAAAGCACCCATCTGCACCAGGGATTCCAGCACGCTCATCAGATGACCGAAGGCTTCCTTGCCCAGGCCTTCGGCCCAGTCGATCACCCCTTCGAACACGTCATCGAGCAGTTGATAAGCCATGTAGCCCAGCATCAATTCGCCCAGGCCCGGCACGAAGGGGGCGACCACCATCAGTGCGGCGTTGAGGATAGAGGAAGCCACATCGACGAAAGAGTCCCAAAGCCGCCAGCGCGCCTCACGATCGACGCTGGCGGTGGAGACGGCCAGTGTGCGGGCGTCGTTGAGAATCTTGTCGAGTTTGCGACGGTACAGATGCAACCAGGGGTCGCCCCAGACAGGCTGCGCATCAAACTGTAGCTTGGGGTCTTCGATGGGGGTGCTCCGCCAGGGCGATTGGCCGCTGCCCCTGACCGGCGGGTGCCAGGTGATGCGCGCCAGGCGCTGGCTCAAGCCGGAAAAAAACACCCCGCGTTGGGCGTGGGGTACAAAGCGGCTGAAGAAGGTCTGGTAATCGCGGTCGCGCAGTTGCCGGGTCAGTTCCTGTTTGAATGCCAAAGGCGAGGCGTATTCCTTGAGCGGGTGCTGCGGATCATCTGGAACGTATGCCACCAGGCGTTGCGGCGAGCGCGGTCTCTCAAGGTCGGGAGAGAACAGTTGAATGCCGGTCAGCGCAATGTCCATCATGCGCAGCTCCTGACAGCGCAACGGTTGGCCGTTGAGCCTGAGGTTGGGCGTGCCAGCTACCAGCCCTTCGATCAAGTCAGCATAGTCGTCGCTGATATCGTCCTTGATACGTGCCAGTTGCACGGCTGCATGCAGGGCGGCTTTCTGGCTGGCGTCGACCTTCAGGCGCAATACCGCAGCGGCAACCGGGTTGGACATGCCCAGCTCATCGTTGAGGTAGCGGGCGTAGCGGGCACCCATGTCCAGGTCACGGCACAGGCTGGCGAATGCCTGGATCGATAGCACACGTTTGATCTGCGGCAAAGTGTCGAATTGCCCGCTGGCCGAAGGCTGCGTGATAAAGGTCGAGGCCGGCTCGTAGGCGTAGGCCAGGGTTTCCTTGAGCTCAAAGTTATGCAGGGCGGCGTCGAGCAGCGAAACCGTCCAGGTGCGCGCGGCGCCGGAACGTATCGGGAACCAAGGGGTACGATCAGGGATATACAGGCGTAAATAGGTTGCCTCGACGTTCAGGTCTAGGCCGTAATCGGCTTTCAATGCCTGTTCGAGGATCGGCTTGGCGAACGCCTTGGCGTCCTGCAGGTGCTGCAATGCCCGATCTACGCTGTTTTGTGCCTCCCAGTGGGCGCCGGTCAGCCGCGCGAGCGCGGCGCGTTGTTCGGCACTGCCCGGCAGCTGTTGTGGCTGGGTGGTGGCAAGTGCCTGGCGTTTGTCGGCGCAGGCATTGCCGAGCCAGGAGGGCAGGGTGTCGGTCAACAATTGATAGTGGCTGTCGGGCAGGCGGGTATCGGAATAATCGAGGTTCGTCATGGAGCGGGTCCGTGCAAGTTATGAAGCCCGCAGTAAACCAGCCGGTTGCAGAGGGGGACCTTTAGATAGTTAGGGGGCGCAACCCTTTCACTGGATAACCCTGACGCAAACCTGGCGCAGCGTTTAAACTGCGCCATTGCGACGCTATTTGTCGCATTGGCGTAAACCCGCTAAAAACGCGGGTTGGCGCTATAAGAAGTTGTCGCTTGGCGGCAAGGCCCTACTGAAAACTGTCCTTACAATCCCTGCATCGCCCGCCAGTTCCAGGCAGGCGTTCCTCTTCAGGAGACTCCGATGTCCGTTGAGCAAGCCCCGGTGCAACGTGCCGATTTCGACCAAGTAATGGTGCCTAACTATGCACCTGCCGCCTTTATCCCTGTGCGTGGCCAAGGTTCGCGCGTGTGGGATCAAGCAGGTCGTGAGCTGATCGACTTTGCCGGCGGCATCGCGGTCAACGTGTTGGGCCACGCCCACCCGGCGCTGGTCGGTGCACTGACCGAACAGGCCAACAAGTTGTGGCATGTGTCCAACGTCTTTACTAACGAGCCGGCGCTGCGCCTGGCCCACAAGCTGATCGACGCCACCTTTGCCGATCGCGTGTTCTTCTGCAACTCCGGCGCCGAGGCCAATGAGGCTGCGTTCAAGCTGGCCCGTCGTGTGGCCTTTGACCGTTTCGGCAGCGAGAAATACGAGATCATCGCCGCGCTGAACAGCTTCCACGGGCGTACCCTGTTCACCGTCAACGTCGGCGGCCAGTCCAAGTACTCCGATGGTTTCGGGCCTAAAATCACCGGCATCACCCACGTTCCTTATAACGATCTGGCTGCGCTGAAGGCCGCTGTGTCGGGCAAGACCTGCGCCGTAGTGCTGGAACCGATCCAGGGTGAAGGCGGCGTACTGCCGGCTGAACTGGCTTACCTGCAAGGTGCCCGCGAACTGTGCGACGCGAACGACGCGCTGCTGGTGTTCGACGAAGTGCAAACCGGCATGGGCCGCAGCGGCCACCTGTTTGCCTACCAGCATTACGGTGTGACGCCGGACATCCTCACCAGCGCCAAGAGCCTGGGCGGCGGTTTCCCGATTGCGGCGATGCTTACCCGTGAAGACTTGGCCAAGCACCTGGTGGTCGGCACCCACGGCACCACCTACGGCGGCAACCCGCTGGCGTGCGCAGTGGCCGAAGCGGTGATCGACGTGATCAACACGCCAGAAGTATTGGCCGGCGTTAACGCCAAGCATGACTTGTTCAAGGCGCGCCTGGAGCAGATCGGCACGCAATACGGCATCTTCACCGAGGTGCGTGGCATGGGCCTGCTGATCGGTTGCGTGCTCAGCGATGCCTTCAAAGGCAAGGCCAAGGACGTGTTCAACGCGGCCGAAAAAGAGAATCTGATGATCCTGCAAGCTGGTCCGGACGTGGTGCGTTTTGCGCCGAGCCTGGTGGTGGAAGAGGCGGATATCAACGAAGGGCTGGATCGTTTTGAGCGTGCTGTGAAGACGTTGACTCAAGCCTGATACAAATCTATCTGCCGGACCGGATCAAATGTGGGAGGGGGCTTGCCCCCTCCCACATTAGGAACAGTGTTGTTCCTGACCTGTCCGGTATTTTTTTCTATGAGTTTTTCGAGTTAAGGAGTAACACCATGCTGGTGATGCGCCCCGCGCAAATGGCTGATCTGGGCGAGGTACAGCGTCTGGCTGCAGACAGCCCGATTGGTGTTACGTCCTTGCCAGACGATGTGGAACGCCTGAGCGACAAAATCGCCGCCAGCGAAGCTTCTTTCGCGGCCGAGGTAAGCTTCAACGGTGAAGAGAGCTATTTCTTCGTGCTTGAAGACACCGATACCGGCAAGCTCGCCGGTTGCTCGGCCATCGTTGCTTCAGCCGGCTACTCCGAGCCGTTCTACAGTTTCCGTAACGAAACCTTCGTGCACGCCTCCCGAGAGCTGAAGATCCATAACAAGATCCACGTGCTTTCCCAGTGCCATGACCTGACCGGTAACAGCCTGCTCACCAGTTTCTACGTGGTGCCGGAATTGGTCGGATCGCCCTGGTCGGAACTCAACTCCCGTGGCCGCCTGTTGTTCGTTGCCAGCCACCCCGAGCGCTTTGCCGATTCGGTGGTAACCGAGATTGTCGGCTACAGCGACGAAAACGGTGATTCGCCGTTCTGGGACGCCATCGGTCGCAACTTCTTCGACCTCAACTATGCCGCCGCCGAGCGCCTGTGCGGGCTGAAAAGCCGCACCTTCCTCGCCGAGTTGATGCCGCATTACCCGATCTACGTGCCGCTGTTGCCGGACGAGGCCCAGGAAGCCATGGGCCAGGTGCACCCGCGTGCGCAGATCACCTTCGATATCCTGATGCGCGAAGGTTTCGAGACCGACCACTACATCGACATCTTCGACGGTGGCCCGACGCTGCATGCACGGGTTTCGGGTATTCGCTCGATCGCCCAGAGCCGCGTGGTACCGGTGAAGATCGGCGAGATGGTCAAGGGCGTCGGTCGCCAGTACCTGGTGAGTAACGCGCAGTTGCAGGATTACCGCGCGGTGATGCTGGAGCTGGACTATGCGCCTGGTAAGCCAGTAACCCTGGACCTGGCGGCCGCCGAAGCCCTGGGCGTTGGCGAAGGCGCGAGCGTGCGTTTGGTTGCGGTATAAAAACAGAGTTTCGCGGGTGGCTGACAACAGCGGCCCGTTCGAGGAGATAGCATGATCGTTCGTCCCGTACGCAGCAGCGATTTACCGGCCCTGATTGATCTGGCGCGCAGCACCGGCACCGGCCTCACCACTTTGCCGGCCAACGAAGAGCGCCTGACCCACCGGGTTGGCTGGGCGGAAAAAACCTTTCGCGGCGAAGCCGGGCGCGGCGATGCCGACTACCTGTTCGTGCTGGAGAACGATGAAGGCCGCGTGGTCGGCATTTCTGCCATTGCCGGTGCCGTGGGCTTGCGTGAGCCCTGGTACAACTTCCGGGTCGGGCTGACCGTCAGCGCCTCCCAGGAGCTGAATATCTACCGCGAGATTCCGACGCTGTTTCTGGCCAACGACCTCACCGGCAATTCCGAATTGTGCTCGTTGTTTTTGCATGCCGATTATCGCAACGGTCTTAACGGCCGCATGTTGGCCAAGGCGCGCATGTTGTTTATCGCGGAGTTCCCGCAATTGTTCGGCAACAAGATCATTGCCGAGATGCGCGGCGTATCCAACGACGCCGGGCGTTCGCCGTTCTGGGAAAGCCTGGGTCGACACTTCTTCAAAATGGAGTTCAGCCAGGCCGACTACCTTACCGGTGTGGGCAACAAGGCGTTTATCGCCGAGCTGATGCCGAAGTTTCCGCTGTACAGCTGCTTCCTGTCCGAGGATGCGCGCAACGTGATCGGCAAGGTCCATCCGGACACCGAGCCGGCCCTGAGTATGCTCAAGAGCGAAGGGTTCAGCTATCAGGGCTATGTCGATATCTTCGATGCAGGCCCAGCGGTAGAGTGTGAAACCAGCAAAATCCGTGCGGTGCGCGACAGCCAGTCGCTGGTGTTGGCCATCGGCACGCCGGGGGACGACGCCACGCCGTTCCTGATCCATAACCGCAAGCGCGAGGAGTGCCGTATCACTGCTGCTCCGGCCCGGCTGGCGGCAGGTACCCTGGTGGTTGATCCGCAGACCGCCAAGCGCCTGCAGCTGGTGGTGGGTGATCAAGTGCGTGCCGTACCGTTGTCTGCTGCTCGGGAGTCCAAGTAATGAATTCGCTGTATATCGCAGGTAGCTGGCTGGCCGGCCAGGGTGAGTTGTTCGAATCGCGCAACCCGGTGACCCAGCAGGTATTGTGGGCCGGCAACGGCGCCACCGCCGAGCAGGTCGAGTCCGCCGTGCAGGCGGCACGCCAGGCATTCCCCGCGTGGGCTCGTCTGCCGTTGGAAGAACGCATCAGCGTGCTGGAAGCTTTTGCCAGCACCCTGAAAAGCCGTGCCGATGAAATTGCCCGCTGCATTGGTGAGGAAACCGGTAAACCCTTGTGGGAATCGGCTACCGAAGTCACCAGCATGGCCAACAAGATCGCCATCTCGGTGCAGAGTTATCGTGAGCGCACCGGCGAAAAGAGCGGCCCATTGGGTGACGCCACCGCGGTATTGCGTCACAAGCCTCACGGCGTGGTGGCGGTGTTCGGCCCGTACAACTTCCCCGGGCATTTGCCCAACGGCCATATCGTCCCGGCCTTGCTGGCGGGTAATACCGTGCTGTTCAAACCCAGCGAGCTGACCCCGAAAGTTGCCGAGCTGACCGTGCAATGCTGGATCGAAGCCGGGCTGCCGGCGGGCGTGTTGAACCTGCTGCAAGGCGCGCGGGAAACCGGCATCGCCCTGGCCGCCAACCCCGGCATAGACGGCTTGTTCTTCACCGGGTCCAGCCGCACCGGCAATCATCTGCATCAGCAGTTTTCGGGACGCCCGGACAAAATCCTCGCCCTGGAAATGGGCGGCAACAACCCGCTGGTCGTGGATGAAGTGGCCGATGTGGATGCGGCGGTCTACACCATCATCCAGTCTGCGTTTATCTCGGCTGGTCAGCGTTGCACCTGCGCCCGTCGCTTGTTGGTGCCGGAAGGCGCCTGGGGCGATGCATTGCTGGCGCGGTTGGTGGCGGTGAGCGCAACGATTGAAGTCGGTGCGTTCGACCAGCAACCACCGCCGTTCATGGGCTCGGTAATCTCCCTTGGCGCGGCGAAAGCCTTGATGGACGCCCAGGAATTGATGTTGGCCAATGGCGCCGTAGCGCTGCTGGAAATGACCCAGCCACAGGATCAGGCCGCATTGCTGACCCCAGGCATCATCGACGTGACCGGCGTAACCGAGCGCGAAGACGAAGAACTGTTCGGCCCGCTGTTGCAGGTGATTCGCTACGCGGATTTCGCCGAGGCAATCGCAGAGGCCAACAACACCCAATACGGCCTGGCCGCTGGCCTGTTGTCGGATAGCGAAGCGCGTTACCAGCAGTTCTGGCTGGAAAGCCGTGCCGGTATCGTCAACTGGAACAAGCAGTTGACCGGCGCCGCCAGTACCGCACCGTTTGGCGGGGTAGGGGCCTCGGGTAACCATCGGGCCAGTGCGTATTACGCGGCCGATTATTGTGCGTATCCGGTGGCGTCGCTGGAAACGCCGAGTCTGGTGATGCCAGCCACGTTGACCCCTGGCATTACACTGATCTGAACGTGGGAGGGGCTTGCTCCCGATGGCGGTGTGTCAGTCACCTAATTAGTCAACTGACACCCTGCTATCGGGAGCAAGCGCCCTCCCACATTTGAACTGTGGTGTATTCAGTAATTTGATGCCTATAAAAACAGATGTTCGTGGAGCCTCGCCGATGAAATCCTGTGAAGTCAATTTTGACGGTCTAGTGGGGCCGACCCATAACTACGGCGGTTTGTCTTTCGGCAACGTCGCATCCCAAAGCAACAGCCAGCAACATTCCAACCCCAAGGAAGCGGCGTTGCAGGGCCTGCAGAAAATGAAAGCCCTGATGGACATGGGCTTTGTGCAAGGTGTGTTGGCGCCCCAGGAACGCCCGGATGTGGCTGCTTTGCGCAACCTGGGTTTCAGCGGAACCGACGCCCAGGTAATTCAGCAAGCGGCCAAGCAGGCCATGCCGTTGCTGGTAGCGAGCTGCTCGGCTTCCAGCATGTGGGTAGCCAACGCGGCCACTGTCAGCCCGAGCGCTGATACCGCAGACGGTCGCGTGCATTTCACTGCCGCCAACCTCAACTGCAAGTACCATCGCAGCATCGAACACCCCACCACCAGCCGCGTGCTGGGCGCGATGTTCGCCGATGCAAAGCACTTTGCCCACCACGCCGCCTTGCCGGCGGTGGCGCAGTTCGGTGATGAGGGCGCGGCCAACCACACGCGCTTTTGCCGTGAGTACGGTGAGGCGGGTGTTGAGTTCTTCGTGTTTGGCCGCAGTGCCTTCGACAGCCGTTATCCGGCCCCGCAGAAGTACCCGGCGCGCCAGACCCTTGAAGCGTCCCAGGCAGTCGCGCGCCTGCACGGCTTGAAGGATGACGGCGTGGTCTACGCCCAGCAGAACCCGGCGGTGATCGATGCCGGCGTGTTCCACAACGATGTAATCGCGGTGGGCAACGGCGAGATGCTGTTCTACCACGAGGACGCATTCCTCAACACCGAACAGATGCTCGCCGAGCTGCAAGCCAAGTTGGGCAAGCTGGGCGGCAACTTCCAATCCGTCTGCGTACCCCGTGCCCAGGTCAGTGTCGAGGACGCGGTGCGTTCCTACCTGTTCAACAGCCAGTTGCTGACCCGCCCTGACGGTTCGATGCTGCTGATTGTGCCGGAAGAGTGCCGCAGCAATGAGCGTGTGTGGCACTACCTGCAGGGCCTGACCAGCTCCGGTGGGCTGATCCGCGAAGTCAACGTTTTCGACCTCAAGCAAAGTATGCAGAACGGCGGCGGCCCGGCGTGCCTGCGTTTGCGCGTCGCCTTGAACGAAACCGAACTGGCGGCGGTGAATCCAGGCGTTATCATGACCGCGCCACTGTACGAAACCCTGACCCAATGGGTTGGCAAGCACTACCGCGACAGCCTGCGCGAAACCGACCTGGCTGACCCGCAGTTGCTGCTTGAGTGCCGGACGGCACTGGATGAACTGACGCAAATCCTTAAACTGGGCTCGGTTTATCCTTTCCAGATCAATTAACGCCATACGGCTGAGATATTTTATTTATGACCGACACCCTGAAGCTGATCCTTGAAGACACCGACGGCACCCAGCTTGAAACTTCCTGCACCCGCGTTGCCGTGGTCTGGCAGGGTAAGGAGATCTGGATCCAGCACGACGGCCGTGGCCAACTGCTGATTGGTGTGGACGTCGAAGAGGGCGACGCCGAGTACGCCAACCTGCTGATGCGTCCCTTGGCGACCAACCTGATGAGCCTGCAACTGGAAATGGAACCGGCCGACGTTGAGGGTGATGACGACGATCACGTCCATGGTCCTGGCTGCAACCACTAAGGAAGCTGCTTATGCTCGCCCTCGGCAAACTGCTTGAACTGACCCTCGCCGGTCGCGAACCGGCGCAAAAAATTCAACTGACTGTCGACGGCGTGCAGATGCGCTGGCTCAGCGAGGGCGCGCTCGAAGTGCGCCCCCCTGAGGCTCGGGACAATGGCAGCGACCTGCTGCTGTCGTCCGGCATCCATGGCAACGAAACCGCGCCGATCGAACTGCTCGATCGCCTGTTGCATGGCATCGCCCGTGGGGAAATCAAACCCCGCTCCCGTATTCTGTTCCTGTTCGGCAACCCCGAGGCCATGCGCCGCGGCGAGCGTTATCTCGAACTGGACATCAACCGGCTGTTCAACGGCCGGCATGAAAGCAACATCGGCCCCGAGGCCATGCGCGCTGCCGAACTCGAGCAACTGGCGCGCAGTTTTTTCAGCCAGCCCGGTCGATCACGCCTGCACTACGACCTGCACACCGCGATTCGTGGCTCTAAGATCGAGCAGTTTGCCCTCTACCCGTGGAAGGAGGGGCGTCAGCATTCGCGCCGTGAACTGGCGCGCCTGAACGCCGGCGGTATGCAAGCGGTATTGCTGCAGAACAAAACCTCGATCACTTTCACTGCGTTTACCTACGAACAGTTGGAAGCCGAAGCCTTCACCCTGGAACTGGGCAAGGCCCGGCCGTTCGGGCAGAACCAGAGCGTGGACGTGTCCCGGCTGGAGGCGCGCCTCAAGCACATCATTGAAGGCGATGAGCCGCCGACAGAAAGCCTGGACGGCCTGCAACTGTTTGCCGTCTCTCGCGAGGTCATCAAGCACAGCGACGCCTTCCTGATGCACCTGCCGGCGGATGTGGAAAACTTTTCGCAATTGGAAAAGGGTTATCTGCTGGCCGAAGACGTGGCCAAGACGCGCTGGGTGATCGAGGAGGAGGGTGCGCGGATCATCTTTCCCAACCCCAAGGTGAAAAATGGTTTGCGGGCGGGGATTCTTATCGTGCCTGCCACGGATGCTGGGTTGGCTTAAATCTTAAGTCCAACTGGATCCAAATGTGGGAGGGGCGGTGCGACGTTTCGACTTGCCCCCGATAGCCGTATACCAGTCAGCCCATCTGCAGCTGACTCACCGCCATCGGGGGCAAGCCCCCTCCCACATGTTGTTTTGCAGTGTTGCTTAGACCGCTACGGCGCGCGGCTCACTACGGCGGATCGCCCGCACCTTGTGCAGGGTATCGGCGCAGGTACGCGCAGCTTCCTGACCCTTGTGCACGAAGTGCTCATAGAAGAACGTAGTGTGCTCGCTGCCGGCGTGGAAGTGGTGCGGCGTCAGGGACACCGAGAACACCGGCACTTCAGTTTCCAGTTGAACCTGCATCAAACCGCTGACCACTGACTGGGCCACGAATTCGTGCCGGTAGATGCCACCATCCACCACCAGTGCGGCGGCGACGATGCCGGCATAGCGACCGGTCTTGGCCAGCAACTTGGCGTGCAGGGGCAATTCAAAGGCACCGCCGACTTCAAAGAAGTCGATGTCCGATTCCTGATAGCCCTGGGCGATCATTTCGGCAAGAAAGCCTTTGCGCGATTGGTCGACGATATCCTTGTGCCAGCAGGCCTGGATAAACGCGACGCGCTCGCCGTGATGGTTTTTGCTTTTGCTGTCGATTGCGGTGGGTTGCATGTTCTGACTCCTGTTTAAGAAAAAAACAGGGCGTTATGAATCGAATGGGATTTAAGGGTATGCACAACGGCGTCATGCAAGCATGAGGTCAGTGCGCGGCCCTTAGGTGCCAATCCCGTTCTCTCTTCATCCGGACTATGACCGTCGGCCCCGGGATCACACCGGGTCTGCTGACCTTGTCGCCGTCCTGCCGGAGCAGTTCGAGGCGCCAAGCGCTCGCGGGCTATGCACATTGCGTGCAATTACCGCCGGTGGGGAATTGCACCCCGCCCTGAGAACGTTGCCGCCAGAACCCTGGCGGCGGAGAGTTTTTAACACGGTTTTTCAAAAACTGCACGGTTGCCGTATCGATAAGCTATATCGGTTTGTTTGGTTGGTATTCGATTGAATGCAGTGGGGGCTTGATATTGCGTGGCTTTGCCCGCAGTAATCACACACAAAAGGACTTATCCATTCCGTTAGAGGCCCCCTTCATGACCGTGATTGACCTGCGCAGCGACACCGTGACCCAACCCACCCCCGGTATGCTCGACGCGATGGCCGGCGCCGTCAGCGGTGATGACGTCTATGGCGAAGACCCCAGCGTCAACAAGCTGGAGGCGGAACTGGCCAAGCGTCTGGGCTTCGCCGCCGCGCTGTTCGTACCCACTGGCACCATGAGCAATTTGCTGGCATTGATGGCCCACTGTGAGCGCGGCGAGGAATATATCGTCGGCCAGCAGGCCCATACCTACAAATACGAAGGCGGCGGGGCGGCCGTGCTGGGTTCGATCCAGCCGCAGCCGCTGGAAGTGCAAGCGGACGGTTCCCTGGACCTTGACCACGTGCTGGCGGCGATCAAGCCTGACGATTTCCACTTTGCCCGCACGCGCTTGCTGGCGCTGGAAAACACCATGCAAGGCAAGGTCCTGCCGATGGAGTACCTGGCCAAGGCGCGTGCGTTTACCCGTGAGCATGGCCTGGCCTTGCACCTGGACGGGGCGCGGATCTACAACGCAGCGGTCAAGCTGGGGGTGGATGCGCGTGACATCGCCAAGCATTTCGATTCGGTGTCGGTGTGCCTGTCCAAGGGCCTTGGTGCACCGGTCGGCTCGGTGCTGTGCGGTTCCACGGCGTTGATCGCCAAGGCCCGGCGCCTGCGCAAGATGGTCGGTGGCGGAATGCGTCAGGCAGGTTCGTTGGCGGCAGCGGGGCTGTATGCCCTGGATCATCAGGTACAGCGCCTGGCCGAGGACCACGCCAACGCGCAGTGGCTGGGTGATGAGCTGCGCAAGGTCGGTTACACGGTGGAGCCGGTGCAGACCAACATGGTCTATGTGCACATTGGCGAGCAGGCGCAGGCGTTGAAAGCCTTTGCCGCAGAGCGCGGGATCAAGTTGAGTGCCGCGCCGCGCCTGCGTATGGTCACCCATCTGGATGTCAGCCGGGCACAGATCGAGCAAGTCGTGCAGACATTCGTCGCATTTTCGCAGAAATGACAGTGCAGACCGTCTAATTGACTGTTTCTATCACATAAACACGCTGTACCACCGGCGAAGGGCCGATATAATGCGGCCCTTTGCCGTCGCTCCGTCTGATGATGTTGCGCACTGGCCTTTGGCCGCAGCCTCCGTGGAAGAACCTAATGAAAAGCGCAGAAATCCGTGAAGCCTTCCTTCGCTTCTTCGAAGAGCAAGGTCACACCCGTGTAGCCTCCAGCTCCTTGATCCCAGGCAATGACCCCACCCTGCTGTTCACTAACGCGGGGATGAACCAGTTCAAGGACTGTTTCCTGGGCCAGGAAAAGCGCGCCTATACTCGCGCCACCAGCAGCCAGAAGTGCGTACGCGCCGGCGGCAAGAACAGCGACCTGGAAAACGTCGGTTACACCGCGCGTCACCACACGTTCTTCGAAATGCTGGGTAACTTCAGTTTCGGCGACTATTTCAAGAAGGATGCGATTACCTTCGCCTGGACCTTCCTGACCGGCGTGCTGAAACTGCCCAAGGAAAAACTCTGGGTTACCGTCTACGCGACGGACGACGAAGCCTATGACATCTGGACCCAGCAAATCGGTGTACCTGCCGAGCGCATGATTCGCATCGGCGACAACAAGGGTGCGCCTTACGCTTCCGATAACTTCTGGACCATGGGCGATACCGGCCCGTGCGGCCCTTGCACCGAGATCTTCTACGATCACGGTGCGGACATCTGGGGTGGCCCACCCGGCTCGCCGGATGAAGACGGTGACCGTTACATCGAAATCTGGAACAACGTGTTCATGCAGTTCAATCGCACCGCCGATGGCGTGTTGCATCCGCTGCCGGCGCCGTCGGTAGACACCGGCATGGGCCTGGAACGGATCAGTGCGGTCATGCAGCACGTTCATTCCAACTATGAAATCGACCTGTTCACCAACCTGCTGAGCGCTTCGGCTGCGGCCATTGGTTGCACCAATGAAGGCCAGTCGTCGCTCAAAGTGGTATCGGACCACATCCGTTCCTGTGGCTTCCTGATTGCCGATGGTGTGTTGCCGTCCAATGAAGGGCGTGGCTACGTGCTGCGTCGCATCATCCGTCGCGCCTGCCGTCACGGTAACAAGCTGGGTGCCACCGGCAGCTTCTTCTACAAAATCGTGGCTGCACTGGTTGCCGAGATGGGCGATGCCTTCCCGGAACTCAAGCAGCAGCAGAGCAATATCGAGCGCGTACTCAAGGCCGAGGAGGAGCAGTTCTCCAAGACACTGGAGCACGGCCTGAAGATTCTCGAGCAGGACCTGGCTGAGCTCAAAGGCTCTGTGGTACCGGGCGACGTGGTGTTCAAGCTTTACGACACCTACGGTTTCCCGATGGACCTGACCGCCGATATCGCCCGTGAACGCGAGCTGACCATCGATGAAGCCGGGTTTGAGCGTGAGATGGAAGCCCAGCGTGTGCGTGCGCGTTCCGCCAGCTCCTTTGGCCTGGACTACAACACCCTGGTCAAGGTTGACGTGCCCACCGAGTTCATCGGCTACAAGGCTACCGCCGGCTCGGCCAAGATCGTTGCCATCTATAAAGACGGCAAGTCGGTCGATGTATTGAGCGAAGGCGAAGAAGCCGTGGTGGTGCTGGACCAGACCCCGTTCTACGCCGAGTCAGGTGGCCAGATTGGTGATTGTGGTTTCCTCAGCTCGACGTCCGGCCGTTTCGAGGTGCGCGACACCACCAAGACCGGCGGTGCTTTCCTGCATCACGGTGTGTTGGTGCTGGGCAGCCTGACCGTCGGCGCGCCAGTGGATACCCAGGTCGATGCCGACGTACGGCACGCAACTGCGTTGAACCACTCGGCCACTCACTTGCTCCACGCTGCCTTGCGTCAAGTGCTGGGCGAGCATGTTCAGCAAAAGGGCTCGTTGGTCGACAGCCAGCGCCTGCGGTTTGACTTCAGCCACTTTGAAGCAATCAAGCCTGAGCAGATCAAGGCGCTGGAAGATATTGTCAATGCCGAGGTGCGCAAGAACACGCCGGTAGAAACTGAAGAAACTGACATCGAAACCGCCAAGGCCAAGGGCGCCATGGCGTTGTTTGGCGAGAAGTACGGCGACGAAGTTCGCGTGCTGAGCATGGGTGGTAGCTTCTCGGTCGAGCTGTGTGGTGGTATCCACGCTAACCGTACCGGCGATATCGGCCTGCTGAAAATCATCAGCGAAGGTGGTGTGGCGTCCGGTGTGCGTCGTATCGAGGCGGTGACCGGTGCTGCGGCCCTGGCTTACCTCAATGCCGCCGAAGAACAACTCAAGGAAGCGGCCAGCCTGGTCAAGGGCAGCCGTGACAATCTGATCGACAAACTGTCTGCCGTGCTGGAGCGCAACCGTGCGCTGGAGAAACAGCTGGAGCAGTTGCAGGCCAAGGCGGCCAGCGCTGCGGGCGATGATCTGTCGGCCTCGGCGGTTGACGTCAAGGATGTGAAAGTTCTGGCGGCGCGCCTGGACGGTCAGGACGGCAAGGCGTTGTTGGCCTTGGTCGATCAGTTGAAGAACAAGCTCGGCCGCGCAGTGATCCTGCTCGGCAGTGTCCATGAGGATAAGGTCGTTCTGGTTGCCGGTGTAACCAAAGACCTGACTGGCCAACTCAAGGCCGGTGATTTGATGAAGCAAGCCGCTGCGGCAGTGGGCGGCAAGGGCGGTGGTCGTCCGGACATGGCACAAGGCGGTGGTGTAGATGCCGGTGCCCTGGATGCGGCCCTGGCCTTGACCGTGCCGTTTGTCGAGGCAGGTATTTAAGGCACTGTTAATCGGCCCGTGGTCTAGTCACGGGCTTGTTCAGTGCGGGTGGATTGGATATTAGGCGCCCCTTTACGGGCTGAGGCGGCTTGGAAATGGCTTTGATCGTACAGAAATTTGGAGGCACCTCGGTCGGCTCTGTAGAAAGAATCGAGCAGGTCGCCGACAAGGTTAAGAAATTCCGCGATGCCGGCGATGACCTGGTAGTGGTGCTGTCAGCCATGAGCGGCGAGACCAATCGCCTGATCGACCTGGCCAAGGCTATCAGTGGGGATCAACAGCCGTTGCCACGTGAGCTGGATGTGATTGTGTCCACGGGCGAGCAAGTAACCATTGCGCTGTTGGCCATGGCTCTGAACAAGCGTGGCGTGCCGGCGGTGTCCTACACGGGCAGCCAGGTGCGCATTCTCACCGACAGCGCGCACACCAAGGCGCGTATCCTGCAGATTGATGATCAGAAAATTCGTACTGATCTGAAGGCTGGGCGCGTGGTAGTTGTAGCGGGTTTCCAAGGTGTGGACGAGCAAGGCAACATCACCACCCTCGGGCGTGGCGGTTCTGACACCACGGGTGTGGCACTGGCGGCAGCGCTCAAGGCTGACGAATGCCAGATCTATACCGACGTGGATGGCGTCTACACCACTGACCCGCGCGTCGTGCCAGTGGCCCAGCGCCTGGACAAGATCACCTTTGAAGAAATGCTGGAAATGGCCAGCCTTGGTTCCAAGGTGCTGCAGATTCGCGCGGTGGAGTTCGCCGGCAAGTACAACGTTCCGCTGCGCGTATTGCACAGCTTCAAGGAGGGTCCGGGCACCCTCATTACTATTGATGAAGAGGAATCCATGGAACAGCCGATCATTTCCGGCATCGCTTTCAACCGCGATGAAGCCAAGCTGACGATCCGTGGCGTGCCAGACACCCCGGGCGTGGCTTTCAAGATTCTGGGTCCTGTCAGCGATGCGAATGTTGAAGTCGACATGATCGTGCAGAACGTTTCGCACGATAACACCACCGATTTCACCTTCACCGTGCACCGCAACGAATACGATGCGGCATTGAAAATCCTGCAGAACACAGCGAGCGAGATTGGCGCCCGTGAAGTGGTCGGCGATACCAAGATTGCCAAGGTATCGATCGTAGGGGTGGGCATGCGTTCCCATGCCGGCGTTGCCAGCCGTATGTTCGGGGCCCTCGCCAAGGAGGGTATCAACATCCAGATGATTTCCACTTCGGAAATCAAAGTCTCGGTAGTGCTCGAAGAGAAGTACCTGGAACTGGCTGTACGCGCGCTGCATACCGCTTTTGAGCTTGACGCTCCGGCCCGACAGGGCGAGTGATGTGTTGCCAGGAAGGCGCGGTTTACCGCGCCTTTCATTTTTTTGTGGGGCGCATGTTCTTTTGCGTGGGCTCGACAATACTTAGGTGTGTAGGGCTACGGCTTTTGGGTTGTAGGTCGAATGCCTTTTTTTTGCAGACTGTTGTTCCTGAACTGAAATGCGTGAGGAGAAAGGCATGCTGATTCTGACTCGTCGTTGCGCAGAAAGCCTGATTATCGGTGATGGCGAAATCACCGTGACCGTGCTCGGCGTCAAAGGCAATCAAGTGCGTATTGGGGTTAACGCTCCAAAAGAGGTAGCGGTTCACCGCGAGGAAATCTACCTGCGGATCAAGAAAGAGAAGGACGAAGAACCAAGCCTTTAATTTTTATCGTTTTTTATGTTTGCAAACGGGGATGAACGTGGTTAATATACGCCCCGTGTTGCGGAGAGCTGGCCGAGTGGCCGAAGGCGCTCCCCTGCTAAGGGAGTACACCTCAAAAGGGTGTCGGGGGTTCGAATCCCCCGTTCTCCGCCATTATTTGCTTAGTACGTTGCAATCTGGTTTTTTCGGTAAGTTGTTGAAAATACTCGAAAAAATAGCTTTACATAGAGATTGAACGGCCTATAATTCGCGGCAACAAATGCACTCGTAGCTCAGCTGGATAGAGTACTCGGCTACGAACCGAGCGGTCACAGGTTCGAATCCTGTCGAGTGCACCATTTAAGAGTTAGTTGCAGCGATGCAGGTAGCTCGGCTTCAACCAGTTGTGATCTGGTCTAAAAACACAATCTGCACTCGTAGCTCAGCTGGATAGAGTACTCGGCTACGAACCGAGCGGTCACAGGTTCGAATCCTGTCGAGTGCACCATACAAACAAAAAGCCCGCCTAGTGCGGGCTTTTTGCCGTCTGGGGTTTATGTAGGTTTTATCCTGGTGTGGGTCTTTTTATCTTTCCCATGTGTTTTCCCTCTCCTGCGTGTCGTCGCATTTCTATAGGTGCAGCCAATACTGAACATTGGCTCGCAAGCGCTTGTTCTTTCCAGTTTTTTAACGTTTAAAACGGCCGGGCGGTGTATCATGCGCCCGTCAGCCCCGTCGGGGCTTGTGGAATACCTCCATGGACTTACCCAGTAGTGACTCAGTACCCCGTTTTACCAATCATGAATTGACTGATTGATCCTTCCGGCGTGCCCCGCTGCTGGGAGTGGAGTTCGCCTATGACCGAAGTAGAAGTAAAGAAAACACAAGAAAGCCTGCAGGATCGTCTGGCTCAAGTCATCGAGCTGCTGCAGCGCCAGCGCGTGGTCGAAGACCTCACGCACCGCCAGGAAGGTCCGAACCACGACCGCGTTGAAAACCTGGTTCACCGGCAAAACCTCGTCGAGTTACAACGCAAGCTCGATGACCTGCACTCCGCCGACGTTGCCTACATCCTCGAAGCTTTGCCGCTGGATGATCGACTGACCCTTTGGCAGTTGGTCAAGGCCGATCGCGACGGTGACATCCTCCTGGAGGTGTCTGACTCGGTCCGTGAAACGCTGATCGCCGACATGGATGATCATGAGCTCCTGGCCGCCGCCAAGGAGATGGATGCGGACGAACTGGCCGACCTGGCACCTGAGCTGCCCCGGGATGTTGTTCATGAGTTGATGGAGGCGCTCGATACGCAGCAGCGTGAGCGCGTGCGATCGGCGCTGTCCTATGACGAGGACCAGGTCGGTGCGCTGATGGATTTCGAGATGGTCACCATCCGCGAAGACGTCAGTCTGGAAGTGGTACTGCGTTACTTGCGTCGCCTCAAAGAGCTGCCGGGCCATACCGACAAGCTGTTCGTGGTCGACTACGAGGGAATTCTCAAAGGCGTGTTGCCGATCAAGCGCCTGCTGGTAAATGATCCAGAGAAGAAAGTAGCTGACCTGATGGCCAGCGATACCGTCAGCTTCCATCCTGACGAAGATGCCTACGACGCGGCCCAGGCCTTTGAGCGTTACGACTTGATCTCGGCTCCGGTGGTCGACAAGAACGGCAAGTTGATCGGTCGTCTGACCATCGATGAAATCGTTGACTTGATCCGTGAAGAGAGTGAAACCGAAGTCCTCAACATGGCGGGTTTGCGTGAAGAGGAAGACATTTTTGCGTCAGTCTGGCGTTCTCTGCATAACCGCTGGGCCTGGCTGGCGGTTAACCTGATCACGGCATTTATCGCGTCTCGTGTCATCGGGTTGTTTGAAGGTTCAATCGAAAAGCTGGTGGCATTGGCGGCGTTGATGCCGATTGTGGCGGGTATCGGCGGTAACTCCGGTAACCAGACCATCACCATGATCGTGCGGGCCATGGCGCTGGATCAGGTGAGTACGGCCAACTCTTCACGCCTACTGCGCAAGGAGCTGGCTGTGGGCCTTATCAACGGCCTGGTGTGGGGTGGAGTGATTGGTGTGGTGGCCTATCTCCTTTATGGCAGTTGGTCCTTGGGTGTAGTGATGACGGCCGCCATGACCCTCAACCTGCTGCTGGCTGCCTTGATGGGGGTATTGATCCCTATGACGCTCGCGCGCCTTGGTCGCGATCCCGCCATGGGAGCCAGCGTGATGATTACTGCCATGACTGACAGTGGTGGCTTCTTCATCTTCCTGGGCCTGGCAACGATCTTCCTGCTCTGATCCTTTCTGCGGGGGCATGTCTGCCCCCGCTTTGCTCCCCATCTCCAAAATTCAGGCAAAAAAAAGCCAGCACATGGCTGGCTTCGGCTTTCAGTGTCAATCAATTGGCTTCTGCGGCCGCCTCAACATCGTGAGCGATAAGCGAGACGAGGGCGTTTTGCTGGCGGTGGGAGAGCTGACGAAAACGCTGCAGCAGTTCGCGTTCGTGCAGTGACAGCTCCGGGCTATCCAGGCGCATGCTCAACTCTTCACCCAAGGCACCTTCCTGAATAAGGCTTTGTTCCAGGCGTGCGATGATTTCAGAGTTCATGCTGCGGTGATGATTGCGAGCCACCTCGGCAATGCGTTCCCGCATTCCGTCTGGCAGACGTACGACGAATTTGTCAGCCGTACGGCTGGAATAAATTGCCTGTTTCAATGGGCGCATATATTTAACCGGTTAGTTCAGGGGAGCGGTTTCTGGAATTGGCCGCAAGATGAGTGTTAAGACAAGGCTCACGACCAAAGTTCAACCCGAATTGCAAAGAGGCCGCATCATGCCTCAGATTTGCCATTTCATTGGCGTCAATTCTGTGACAAATATTGAACCGCCTAAAGGCTTTGTGCCAGTACTGAATTGCATTTTTGCGGACTGGTTTGAAAACTTTGGCGCTGATGCAGTGCTAGTCCATCAACGCGCAGGGCTACGGCGCATCTGGGTTGAAGGGCGCAGCGCAATATGGCCTTTTGCCCTCAGTCTTAAGCCTAGTGGCAGTTTGCCGATTTGCTAGGGTGATTCGACATAAGGTAGGGGGGGAGGGGGTTAGCGCAGCAATGGATCGAACTTGATTCGGCGACCGGCGATGAGGGCCAATATCAATAGGCTACCAAACACGGCGCTGACGATAAAGGCGGTGGCTTGAACTCCAGGGGAGTCAGTAGCGAGGGCCAGAAAGCCTGCCATGAGGGTCAAGCATAGAAAAAGCCAGGCAGGTTTGGACATTGATAGTTATCTCAGAAAACCCAGTGCTCGGATGTAGGTGCTGCTTGTGTTTCTTGCGTCAGGAGAACGGGTGACTGCTCGGTAGCAGTGACTACCGCCAGCTGGGGGCGTTGTTGCAGATGATGGGGAACTGCTTGGCTGGCCAGTGCGGCATCTTGAGTATTGACTGGCTGGAAATGAAATATCACCAGTGCGGCCAGGGCTACGGCATTGAGAGCTAATAGTAGGATGCTATTCATGGTCATGTTCTCCGCGGTGCTTGGTTCGCTTGGTTTATGCAAAGAACATTGCAGATGCCGTGCCAAACTATTTTTCCTTTAAAATCAATTAGTTGATTTGCCTATGTGGTGGTTTCGGGTTGCAGTTTGCAATGATGGCATTTTGAGGTAATGCAATTTGCACGATCACTGCAAGTCCCCGTGTT
The DNA here is from genome assembly GCF_019891455.1 of Pseudomonas sp. P867. Classification (NCBI taxonomy): domain Bacteria; kingdom Pseudomonadati; phylum Pseudomonadota; class Gammaproteobacteria; order Pseudomonadales; family Pseudomonadaceae; genus Pseudomonas; species Pseudomonas sp. P867. The sequence goes on along the minus strand of NZ_JAFLXB010000003.1, from coordinate 603 downwards.
TACTGGGTGAAGCTCTAAAGATATGTGCAAGGATCGCCCTACAAGCAAAATGCCTAAGGACGACATGACAAAAACTACCTCGACCGTTAATATGCACGCCGTCTGTCGCTGGTCTCATCCGCGACGCGCTTGTCATTTGTCCCAGTAGCTCAATTGGATAGAGCATCCCCCTCCTAAGGGGAAGGTTGGCCGTTCGAACCGGCCCTGGGACACCATCTTTATAGACTGAACGCCTGCCATGGCGTTTAGTGCTATCTACAAGACATCCGCTTTTCTCTCTGCTGCATTTCCTTCGATCTGAATCCTGCTATCTGTTGATAGCCTGGCATTTGTTGCAGGTTGTTTTTTGCGTCAGGAGGATCCAGTGCGGGCAATGCGCTGGCTCCCTTCTCTATATATAGAGATTCACAGAGGCTCCAGGCCTGGTGCACGGCAGGTCAAATGGGAGTTTTGAGTTTTTTGATTTAATGGGGTTGACGCACATGCAAATCCCTGTAGAATTCGCCTCCCGCTTCGGAGAGATCTTAAGCGCAAGTGGTTGAAGTTGTTGAAGAAATCTTCGAAAGCTTCTGAAAATAATCACTTGACAGCAAATGAGGCTGC